>DATLVC010000034.1:0-4384 GCA_035577685.1 Micropepsaceae bacterium | reverse complement strand
TGGCGGGATTCTTGAGCGCGGCTTTCGACACGAACGTCACCGACGTATTCAGCGCTTTGCCGAACGAGCCGAACATCGGACGGTAATGCACCGGCTGCGGTGTCGGGATGGATGCATTGGGATCTCCCATCGCCGCCGCCGCGATGCTTCCCCCGATGAGAACAAGCGCCGGCTTCACCCCGAAGAACGCCGGATCCCACAGCACAAGGTCGGCGCGCTTGCCGATTTCGATCGAACCCACTTGGGCAGACAGACCTTGCGCGAGCGCCGGGTTGATCGTGTATTTGGCGACATAGCGTTTGACGCGAACATTGTCGTTGTCGCCGGTTTCTTCCGGCAGGCGTCCGCGCTGCCGCTTCATCTTGTCGGCCGTCTGCCAAGTGCGGATGAGCACCTCCCCCACGCGTCCCATCGCCTGGCTGTCCGAGGAGATCATCGAAAACGCACCGAGATCGTGGAGAATGTCCTCCGCGGCAATGGTCTCGCGCCGGATGCGGCTTTCCGCAAACGCCAGATCTTCGGGGATCGACGGATCGAGATGGTGACACACCATGAGCATGTCGAGATGTTCGTCGATCGTGTTGACGGTATAGGGGCGCGTGGGATTGGTCGATGACGGCAGCACATTCGGCAGACCACACACCTTGATAATGTCCGGCGCGTGGCCACCGCCCGCACCTTCTGTGTGATAGGCGTGGATGGTCCGGCCTTTGAACGCCGCGATGGTATCCTCGACGAACCCGCTCTCGTTCAGCGTGTCGGTGTGGATCATCACCTGCACATCGTAGCGGTCGGCAACATCCAGGCAACAATCGATGGCGGCCGGTGTGGTGCCCCAATCCTCATGCAGTTTCAGCGCACAAGCCCCGGCGGCAATCTGCTCGATCAGCGCGTCGGGCCGCGAAGCATTGCCTTTGCCGGCGAAGCCCAAATTCATCGGAAACGCGTCGGCCGCCTGAATCATGCGCGCCAGATGCCACGGACCGGGCGTGCAGGTCGTGGCATTGGTGCCGGTGGCCGGGCCGGTGCCGCCGCCCAGCATGGTCGTGACACCGGACATCAACGCTTCCTCGATCTGCTGCGGGCAGATGTAATGGATATGGACGTCGAGCCCGCCGGCCGTGAGAATCTTCCCCTCGCCTGCGATGATTTCCGTGCCTGGCCCGATGATGATGTCGACGCCCGGCTGTATGTCGGGGTTGCCGGCCTTGCCGATGGCCGCAATCACGCCACCCTTCAATCCGACATCGGCTTTGACGATGCCCCAATGGTCGATAATCAACGCATTGGTGATGACCGTGTCGACGGCACCTGCGGCGCGAGAGAGTTGCGATTGTCCCATCCCATCGCGGATGACCTTGCCGCCGCCGAATTTCACCTCCTCGCCATAGAGCGTGAAATCCTTCTCCACTTCCACGATAAGCTCCGTGTCGGCCAGCCGGACGCGGTCGCCCGTCGTGGGTCCGAACATATCGGCGTAATGCCGGCGTGGAATCGAAACCGGCATGTTTACACGGGCCCCATGATCTTCTGTTGAAATCCGTAGACCGTGCGTGTGCCGGTGAAGGGCACAAGTGTCACGTCGCGGCCCTGCCCCGGCTCAAAGCGCACCGCCGTGCCGGCCGGAATATCGAGCCGATATCCACGGGCCTTCTCTCGTTCGAACTGAAGCGCGGTGTTCACTTCGTAGAAATGATAGTGCGATCCCACCTGCACCGGCCGGTCACCGGTGTTGGAAACGTGCAGGACGATAGCGGCCGCCTGCGCGTTCAGAACGATGTCACTGTCGACAGGGAAAATTTCTCCGGGGATCATCGCGTTCTCGTCAGCGAATCGGCTGGTGGACAGTCACGAGTTTTACCCCGTCCGGAAATGTCGCTTCCACCTGCACATCGGGAAGCATTTCGGCGATTCCGTCCATGACCTGCTCGCGCCCAACAACATGGGCGCCTGCCTCCATCAGATCGGCAACGCTGCGGCCGTCACGCGCACCTTCCATGATGAAATCGCAAATCAGGGCGACGGCTTCCGGATAGTTAAGCTTCACCCCGCGGTTCAAGCGGCGTTCGGCGACCTGGGCCGCCATGGCGATCAGCAATTTGTCCTTTTCTCGCGGCGTCAGCAGCATGTCTTTTCCGTCGGCTCATATCGACCAAACGCGAGGCAGCGCCTTGCGGCGAAAACCGGCCAACACCCGGCCAATCTCGCAATTGAGACGATAGCCGTCCGCTGCGATAAAGCGAACAATCATTATGCCGTTCCAGGCACTCGCGGCGGAAATCACGGCACTTTCCGCGGGAGCCTCGGCAAGCAGCGCGCGCATGTGCTCAATCCGTTCTTCCGCATCGGACGCGATATAACGAAGCACCGCCATCGCGCGATTGCCGTTCAGGACCGATGGACGGTCCAAAGCCGCTTGGATACCATCAGCGACCGCGAAACATTCGGCGTGGATCAACTGCCCGTCGCGATGGGCAAACCAGGAATCCGATAACGCGCCGGAAACCACTGTTTCGCCTCGCGCGGTGCGGCCAAAGATGACGCACTCCAAAGCCAACAGATTCGCGTCTGCCGCGAGTTCAACATGGGTTTCGCGCTTCAACCGTGCACCATCGAAAAAGATGGTGGGCTGCGGCAGCCATTCCATGCGCGAACCCGGCTCCAGCCGGATTCGTCCCATAACAACTGCATCGTCACCCGTAGAGCGGTAGATTCGTTCGCAGGCTTGCGTGGTTACGAGGGCCGAACTGCCCTCTTCGAGCCCAACGCCAAATTCCAGCCGGTCCCCGCCGGTCAGCCCGCCGGCCAAATTGAGCAAAACCGCTTCCGGAGGCTCGCCCGCCGAAACACCCGGAAAACGGACCTTCATAGCGCCTTGCTGGAACACCCGCCGGGGCTCGGAGCCTTCATTCCGGCGGGCGAACACCAGATCGACGGCCCCAAAACTTCTTTGCAAAGCGGAGACAGGAAGGCGCGCACCAATCCCCGGCAGATCCGCTGACCCAAAACCCGTGTCTCTTTCAGACCGTGAGATGACGGCGAACATTCTGCTCCACCATGTCCGCCCTGGTTCCGGCGAGAACGACCTGCCCACGATCCATCACAGCAAAGCGATCGGCAAGCTCGCGGGCGAAATCGAAATATTGTTCCACCAGCAAAATCGCCATTTCGCTCTTATCGCGCAGATAAAGGATGGCGCGACCAATGTCCTTGATGACAGAAGGTTGAATGCCCTCGGTTGGTTCGTCCAACAGCATGAGCGACGGGCGGGTCACCATGGCGCGTCCGATAGCGAGCTGCTGCTGTTGCCCGCCCGACAAATCACCGCCGCGCCGCGAAAGCATGGTTTTGAGCACCGGAAACAGCTCGAACACTTCGTCTGGAATGGTCCGCTTGTGACCGCGAATTGCAGCATAGCCCGATTCGAGATTTTCCTTGACCGACAGCAGAGGAAATATTTCGCGCCCTTGCGGCACATAAGCGATTCCCATCCGTGCGCGCTCGAAGGGTGCCAGTTTGGCGATATCCTTGCCTTGCCAAACGATGCGGCCCTTGCCGATGGCCTGGTGACCGATGATCCCGCGCAGCAGACTCGTCTTGCCGACGCCATTTCGCCCCATGAGACAGGTGATTTTGCCCCGTTCCACCGTCAGGCTGAGGTCCCAAATCACCTGGGCGGCGCCATAACTCAAATTGACATTTTCAAGTGCCAGCATTGCTACCGCCCGAGATAGACTTCGATAACGCGCTCATCCGCGCTGACGTGATCGAGCGGTCCTTCCGCGAGAACCGAACCTTCGTGCATCACAGTGACCTTCACATCGAGATCGCGCACGAACGCCATGTCGTGTTCGACAACGATCACGGTGCGTGTCTTGTTGATTTCGCGCAACAGACGCGCGGTTTTCGCCGTTTCCGCATCCGTCATGCCGGCCGCCGGCTCATCAACCAGCAGCAATTGCGGGTCCTGTGCCAACAGCATTCCGATCTCCAGCCATTGCTTCTGGCCATGGGAGAGATTGGCCGCCAGCGTGTGCCGCGCATCGCTCAGATGCACAGTTTCCAGCAATTCGGCAATCGCATCGCTCTGCTCGGAAGTGACTGAGGCGAACAATGTCGCGAAGACGCCGCGCTTCGCCCGAAGCGCCAGGAGGAGATTGTCCGCGACGGTGTGGCTTTCAAACACAGTCGGCCGCTGGAATTTCCGCCCGATCCCGAGATTGGCGATTTGCGCCTCGTCCAGGCCCGTCAGATCGTGCGAGCCGGCGAAAACCGCTTGGCCGTCGTCAGGACGTGTTTTGCCGGTAACCACATCCATCATAGTGGTCTTGCCCGCCCCGTTGGGGCCGATGATCGCGCGCATCTCGCCGCGGTCGATTGCCAA
>DATLVC010000033.1:0-3999 GCA_035577685.1 Micropepsaceae bacterium | reverse complement strand
AAGAGCATCAGCCGCTGCTTTACGTCGAGAACGACCGCCCGGAGAAATCGCGCGACCTCATTCAATGGCTGCTGAGCAATGGCTACCGGCTTTATTGGCATTTGCCGCGCCTGTTCAATCCGGCGAATTATTTCGGCGAGAGCCTGAACGTCTTCGGCAACACCATTTCGGTGAACATGCTGGGCGTGCCGCGGTCCAGTCCCATTGCCGTCACGGATTTGCGCGAAATCACCTCCCCGGACGACCAGTGGCGCTCCCGCTCGTAAGAGCGTCCCAGCCTGTGTTATATTCACAACGCCGTTTCATTGATCGGTTGCCGCGATGAAACCGTTTGCCCTCGTTCTGGGTGCCGCGTTGTGTCTTTTTGTGCTTGAATCCGTGCCTGCGACGGCCACCCAATATCCTCCGACCGCCGGCAGCTTCACGCGCAGCACCGGCATGATCGGTGGCCGGCCGCGTTCGTTCTTCCTCTATGAGCCGCGCAATCTCAAACCCGGCGCGCCGCTCGTCTTCGTGTTTCATGGCGGGGGCGGCGACGGCGGGGAAGCGCGTGAAGGCTCCGGCGGCGAATTCGAAATGCTGGCTGACCGTTACGGCTTCGTGGTCGCCTATCCGGACGGGATAGCGCGTTCCTGGAATGGCTGCCGCAAGATGCAGAACGAAACCCGCGAGCGGCGCGGCATCGACGATGTGGGCTTTGTCGATGCGATGATTGCGCAGGAAATCGCGAGCCATCATATCGATCCGAAACATGTGTTCGCCGTCGGCCATTCCAATGGCGGCGCGCTCGCCTACCGGCTGATTCTGGAACGCCCCGAAAAATTCGCGGGCATCGCGGCGATTTCGTCGAACCTGCCCGCGCCGGACAATATGGATTGCCAGCCCATGCCGGCGCCGAGACCCGTGATGGTCATCAACGGCACAGCCGATCCGGTGAACCCGTATAATGGCGGCACCAATGCGCGTGGAACCAGTCGCGGCCGCGTGCTCTCGACCGATCAGACGATGCAATATTTTGCGATGCTGAACGGCATCAATGACGCGCCCCAGACGGCACGCCTGCCGCACCAAAGCGATACGGACAAGACCTGGGTGGAGCAGGTTGCCTGGACCGCGCCGGGCAAGCCGAGCGTGGTTCTTTATACCGTCCATGGCGGCGGCCATGTCGTGCCGCAGCCCTATTATCGCTTTCCCAACATCGTCGGGGCGCAGACCAAAGATTTGGACGCCCCCACTGTGATCTGGGATTTCTTCATGCGGGAAACCGGCCTCGGCTCAGGGCTTGGCGCGGAGCAAATCCAGTAATTGCCGATGCAGCGTATCGTTGGCGGCGAGGATGTGGCCGCCCTCCATCATGCGGTCGCGCCCGTCGAGATCGCTCACCACGCCGCCGGCTTCGCGCACGAGCAGAATGCCCGCGGCAATATCCCACGGCTTCAGATTGCGCTCCCAGAACGCATCGA
Organism: Micropepsaceae bacterium; assembly: GCA_035577685.1. Classification (GTDB taxonomy): domain Bacteria; phylum Pseudomonadota; class Alphaproteobacteria; order Micropepsales; family Micropepsaceae; genus CAIYRG01. The sequence goes on along the minus strand of DATLVC010000033.1, from coordinate 2,536 downwards.
ACCGTCCCGACGCGACCCAGGCAAGATCGAGTGCTGCCGAACCGAAACGCCGCATTCCGGCGGTGGAAGCCACGACCGCGTCCAACTCAGCCAAAAATTGATCGCGGCCTTCCTTGCCCAGGAAGGGTGCGCCTGATGCCACCAGGATGTCGGGCAGATGCTGGCGCGTGGCCACCCTAAGACGCCGGTCGTTGAGATAGGCGCCGTGGCCTTTCTCGGCCACATACATCTCGTCGGTGACCGGATTGAACACCAGTCCGGAAACGATCTGCCCCTCGCGCTCCAGCCCGATGGAAATCGCGAACTGCGGAATGCCATGCAGGAAATTGGTGGTGCCATCGATGGGATCGATAATGAAGCGATGCGTCTTATCCTTGCCCTCGATGGCGCCGCTTTCCTCGACCAGGAAGCCATAGCCGGGGCGTGCGCGTGTCAGCTCCTCGATCAGAACGCGTTCGGTGCGCGAATCGGCGGTGGTGACGAAATCCGCCGGACCTTTCCGGGAGATCTGCAGATTTTCCAGCTCCCCGAAATCGCGGATCAGTGCGCGGCCGGCTTTGCGGGCGGCCGCGACCATCACATTCAGGGCGGGTGAGAGGTAGGGCACTATATCCGGATCGTCATGTTATTCCGCCCGTTTGACGTAGGAACCGTCATCGGTGGAAACAATGACCCGGGTGCCTTTTTCGATGAAGGGCGGCACCAGGGTTCGCACGCCGTTCTCCAGAATCGCGGATTTGTAGGAGGAGGCTGCGGTCTGTCCCTTGGTGACGGGGTCCGCTTCGGTGACTTCGAGCACCACATGCGGCGGCAGGGCGACGCCCAGCGGCTTGCCCTCGTGCAATTGCACGACGACCTTCATCCCATCCTGGAGAAATCGCGTGCGGTCGCCCACGAAATCGGCGGCGATCTCCATCTGATCGTAGTTCTGCATGTCCATGAAGGTCAGCATGTCGCCATTGGCGTAGAGATATTGGAAGTCGCGCCGCTCAAGCTGGACTTCATCCACGGTTTCCGCCGACCGGAAGCGCTCGTTGAGCCGGGTGCCGTTAAGGACGTTCTTCGCTTCGACCTGGTTGTAGGCGCCGCCTTTGCCGGGCTTGACCGAATTGGTCTTGAGCACGGCCCAGAGCTGGCCGTTCACCTCGATGATCATGCCGGGCTTGACTTCGTTGCCTGCGATTTTTCCCATGGGTTCCGCGATTTTTTGAAAGAGCGCGCGGGTTCTAGCAGTGGCGATGGAGTTTGTCATCCCGTGGAACGGCCGCTCCGCCTTCCACGGGTGCAGCAAACGATCGCCTGTCAGGACTCCGCCAGCTGCTTGCGGAAATCGGCGAGCCGCGAGCGGTAGCCGTCGGCGTCGCCATATTCGAGGAATTGAAAATAGCGTTGGTGCGGATCGCGAATGCGCAAGGCGTGCTTGATGGGGCACCAATATTGCTCCGTGCGGCTCGCAACCTCGCGCGCATAGCCTATGGTCCCATTGGCATAACCGCAAAAGATGCAGTTCAGCGCCTCGATCCAGTTGAGATAAGAAAGATGACGCCGGTCGAAAACAATGAACTCTGAGCGATTGACTCGTCGGATTCCATATACGCGAAAGCAGATGTGCTGGAAGATAGTCACCGAGAGATCAAGAAAAGCGATGGGGAAGATCATGGCGTAAATCACGGGCGCGGTCAGAATCGTCGTGATATCGCTCTTGGCGAGATAGGTGAGAATACCCATTCTTAGGCGGCGATGGCGTTCGATTGCCTCTTTCTCGAATTGCACGAATTTCCCCGAAAGGTTGAAGCCGAGGCCCGCTCGCCGCTTGACGATCTCGCGATCGAGTTCGTCATGGAGTTTCTGGATCTGATCAACCAGGGCAATCAGCTTCGCCGTCATGAAATGCCTTCCCCTCGCGTCTGTCCGACATGCCGGCAATCTTATGAATTGAAGAGTGCATTGAACGTCTTGACGGCTGCGGCCGGCCCTTGGGGATAGTCCCAAACGCCGGACGCCACCGCGAGGAAATCCGCGCCCGCTTCGATAAGCACGCGGCAATTCTCCACCGTGATGCCGCCGATGGCGACGCACGGAACAACCATCATCTCGGACCACCATTGGATGATCTCCGGTTCCGCATGGGTCTCGGCGGCCTTGGTGGCGGTGGGAAAGAACGCGCCGAAGGCGACGTAATCCGCGCCGGCTTCGGCGGCCTCGATCGCAAGATGACGGATATTGTGACAGGTGACGCCGACGATGCGGTCCCGGCCCATGGCTGCGCGTGCCTCGGAATAGGACGCATCTTCCTGGCCGATATGGACGCCGTCGGCGCCAAGCCGCGCGGCCAGGTCAGGGCGGTCATTGAGGATGAAGGCCGCACCGGCGCGCTGCGTCACCGGCATCAGGATTTCACCACTGCGCAGGATGTCCTCGTCAGTCACACCCTTCGGCCGCAACTGTACGCACGCGACATCCCCCGCATCCAGCGCGCGTTTCAGCGTTTCCGCAAACGGCTTGACCTCGAATTTCGGCGGCGTGATCAAATAGA
>DATLVC010000032.1:0-6529 GCA_035577685.1 Micropepsaceae bacterium | reverse complement strand
GCACGGGCTATCAGGGCATTGTCGCCGCCGCGCTCGATGCTGCAGGGCGTTTGAGAGCCGCCAAGGAAGCTCCGTGATTTCACGGACTTTCGGCAATCGCGTGGGGCGGATCGAAGACCCCGCGTTGTTGACCGGTAAGGGCCGTTTCCTGGACGACATCCATCTGCCGGGGCTGGCGCATGCCGCTTTCGTGCGCAGTCCGCATGGGCACGCGGCGATTCTCGGCATCGATGTGCGTGCGGCGCTTGCCGTGCCCGGGGTATTTGCCGTTTTCACCGCTGCGGATTTCGCGGCTCATTTAAAAATCGACCGGCTGATCGTGGGTCTGCCGAGCCCGAGCTATCGGCAGGATGTGAACCGGCCCGTTCTGGCGAAGGACGAGGTGGTGCAAGTCGGCGAGCCGGTCGCCGTCGTGGTGGCGCGAGACCGCTATGTCGCCGAAGACGCCGCCGCTTTGGTGAATGTCGAATATGAAATCTTGAGCAGTGTCGGCGATGCGCGCGCCGCCTTGGAGAAAGCCTCGCCCACGGTGCATCGCGGCGCGCCGCACAATTTGCTCGCCGAATTCGATGTCGCCTATGGCGATGTGACGGCGGCATTCGAGCGTGCGCCGCATGTGTTTCGCGAGACGCTCTGGCAACACCGCGGCGGCGGCCATTCCATCGAGTGCCGCGGTGCAGTTGCGCGGTTCGACAGCAATGAAGATCGCCTGACCCTGTGGAGCTCGACGCAAACCCCGCACACCGCGATGCGGCTTCTGTGCGACATGCTGGATCGCGATGAGACGCAAGTGCGCGTCATCACGCCCGATGTCGGGGGCGGCTTCGGTCCCAAGCTGATCTTCTATCCCGAAGATGTTGCGGTGCCGCTCGCCGCGATGCTGTCGGGCCACCCCGTTAAATGGGTGGAGGACCGCCGCGAGCATTTCGTCGCGTCGACCCAGGAACGCGATCAGTTCTGGGACATCGAAATCGCAACCGATGATGACGCTCATATTCTTGGGATTCGCGGCACGCTTGTGCATGAGCACGGCGCCTACACGGCGCGCGGGATCAATCTTCCTTACGAATCGGCGCAAACCGTGACCTTGCCCTATGAGGTGCCGGCCTATTCCCTGAATGTGAAACTGGCGCTGACCAACAAGGTCCCTGTCACGCCGGTGCGAGGTGCGGGTCAGCCCCAAGGCTGCTTCGCCATGGAGAGGCTGCTGGACCGCGTCGCGCGCGAATTGAAGATCGACCGCGCGGAGGTGCGCCGCCGCAATCTGATCGCCGCAGAGAAAATGCCCTATCGCAAGCCGCTGACAAGTCGCGGCGGCATGGCCGTGGTGCTGGATTCCGGCGATTATCCGCGCGCGCAGGCGATTGTGTTGGAGCAGATCGGTTGGGGCGATTTCAAATCGCGGCAAAGGGCGGCGCGCGCCAAAGGCCGTTACATTGGCGTTGGTCTGGCCAATTTCGTGAAGGGCACAGGCCGTGGTCCTTTCGAACCGGTGACGCTGCGCATCGGCATCAGCGGCAATATCCACATTTATTCCGGCGCTGCGGCGATGGGCCAGAGCACCAAGACCATGCTGGCGCAGATTGTCGCCGATCAATTCGGTGGCGCGATGGAGAACATCATCGTCACCACCGGCGACACAGCGGGCATCGCCATGGGCATTGGCGGGTTCAACAGCCGTCAAGCGGTGATGGCCGGATCGTCGGCGCATCTGGCGGCGGTAAAACTGCGCGACAAGACGCTCGCCATCGCGGCGAAGCTTTTGGATGTCGGCGCCGATGCTCTGGAGATCGATGCGGGGTTCGTGCAGGTGAAGGCCCATCCCAAGAAAAGCGTGAAACTTGGCGATGTGGCGCGCGCCGTTGCGGGTATTCCCGGCCTCGCTCTGCCGGGCGGCATGGCGCCGGGACTTGAAGCCAGCGAAACCTTCGTGCGCGACGAAATGGCGTTTGCCAATGGCGCCGGCGCGGTGGAAGTCGAGGCCGATCCCGAAACCGGCGCGGTGCGCATCGTGAAATTCGCCATCGCGCATGATAGCGGTCGGGTGATCAATCCGATGATCGTGGACGGCCAGATCGTGGGCGGCGTCGCGCACGGCATCGGCAATGCGCTGTTCGAATGGATGGGGTTCGATGCACAATGTCAGCCGATCACCGCAACGCTGGCGGATTATCTTTTGATCTCGTCCACCGAAATGCCCCCAATCGATGTGATGCACATGGAATCGCCTTCGCCACTCAATCCTCTGGGCGTGAAGGGCGTGGGCGAGTGCGGCGTCATGCCGGCGGCGCCCGCGCTTATATCGGCCATCGAGGATGCACTGTCGCCCTTCGGCGTGAAGATTTCGCGCACGCCGATTCTGCCATTCGAGATCGTGGCGGCGGTTCAGGCCGCAAAGCAGGGGAGAGCACATGCCGCTGCGCTTTGACGATATCGGCAACCGGTTGAAAGCCTTCCGCCTCGGCTCTGGCCTTTCAGCGGAGGAGGTGGCCAAACGCATCGGCATCTCGCGCACCGCTTTGTACCGCTTCGAAAAGGGCGAAGTGGTGAAGATCGACACGCTGGAAAAGCTGGCCGAGCTGTTGGCCGTGTCGCTGCCGACCTTGCTGGGCGTCGGCGTCGAATATATCGCCTCGGCCGTCACCTATTTCGAGCGCATGCGGCAGATCGAAGAAACCGCCGAGCACATCATCGTGCTCGCGGGACCGTTGTCCTATCTGCTGGCGTCGGATGATTTCAACGCGGTGCTCGCGCAGCTTTTGAAGGAAAGCATTCCCGACACCATCGAAGATCGCGCTCGTGCCGAAGTCGAGGTCGATGAGATCATGACGGTGCTGAAGCAGCGAAAGGATAATTATCGCCGCCGCCAGCCGGCCATCGTCAATCTGATCGCAGCTTCCGAAATCGCGCGCTTCCTGATCAACGGCATGGTGGGCCGGCTCGATTTGCCGGAACAGGTGCGCCGCGAACGGCGCGCCCTCGCGCGCGCGGAGGTGGAGTATTTCGCCAAGCTCGTCGAAGACGAGCCCATCGGCGTGCAGATCGGCATCGTGCCGGAAACCCTGCCCCATACGGGATTCCAGATTTTCCGCCAGCCCGACCGGCAATTGCTGTCCCTCTCGCCGTTCCGGCTCGGCGAGGAGCCAAATGTTCGTGTCGGAGTCGCCATGATCACCTCGGCGCCCGAGGCGTTGATGCTGCATCATCGCGCGGCGGAGGGCATGTGGCAGCGGGCGCTGAAAGGTACGGCAGCGGCGGCCTATCTGCGCGAACTCATCGCCCGCCATCGTGATTGAGCTGGAAGAGTTCACGGTGCGTGATACGCTTCAACCCTCCCCTTGAGGGAGGGTCGAACGATTGAGCGTAGCGAGGTCGTTCGGGGAGGGGAGAATAGTCCCCTCCCCGAAATTTTCTCGCTCACGCTCGAAAGATTTCGACCCTCCCTCAAGGGAGGGTGAAGGGAGAGGCTTGATGTGCGTCGATGTCGACAGGCTGATAGATGACCGGCCGGTCTCGTCCCTTCAGGTCCGGGTGTTCGTGCTGTGCGCCCTGGTCGCGGTGCTCGACGCCGTCGACAGCCAGTCCATCGGGGTTGCCGGGCCCTTGATTGCGCAAGGGTTCAAAATGAGCCCGGCCGCCTTTTCGCCGGCCTATTCTGCGGGGCTTTTCGGCGCGGCCATCGGCGCTTTTGCCTTCGGCCCGATTTCCGATCGCTTCGGCCGCAAACCCATGCTGGTGTTCACCACCTTCCTGTTCGGCATTTTCACCTGCCTGACCGTGTTCGCGGATTCCTTTCCGGAACTGGTGGCCTATCGTCTGATCGCAGGTCTCGGTCTCGGCGGTGCGACGCCATGCTTCATCACCATGGCTGCCGAATATGCGCCGCAGCGCAGCCGCGCCATGCTGGTGAGCCTGCTATGGGCCGGCTATCCGTTCGGCAACGCCATTGGCGGCTTCATGACCTCCTATGTGGTGAAGCATTTCCATTGGTCGATGGTGTTCTATGTGGGCGGTGTCCCCACCCTCGTGCTCGCCACGCTGCTGCTGCTTTTGATGCCGGAGTCGGCGCGGTATCTGGCGGCGCGCGGGCAAGGCAATCGGGCGGCCCTTTTAGCCCGGCGGCTCGATCCCAATTTGCCGCCATCGGTTGAAGTCGCGGCCCGGACGATTGCCGCGCCGAAGGTGCCATTGCGCGATCTCTTCAGCGACGGCCGCGCGGCGGGTACGATTCTGCTCGGGCTGATGCTCTATTTCGGATTCTGGACCACCACCGTCATTGTGCTGCAAACGCCGACTTTGTTTCGGGAGGCCGGCGTGCCGCTTTCGACCTCGGCATTCCTGGTCGCCGTTTATAGCCTTGTCGCCACCATCGGCATGGCCATTGCGGGCTGGCTGCTGAACCGGCTCGGCCCGGTTCGCGCCGTGGCTTTGCCTTTCGCGGGTGGCGCCGTGGTGCTGGCCGCGCTCGGTCTGGTTGCGGGGACGCCGATTGCAGCCGGCTTCATCATGATGATGCTGGGCCTCACCGTCTCGGTGGCCTCGTCCGGCGTGATCGCGTTGGCCGCGACCTCTTACCCCACGATCATGCGCTCGGCTGGCACGGGCTGGGTGATGGCAATGGGCCGGTTCGGCCAGGTGTGCAGTCCGCTCGCCATCGGCCTGATGCTGGGGCTCGGCTCTTCACCCGGGCGGATTTTGGCGGTGATGGCGCTGGCGCCTCTGCTCGGCGGGGTGTGCGTGTTGCTCAAATCGGCATTGTCGGCGGGAGGGGGCACGGTGCTCAGCGATGCGCCGCGGGAGGCGGAAAAATCCGCGTGATGGCCATGCACAGGATAGCCAGTGTAATATAGTTGTAAGCGATATCTCCGGCGGACCGAAAGACCCATGGCGACAACCAAAACGCTGCGCGTGAACGGGAAAACCGTGATGGCCACGGTCGATGATCCATCCGTGCCGCTGCTTTACATTTTGCGCAACGATGCCGGCCTGCACGGCCCGCGCTTCGGTTGCGGGCTTGGCCAATGCGGCTCCTGCACGGTGCATGTGAATGGCGAGCCGGTGCGTTCCTGCATGCGGCCGCTGTCTTCGATTGGCGCGCGCGACGAGATCGTGACGCTGGAAGGGCTCGGCACCAAGGAGAAGCCGCACAAATTGCAAACCGCGTTCATCGAGGAGCAGGCGGTGCAATGCGGCTATTGCATCAACGGCATGATCATGCAGGCCGCATCCCTGTTGCAGAACAACCCGAAGCCGAGCGTGCCGGAGATCAAGAACGCGCTGCAGAACAATCTCTGCCGCTGCGGCACGCATATGCGGATCGTGCGTGCCGTGAAGCGCGCGTCGGAAGCGTGAGGGAGAAAGCCATGAACGCGTTTCTCCCCGAGACGTTCGACCGCCGCGATTTCCTCAAGGGCGCGGGTGCGCTTGTTATCGGTTTCAGCATCGCGAGCAGTTTGCGCAGCGGTGCGGCCTCTGCCATGGAAATCGGTCCCTATGGGCCACCGGAAAACCAGATCGATTCCTGGATCGCTATTGGCGAGGACGGCCACGCGACTCTGTTCACCGGCTGCTGCGAATTGGGAACGGGAAGCTCCACCGGCCTCATCCAGGTGATGGCCGAAGAGCTGGACCTGCCGTTCGACCGCGTGCGGCTGGTCGGGCCGGACACCAACCGCACGCCGGACCAATTCGTGTCGTCGGGCAGCCGCACGATCGCCGCCCATTCGCGCCCCATTCGCCAAGCCGCAGCCGAAGCGCGCGCCGCTTTGGTGGAGATGGCGGCGAAGAAACTCGGCGTGCCGGCCGATCAATTGGTCACCTCCGACGGCGCCGTCAGTGTGCGCGGCAATCCGGGCAAGACGGTCACCTATGCCGCGCTGGTCGGCGGCAAGCAATTCAATGTGCAGATCACCGGCAAGGTGAAACCCAAAGCGCCGAGCGAATACAAGCTCGTGGGCACGTCGCAGCCGCGTTGGGATATTCCCGGCAAGGTCTTCGCCACCTTTACCTATATGCAGGATGTGAAGGTGGACGGCATGCTGCATGGCCGCGTGGTCAGGCCGCCGGCGCATGGGGCCTCCGTCGTTGCCATCGACGAATCTTCGGTGGCGAAGATTCCCGGTCTGGTGAAAGTGGTGCGGGTCGGCAATCTCGTCGGGGTCGTATGCCAGCGCGAGGAACAAGCCATCGCAGCCGCTCAGGCCCTGAAAGTCACCTGGTCGGATTGGGCTGGTCTGCCCGACATGAAGGATCTCCACGCCACTTTGCGCAGCCTGCCGGAATTTTCCTCCGGCTACCCTAAGGATGCGCCCGGCGGCGTGCTCGCCAAAAAGGGCGACGTGGCCTCGGGCCTCGGCAAAGCTGCCAAGGTGATAAAGGCGACCTATCTGTCGCCGTTCAATCATCACGGCTCCATCGGGCCGTCCTGCGCGGTGGCCGATGTGCGCACCGATGGCGTCACGCTCTGGTGCGGCACCCAAACCCCGTATGGCACGCGCGAAGCAGTCGCGAAGTTTCTGGGCCTGCCCAA
>DATLVC010000031.1:0-16726 GCA_035577685.1 Micropepsaceae bacterium | reverse complement strand
CTGACCGAGATGCTGGCAAGGGCCGATTATCTGCCGCCCTTTGAATTTTATGCGCGTATGCTGGGCAAAGGCGTGCGCAGCCGTATCGTCGCGCGGCTCGGGCCGGAAGCGGCCGATGCGATCGACGAATTTCTGGCCCTCGCGCTTGCCCATGAGGCATCGCATCCACCTTCGCTGGAAAGCTTCCTCAACTGGTTTGTGGCCGGCGCTTCCGACGTCAAACGCGATATGGAACAGGCCGGCGGCGCGGTGCGCGTGATGACCGTGCACGGGGCGAAAGGGCTCGAAGCCAATGTCGTCATCCTTCCCGATACGGCGCAGGTGCCCGACCATGAGCGGCGCGACCCTCTTCTGTATACGGATGATTGCGTCTTTTACGGCGTCCCGAAGGCGCTGGAAACCCCCGTTACCACGGCGGCGAAGGCGGCCGCCCAGCTTCGCGAAATGCGCGAATATCGGCGCCTTCTCTACGTAGCGGCGACACGCGCGCGCGAATTTTTGGTCGTCTGCGGCTATGAGAACAAGAATGCCGTCCAGGCGGCACATTGGTATCGCCATTTGAGCGAGGCGGGCCGCCGCATCGGGCGCGAGGAAGAGATCGACGGCGAGCACATTATCGCGTTCGGCGCGCCGCTGTTGAGCGGGGCCGTTGCGGCCGCACCGGCGGCGGAAGTACGCCCGGGCCTGCCGGAATTTTTCCGGCGTGCCGCGCCTCCAGAGCCGGCTTCGCGGGTCCTGCGCCCCTCGGAAGCGGCAGGGCTGGAGGAACCCGTTCTGATCTCGCCGCTAAGCGAAGGTGGCAAACGTTTCCGGCGCGGTCTGTTCGTTCACGCGTTGCTGGCGCGCCTGCCTGAGCTTGCGCCGGACACGCGCGAGGCCACGACCAGCGCCTATCTGCGGCGACAGGGCGTCGGCACGGAAGATGCGGCGGCGCTGGTTGCGGAAACGATGGCGATTCTCAACGATCCCGTATTCGCACCCTTGTTCGCGCCGGACAGTCGCGCCGAAATCGCCGTCACGGCCGAATTGCCTGAGCTTGGCAATGCGCGCATCAGCGGCCAGATCGACCGCCTCGCGGTCACGGCCGACGCGGTTTTGATTGCCGATTTCAAGACCAACCGGCCGCCGCCTGCCGATGTTGAACAAACGCCCCGGCTTTATCGGGCGCAGATGGCGCTCTATCGCGCAGGCTTGCAAAAAATCTATCCCGGCAAGCGAATCGACTGCGCCCTTATCTGGACCGACGGCGCGCGGCTTATGCCGCTTCCGGCGGCGCTGCTCGATGCGGAAATCGCCCGGATTGCAGGCGGTTAGCGCCTCAATATCTGCCACCGTCGCCGAGCTTGACCACCAGGGATCGCGTTCCTACATTGATACTCAATCCGCAATCACGAGGTTTCCATGGCGCCCGTTAAAGTCACCGATCAAAGCTTCCAAGCCGATGTGCTCGATTCCAAGACGCCGGTCGTGGTGGATTTCTGGGCCGAATGGTGCGGGCCATGCCGCATGATCGCCCCGGCCCTCGAAGAGTTGGCGAATGAGTATGGCGGCAAGCTGACGGTGGTGAAGATCAACATCGACGAGAACCCGCAGACGCCCACGAAATATGGCGTACGCGGCATTCCGACATTGATGATCTTCCAGGGCGGCCAAGTCGCAGCCACCAAGGTGGGCGCTCTGCCCAAGACCAAGATCAAGGAATGGATCGACGCCTCGATCTGAGGCTACGAATTGTCCTTCAGGACTTTCCCGGCGAGATAAAGCGAACCGCAGATGAGGATGCGAGGGGCGCCCTCCTCTTCGCGGGCGCGAGACCATGCAGAGACCTGCATCATCGCGTCGGCCAGATCGTCCGCAGGCGAGGATTCCAGCCCCGCCTCGCGCACGGCATCATAAAGCGCTCCCGCGCCCAGGCTTGCCGCCTCGCCGGGAATGGCAATGGTCGTTACGTGTTTGGCGAGCCCGCGAAATGGGAGGAAATAGCCGACCGCATCCTTGGTCTTCAGCATGCCGGATATGAGATAGAGCGGCTTAGGCGCCCGCTCTTCCAGATCGGCCATGCTTTGGGCCACAGCGGCGCCGCCTTGGGGGTTGTGCCCGCCGTCGAGCCAAACCTCGGCGCCTTTCGGTGCGGCATCGACCAGCGAGCCTTTGTGCAGCCTTTGCAGCCGCGCCGGCCATTCGACATGTTTCAGGCCCCATTCGATTCCGCTTTCGCGCGCCCACCGCCCGCCGATCTGGCGCAGCGTCGCTATGGCGATAGCGGCATTGCCGATCTGATGCCGGCCAATGAGTTTGGGTAAAGGCAGATCGAGCAGACCGTCCGTATCCTGATAAACCAGCCGCCCGCGCTCCTCGAAGGCGTGATAGTCCTCGCCATAGACATAAAGCGGCGCTCCAAGCTGGTCGGCCCGGCGAACGAGTACGGCTTTGGCTTCCTCGTCCTGAGGTCCCACAATGGCGTGCGCGCCCGGCTTGATGATGCCGGCTTTCTCCGTGGCAATCGCGGCTAGAGAGTCGCCAAGAAAGTCCTGATGGTCGTAGCCGATGGGCGTGATGCATGACGCCAGCGGAGTGGGAATCGCATTGGTCGCATCAAAGCGGCCGCCGAGCCCCACTTCGAGCACCAGCGCATCGGCCTCATGGCGGGAAAAAGCGAGAAACGCCGCGGCCGTCGTGATCTCGAAGAACGTGATGGGCAGACCCGCATTCGCCACCTCGCATTCTTCGAGGGTCGCGGCCAGTTCCTCTTCTGAAATGAGCTCGCCCGCGATGCGGATGCGTTCGTGGAAATGCACCAGATGCGGCGAGCTGTAGACATGCACGCGATAACCCGAACCCTCCAGCATCGCGCGCAAATAGGCACAGACCGATCCTTTGCCGTTCGTGCCTGCGACATGGATGATGGGCGGAAGCTTCTTTTCCGGGTGGCCCAGCGCGGCAAGCAGGCGTTCGACACGATCGAGCACCAGATCGATGCGCTTGGGATGAAGCGACAACAGCCGCATGAGGACAGCATCGCTTGGGCCGCTCTCGAAACTCATGCCCGCGTTGAAGCCGAGGCCGCGGCGTGGGCTTCGCCATTGCCTTTGCCGTTGCCACGCGCGGAAGGTGATTGCTTCATCAACAGACGCAGGACTCGCGAAAGCGTTTCCTTGAGGTCCTTGCGATGCACGATCATGTCGAGCATGCCATGGTCGAGCAGATATTCCGCGCGCTGGAAACCGTCCGGCAGGCGTTCGCGGATGGTCTGCTCGATCACGCGGGGGCCCGAAAAACCGATCAGCGCGCCCGGTTCGGCGATCTGCACATCACCCAGCATCGCATAGGAGGCCGAAACGCCGCCTGTCGTCGGATCGGTCAGGATCACGATATAGGGCAGGCCCGCTTCGTTGAGCATGCTGACGCCGATGGTGGTCCGCGGCATCTGCATCAGCGACAGGATTCCCTCCTGCATGCGCGCGCCACCGGACGACACGATCAAGATAAACGGCCTGCGCTCGGCGACCGCGGCACGCATGGCCGCAACGAGCCCTGCCCCGGTTGCGAGGCCGAGCGAACCGCCCATGAAATCGAAGCTCTGCACGGCGATCATAACTGGAAGCGCATCCAAGGTGCCGCGCGCGGCAATCAAGGCATCGTTCTGTCCCGTCTTGGCGCGATATTCCTTCAAGCGGTCGCCGTAGCGCTTGTCGTCGCGAAAACGCAGCGGGTCTTGCGGCACCTCCGGCGACGGCAGACGCTCATGCGCGCCCTCGTCGAACAACGCGGCAAACCGTTCCTTGGCGCCGATGCGCATATGGTGCCCGCATTGCGGACACACATTCTGCGTCGCCAGCAGATCCCGGTGGAACACCATCTCGCCGCAGCCGGGACATTTGCGCCACAGATTGTCCTGGCTCGAGGGCTTCGAACCCATCAGGCCCTTGATCCGTGGACGGACGAAGTTGGATATCCAGTTCATGGCAGGGGTTGTAGCACGTTTGGGTTGCCGGGTTCTTGTTTTATGAACGGGCGCTGTGAACGGCATCCGCCAGTTCGCGGCAGAAGTTTAACGTATCCTCAACGATATGGGCGCGGGGCGTGCCTTCGGCAAGGGCCTGTTCGATGTGGGTGACGATAGCGGAGCCGACAGCAGCGGCATCGGCAATCCTGGCGATTTCCGCGGCCCTCTCAGGCGTTGTGATGCCGAACCCGACCGCAACCGGCAGGCTCGAAACCCGACGGATCCGCGAAACGGCCTGTTTCACATCGGCTGCGGTGAAGGTCTTCGTGCCGGTGACGCCTGCAATCGAGACGTAATAGAGAAACCCGCCCGCGCCATCCAGCACGGTGGGAAGCCGTGCATCGTCTGTCGTGGGTGTAGCAAGGCGGACGATGTCGAGATCGGCGCGTGCGGCTTCGGCGCGGAGCGCGTGATCTTCCTCAGGGCCCAAATCGACAATGATGAGGCCATCGACGCCTGCGTGACAGGCATCGCGTAGGAAGTGCTCCGCGCCATAGGCATGGATGGGATTGAAATAGCCCATGAGCACGATGGGCGTTGCGTCGTCACGGGTGCGAAACCGCTCGACCATCGCCAACGTCTTCTTCACGCTCATGCCGGCTTTCAGCGCGCGCTGGGAGGACGCCTGAATGGCCGGGCCGTCGGCCATCGGATCGGAAAAGGGCACGCCCAACTCGATGATGTCGGCGCCCGCCGCCGGAAGCTGTTCCAGAATCGCGAAACTGGTTTCCACATCCGGGTCGCCCGCGGTGATGAACGGAATGAACCCGGCGCGACCGAGCGCACGCAGTCCGGCGAACCGCGCGCCGATGCGGCTCATAGCTTCTGCCCCAGGGCTCTGGCAACGGTGAACACATCCTTGTCGCCGCGGCCGGACAGTCCAAGCACGATCAATTTGTCCGCGGACAGGTTTGGGGCAATGCGCATCACATGCGCGATCGCGTGCGAGGATTCGAGGGCCGGAATGATTCCTTCCAACCGGCAGGTCAACTGGAACGCATCAAGCGCTTCCTGATCGGTGATGGAGACATAGGTCACGCGGCCGCTTTCCTTGAGCCAGGAATGCTCCGGCCCCACGCCGGGATAATCCAATCCGGCCGAGATGGAATGGGCTTCAAGAATTTGTCCGTCTTCATCCTGGAGCAGATAGGAGCGCGCGCCATGCAGCACGCCGGGAGTTCCTTTCGACAGGGTCGCGGCGTGATGTTCGGTCTCGACCCCCTCGCCGGCCGCCTCCACGCCGTGGATGACGACATCGGGATCGTCAAGGAAGGGATGGAACAGACCGATCGCATTGGAGCCGCCGCCGACGCACGCGACCAGAAGGTCGGGCAGCCGCCCTTCCGCCTCCATCATTTGCGCGCGTGTTTCCTTGCCGATGACCGTTTGAAAATCGCGCACCATCGCGGGATAAGGATGCGGCCCCGCGGCCGAACCGATGATGTAGAACGTGTCGTGGACATTGGCGACCCAATCGCGCAGCGCCTCGTTCATCGCATCCTTGAGCGTGCGCGAACCCGAACCGACGGGGCGCACTTCCGCACCCAGAAGATTCATGCGGAAGACGTTCGGCTTCTGCCGCTCGATATCCACCTCGCCCATATAGATCACGCAGGGAAGACCAAAGCGCGCGGCGACGGTCGCCGTCGCAACCCCGTGCTGGCCTGCACCGGTTTCCGCGATGATGCGCGTCTTGCCCATGCGCTTGGCCAGCAATATCTGGCCGATGCAATTGTTGATCTTATGCGCGCCGGTGTGGTTCAGCTCCTCGCGCTTGAAATAAATCTTGGCGCCGCCGAGATATTGCGTCAGCCGTTCGGCGAAATAGAGCGGGCTCGGCCGTCCCACATAATGCTTGAGCAGCCCGTCAAGTTCGGCGTGGAACGCCGGATCGCCTTTCGCTGCTTCATAGGCGGTTTCCAATCTGAGCAGCAGCGGCATCAGCGTTTCGGCGACATAGCGGCCACCGAACGAACCGAAATGTCCACCCGCATCGGGGCCAAGGCGATAGCTGTTCGGAGCGACGCTCATGCCGCCCCGGCCTTCTGATCCGTGTACTGAGCATTCCGTGCCGCCGTCACGAAGGCGGCGATTTTTTCAGGACTCTTCTTTCCCGGCGTGTCTTCGACGCCCGACGAGGCATCGACGAAGTCCGGTCCGGCAATGCGGATGGCGCGTGCGACGTTCTCGGGCGTCAAACCGCCGGCGAGGCCCCAGGGCCGCCTGAAGCTGCGGCCCGCCAGCAATTGCCAGTCGAAGGCTGCGCCGAGGCCGCCGGGGCGGGTCGCGGCGGGATCGGCCTTGGCGTCGAAAAGGAAAAAGTCGGCGACATCCTCATAGGCATGGGCGCGGGCGATATCCGCGGAATCGGCGACGGCCAATGCCTTGATGATGGGCCGCTTGGTGTGGCGGGCGATCTCGGCCACCCGCGCGGGCGCCTCCTTGCCATGCAGCTGGATCAGATCGGGGGCAATTGCGGCCGTCACTTCGTTCACCTGGGCGTCTGTCGGGTCGACCATCAGCGTCACGATCCGCACCCGTCCACGCAGCAGGGCGGCGAGGCTGCGGGCCTGATCCAGACCGAGATGGCGCGGGCTTGGAGGAAAGAACACCAGACCGCCGAAGTCGGCCCCGGCCCTCGCCACCGCTTCCGCCCCCTCACGGCTGGTCAGCCCGCAGATTTTGACGCTTACGCTCATAAGCGGGGCTTATCGCCGAATTTCCCGGCCCCCGAAAGGGAAAACCACGCCCGGCTCAGCTCCCGATCTCCCGGAGAATGGCGCGGGCCGCCTCTGCAGGATCGGCGGCGCCGGTAATCGGGCGCCCAATGACCAGGAAATCCGCCCCGGCCGCGATGGCCTGTTTGGGCGTCATGACCCGGCGCTGATCGTCCAGGGCGCCGCCGGCCGGGCGCACCCCCGGGGTCACGATCAGGAAATCCGGGCCACAGGCCGTCCGCACCGCCTCGATTTCCTGCGGGCTGCAAACCACGCCGTCGATGCCGGAGGCTTGGGCCAGCTTGGCCAGCCGCACCACCTGGTCCAGCGGCGAGCCTGAAATTCCCATGGCGGCAAGATCGGCGGCCTCCAGGCTGGTGAGCACGGTGACGGCCAGCACCTTCGGCCTTGGCGGGACAGACGCAGCCGCGTCTACGGCCGCGCGCATCATGGCCGCACCACCCGAGGCGTGGACATTGATGATGGCCGCGCCCAGCGGCGCGAGCGCCTTCATGGCACCGGCGACAGTGTTGGGAATATCATGCAGCTTGACGTCCAGAAACACCGGCCGGCCGATTGCGACCATGGCGCGCACGCCGTCCGGGCCATTCGCGCTGACGAATTCGAGGCCGACCTTGAACCCGCCCACATAGGGCCCGACGCGCGCCGCAAGCGCCGTGGCCGCATCGCGCGAGGGCGTATCGATCGCCACGAAGATGGGGTTGGTTGGGCCGGTCATGAATTTGGCGGGGCCATGCGACCGCCTCCGTCAAGCGCCAGCGCATCGGGAACTGTGGATGCCGCGATCCGTTTTGCGCGCGCTCTGCGACCGTGCCGCAAGGCTATCGTCGCGGCTCCCACCAGAACTCCGAGCAGAAAGCTCAAGAAAACCAGCAAGAAAAGCGGCATGACAAAAGCGTAGGCGGAATCTTGTGGCGCAAAAGGATCGAGTTTGAACACGACCTCTTCGCGATTCGCGACACCCAGGGTGGCAGCGATGACCGCGACGGGCACGAGCACAAGAAGAGTCGAGAGCCTCATACGCCTTCCGTAGAATGCCGGATAAATTTCGGCAAGCCGGGAAAGCGCTTACTCCGACGCGTCGCCGTTGTTCAGCCTTTCGCGCAATTCCTTGCCGGTGCGGAAGAACGGCACGCGTTTTTCCTCCACCGAAACGGTCTCCCCGGTGCGCGGATTGCGGCCCTGACGGGCGGGGCGCACCTTCACCGAAAATGCGCCGAATCCGCGAAGCTCGACTCGATCCCCATTGGCGAGCGCAGCCGAAATCTCATCGAGCACGGTCGAGACAATGCGCTCGACGTCGCGATGATAAAGGTGCGGATAACGCTCGGAGAGGCGCGCCACCAATTCCGATTTGATCATTACCATCGCCCCCGAATGGCAAGCTCAACCGACGCGACATGCCTGCCTGCTTAAACTGCCAAACTGCCACGCGCACGTCAACAGGAAGAAACTCTAAGCCCCTAGGAAATAACGCGTTTTGAGAGGCGGTTGCAGGGCGGCGGAAGGCTGGCGAGCCGCTGAAGGCCGCCACGGGAGGGGTGTCGTGTACGAAACCCAACCACTCAGGTAAATTCACGCCGATACCGCACAGGGAGAAAATCGATGCGGACGGCCCAGACGAAATTCGCACTCGCCTTGCTTGCATCTGTCGCTTTGGCCGCTGAGGCGCACGCCCAAGCCAGCACCCCTTGCGTCAACGATGCCCCCAATCCCTATAAGCTCCAGACGAACTGGGCACAGACGCCACGGCCCTGGGGCCCGGTAAACACGGTCACCATCGACTCCCACGACAATCTTTGGGCGTTCGACCGTTGCGGCGAAGACGGCTGTTCGAAATCCGATCTGGCGCCGATCTTCGAGCTCAGCCCCAGCGGCAAGACGCTGAAGAATTTCGGGGCCGGCGAATTCGCCAGCGCCCACGGCGTCGCCGTCGACAAGGACGGAAACGTCTGGGCCACTGACTTTCAGGCCAAAGATGGCAAGGGCATGCAGGTCATCAAGTTCAGCCCCGACGGCAAGGTTCTGTTGAAGCTCGGCAAGGCCGGCCAGCCGGGCATGGGCAATGACGAATTCAATCAGCCGACCGGCGTCGCGTTCCTGTCCAATGGCGATGTGGTGATCATCGAAGGCCACGGCTCGAAGATGAACAAGTCGCGCGTCAACATCTATACCAAGGACGGCAAATACCTGCGCAGCTTCGCCTCGCATGGCACCGGCGACGGCCAGCTGACCGAACCCCATGCCGTGACGGTCGATCAAGAAGACCGCATCTATGTCGCCGACCGCACCGCCAACCGGGTCAATGTCTATGACAAGGACGGCAAGTTCCTGGCGAGTTGGAAACAGTTCGGCCGTCCCAGCGGCGTGTGGGTGGACAAGAACGACATGCTCTATGTCGCCGATTCACAATCGAACGAGAAGAACAATCCCGGTTGCAAAATGGGCATTCGCGTCGGCAGCGTGAAGGACGGCAAGGTAACGGCCTATATCCCGCCGCCGGCGGGCGTGACCGACAAAATTCCACCGCCGGAAGGCGTTGCGGTGGACAGCCACGGCACCATTTACGCGGCCGCTGTTCAGATGAAGGACGTGAAGAAATATACCAAGTGATCCAGGCTTGCCGTGGCAAGCAAAAGGCGCCCGCGAGGAAATTCACGGGCGCCTTTTTTCTACGCGCGATGGATCAGTGCTCGACGCCGTAAATCCGTAGCGCATTTTCCGTCGCAATCTTCTTCCGCAAGTCCCCGGGAAGCTGATCGAGCAACAACGCATTCTGCTGCGCGCGGGCGAGCGGCACGGTGGCCGGCGGATCGAAATGCTGATCGCTGCCGATGATGAAGCGATCCGGGAAATCCTGATATAGTTTCAGCCATTCCGGCTTCAGTTTTCCATCCACGATCGGCGGATCCTTGCCGGGAAAACCGGGATCGAACTTGATCTCCATATAGAGGTTTGGATGGGCCTGCAGCAGCCTGCGATTGAGGTCGGGCGAGCGGTAGCCGACATTGTCCGATCCCGCATGCGCCCAGATGAGCTTGGCGCGCGGATTGTGCGCGAGCAGCCTTTCCAACGCGGCGATATTCCCGTGCAGCTGCGGCGGATTGGGCGGCTTCAAATCCGCCGGCGCCGGGATGTCCTGCGGCAGCGCTTCCATATGCAAATCGATGGGAACGTTATGCTCGGCCGCGATATCGGCGAGCAAAAGCATCAGCGGCGAATCCGCCGGCGCATATTCGTAATCCTTCACCGGGGATTGCGGCAGCGAGAAATGCTCGATCGACAATTCACCGAAACCGACCGCCCCTTCACGCAGGATTTCCTCGGCGCGGGCGCGGAATTTCTTCTGCACATCCGGGCCGGCATTGCCGGTGCTCGCCGCTTCGATGATCATCGGGTTCAGCGTGCCTCCGCCGCCGAGCACGGCCAGTTTGTCGGCGTGCTTTTTCACCGTGGGCAGGATCATTTCCACATCCCACGCGCCCGGATTGCCGGGACCATAGGGCTCCGTCTGAATGAAAGCCCTACTCCCGTTCAGCCCGTCCATCGCGCGCAGGAGGAGCATGACGGCATCCTCCGCGTGGTTCTGGTCGATATGGGTGTGGGCGTCGATATAGGGTGCGGATGTGGGTTTCAGCACGGCGGTGCGCGGATTGCCCGCCGCGAGTCCTTCCGCGGCATTGGCCAGCGGACTGAACATCAGAGCGCCTAACCCTGCGGCCGACAGGAACAATGCCGCGCCGGCGAATTTTCCCCGAAATCGGGCCATCGGACCCCTCCTCGTCTCTTTTCGTTGCCTGTCCATAAGAATAGCACAAACGCCGGTGCGGTGTACGAAGGCTCCCGCCTCATGTAGCTTAGCGCCAACGCTGCAGGGAGGAACCGCCATGCGTTCACAGATCACACGACTGACGCTTGCCTTGTTGGCAACCACCGCTTTCGTGGCCACCGCCGAGGCTCAGAGCGGGCCATGCGTCAATGACTTGCCTAGCCCCTACAAACAGGTCACTGGCTGGGAGCACATGCCTCGCGCCTGGGCGCCAACCAACAATGTCTTTGTCGATGCCAAGGACAATGTCTGGGTCATGGACCGCTGCGGCGACAAGGGCTGCATCGGTTCGGAAGAAAACCCGATCTGGGAATTGTCATCCGACGGCAAGGTCATCAAGAGCTTCGGCGGTGGCATGTTCGCGTTCCCCCACACCGTGAAACCCGGTCCGGACGGCAGCATCTGGGCCATCGACGGCGATGCCAAGGACGGCAAGGGCAATCAGGTCTTCAAATTCTCGCCCGACGGCAAAGTGCTGATGACTTTGGGCAAGGCCGGACAGGGCGGCAAAGGCAACGACGTGTTCGACCGGCCGACCGGCATCGCCTTTGCGCCGAACGGCGACATCTTCGTCTCCGAAGGTCATGCGCCGACCTTCGGCAATTCGCGCATCACGAAGTTCGACAAGAATGGCAAGTTCATCAAGAGCTTCGGTCATCTCGGTTCGGGCGATGGCGAATTGAAGGGGCCGCATGTGCTGGCCTTCGACAGCCAGGGGCGCCTGTTCGTCGCCGACCGCAGCAACAGCCGCATCTCGATCTTCGACCAGGACGGAAAATTCCTCGCCGCGTGGAAACAGTTCGGCCGGCCGAGCGGAATCTTCATCGACAAGAACGACGTGCTCTACGTGTCTGATTCCGAATCCGAGGACGCACCCGGCAAGGATACCAACAATCCGGGCTGCAAGCGCGGCATCCGCATCGGCAGCGCCAAGACCGGCAAAGTCGATTACTACATCCCGCCGCCGACGCCCAAGGACCCGAAGAATCCGCCGCCGGAAGGCGTGGCTGCCGACTCGCACGGCAATGTCTACGCCGCCGCCGTGCCGGAGAGAGCAGTCTACAAATACGTCAAGAACTGAGCATTTCAATCTCAAAAGAAAAACGCCCGCGGGATGTCCCGCGGGCGTTTTGTCTAAGCCGGGACGCGACGATCAGGACGGATCGAGCGTCGATACGTAAGAGGCCACGCCGATCACATCGTCATCCGACAATTTTCCGACGACGCTTTTCATGATCTCGGCCATCGGCCCTTTGCGCACGCCATTCTTGAAGGAATAAATCTGGCGCGCGAGATAGACCGGCGAACGCCCCGCGATGCCAGGCACATCGTCCGCGCCCTGCAGCTTGTCGCCGTGGCAGCCCGAACAGGCCTGCGCCTTGCCGCCGCCGCCGGTGGTCACAATGGTCCGGCCATTCCCGAGAGCGCCCGGCGGCACGAACGCAATGAAAGCGGGGTCCGCCATCTGGCGAACCGCGGCCGGGCTGTTGGCGAACTCGATGATGCGATTGCCGACTTGTTCGGTGTCGGTGCCTTCCACGCGCGTGCGCTGGCTGTTGCGTCCGACGATGGTCTTGGGCGCGACATTGGATTCGGAGACGCGCGTCCACTGGACCGGCTTCAGACTCGAATAATAGGCGGCGACTTCCTTGATCTCGTCGTCCGTCATGCCTTTCGCAAACATGCTCATCGCGGCCGAACGCGGGCCGCCGCGTGCGCCCGATTTGAAGTCCTGCATTTGCCGCGCGAAATAATCGGCATTCAATCCGCGTATGTTCGCCGATTCCGGCTGACCCATGCCCGAAGGCGTATGGCAGGTGTTGCAGGGACGAACGTCCGCGCCTTTTCCGGCCACCACGATCTGCGGCACGCCGGGCTGTGCTGCCGGCGCCGCGGGTGCACCGCCACCACCGGCACCCGCAGCCGGAGGCTGAGGCGCGGGAGCGTTCGGGTCAGGCGTCATGAAGGCCCAGTCGGGGCCCGGAGCATCCGCCGCCATTGCAGCGATGGGAAATAATGCGCCTGCAAGCAACCAAGCGAATTTTTTCATGGGTCCCTCCATTCGAGCGCCCAGCATCGGAGCGCACGCACATTGACAATATTGATTGGTGCACTGCGGCAAGGTGGTGGCCTCAACGCAAACCCGCGGCGTTGATATTGCGGTGCTTGACAAGAATCGCAAATGCTCAGCCAGATTGGAACCAAAACGGCTGGGGGGCCATTCCAATGACCGCTATCGGTACCGTGACGGGATCCGCGGAATCGCGGATAGGTTTGCTCGATCGCAGACGCATTATCGCGCGATCCGATTTCAATCGCTGGCTGGTACCACCGGCCGCGCTTGCGATTCATCTCTGCATCGGCATGGCCTATGGGTTCAGCGTTTTCTGGCTGCCTTTATCGAAAGCGCTGGGCCATGACAAATCCATTGCCTGCACGGACATGTCGTTGAGCCAGGCGCTGTTCACCACCACATGCGATTGGCGCATCTCCGACCTTGTCTGGATCTATACGCTGTTCTTCGTGATCTTAGGTATTTCGGCGGCGGCCTGGGGCGGCTGGCTCGAACGCGCCGGCCCGCGCAAAGCCGGCGTGGTCGCGGCGCTCTGCTGGTGTGGCGGCATGCTGATCGCGGCATTCGGCGTCATCGAACATCAACTCTGGATGATGTGGATCGGACTTGGCGGAATCGGCGGGATCGGACTGGGTCTCGGCTATATCTCACCCGTCTCTACACTGATCAAATGGTTTCCCGACAGGCGCGGCATGGCCACCGGGATGGCGATCATGGGCTTTGGCGGCGGCGCGATGATCGGCGCTCCGCTCGCCAACATGCTGATGACCGCCTTCCGTACGTCCGATTCGGTCGGCGTGTGGCAGACCTTCGTGACAATGGCGGCGATCTATTTCGTGTTCATGATGGGCGGGGCCTTCGGCTATCGGATTCCGCCCACCGGCTGGCGCCCCGAAGGATGGACCCCACCCGCCGGCGCAGCAACGATCACCAGCCGACAGGTGCATCTGCGCGATGCCCATAAGACCAGGCAATTCTGGCTGATCTGGGCGGTGCTGTGTTTGAATGTTTCGGCGGGCATCGGCGTGATCGCCATGGCGTCACCGATGCTTCAGGAAATTTTTGGCGGCAGCCTGATCGGGCGACCCGACGTGCCCTTCACCGCGCTCGACCCGGCGCAAAGCGCGGCCGTTGCGACCATCGCCGCGGGGTTCGCCGGGCTGCTGTCGCTGTTCAATATTGGCGGGCGATTCTTCTGGGCGTCTATGTCCGATCTCATCGGGCGCAAGATGACCTATTTCATTTTCTTCGGGCTCGGGATTGTGCTGTACGCCTCCGCGCCCTGGGCCGCCCATGCCGGATCGCGAGCTTTGTTCGTGCTCGCCATCTGCATCATTCTTTCGATGTATGGCGGCGGCTTCGCGACCGTGCCTGCCTATCTCGCCGATGTGTTCGGAACGCAATTCGTCGGCGCCATTCACGGCCGGCTTCTCACCGCCTGGTCGACCGCCGGCATCGTCGGCCCCATCGTAGTGACCTATATCCGCCAATTCGAGATCGACGCCGGGGTGCCGCGCGACCGGGTTTATGACGTGACGCTTTACATTCTTGCGGGATTCTTGATGGTCGGGTTCATCTGCAATGCGGCAGTGAAACCGCTGTCGCAGAAATGGTTCATGAGCGATGCCGAAGTGGCCGCGCTGCAACCCGCACCGGCGCCGTCAACGGATTCGATCAGTTTCGCGCCGCACGGATTCAACATCACCGTTCTGCTCGCCTGGCTCGCGGTCGGTATCCCGATTCTGTGGGGTGTTTGGGTGACGCTCCAAAGCGCCCTGGTGCTGTTCGGATAAACAAAAACGCCCGAGGGTTTCCCCTCGGCCGTTTTTTCTGCAATCAGAGCGACGGCGACTATTCTTCGTCGTCGCCTTTCTTCTTCTGCGCACGCGACAGAGCCGCGCCCAGAATGTCGCCAAGGCTCGCGCCCGAATCCGACGAGCCATATTGGGCCACGGCTTCCTTCTCTTCGGTGATTTCGCGCGCCTTGATCGAAAGTCCGATCTTGCGCCCGGTCTTGTCCGCCGAGGTGACCAACGCATCGAGTTTGTCGCCGACACCGAACCGTTCGGGCCGCTGATCGTTGCGGTCACGTGCAAGGTCCGCACGGCGGATATAGGCCCGTGCTCCACCTTCCAGCGTGACTTCCAGACCACCTTCCTGCACTTCGGCCACGGTGACAGTGACAACGTCGCCCTTCTTCAGCGAGGACACCTTCGCCATCGGATCGGAGGCCAATTGCTTGACGCCCAGGCTGATCCGCTCTTTCTCCGGATCGACATCCAGCACCTTGACCTGCACGGTTTGGCCCTTCTGGTAATCCTTGACGGCCTCATCGCCCTGCTTGTCCCAGGACAGATCGGACAAATGAACCATGCCGTCGATGTCGCCCGGCAGACCCACAAACAGACCGAACTCGGTGATGTTGCGGATTTCGCCTTCCAGCACGTCGCCCGCGGGATGGTTTTCCGCGAACGCGTTCCAGGGATTCTCCATGCATTGCTTGAGACCCAGGCTGATGCGGCGCTTGTTGGAATCGACTTCCAGCACCATCACTTCCACGTCCTGGCCGGGGTTCACGATCTTGTTGGGATGAACGTTCTTCTTCACCCAACTCATTTCGGAGACATGCACCAAGCCTTCGACGCCGGGCTCCAATTCCACGAACGCGCCGTAATCGGTGACATTGGTGACCTTGCCGCTGAAGCGTGCGCCGACCGGATATTTGGCGCCGACGCCTTCCCACGGATCGGTCTGGAGCTGCTTCATGCCGAGACTGATGCGCTGGGTATCGTGGTTCACCTTGATGATCTGCACGGTGACCTGCTGGCCGACGGAGAGAACCTCAGTCGGATGCGATACGCGCCGCCAGGCGATATCGGTCACATGCAACAGTCCATCCACGCCGCCCAGATCCACAAACGCGCCGTAATCGGTGATGTTCTTCACTGTGCCTTCCAGCACCTGCCCTTCGGCCAGCGAAGCGACAAGTTCGGAGCGTTCCTCGGCGCGCTTCTCTTCCAGCACGGCGCGGCGCGAAACCACGATATTGCCGCGGCGGCGATCCATTTTCAGAATCTGGAACGGCTGCGGCATGTTCATCAGCGGCCCGACATCGCGCACCGGACGGACATCAACTTGCGAGCCAGGCAAAAACGCGACCGCGCCGTCGAGATCGACAGTGAAGCCGCCCTTGACACGGCCAAAGATCACGCCGGTCACCCGGCCGCTGTCCTGGAACGCCTTTTCGAGACGCGTCCAGCTTTCTTCGCGCCGCGCCTTGTCGCGCGAGAGCACGGCCTCGCCCAACGCATTTTCCACCCGCTCGACATAGACTTCGACTTCGTCGCCGATCTTCACGTTCGGCGCCTGACCGGGCGTCGCGAATTCCTTGGTCGGCACGCGGCCTTCGGTCTTCAGCCCGACGTCGACGACGACATAATCGCTCTCGACGGCGACGATGATGCCTTTCACCACCGCGCCTTCGGCCGGCGCGCGTTCGATGAAGCTCTCTTCGAGCATGGCCGCGAAATCATCGCGGCTGGGGGTGGAAATGCTTTCGGCAGTCCTGGCCATGTGGTCTCCTCAGTTGCAATTGCGACCGCCGGGCCAAAGCCCATGCGGTCCGGTCCGGCCCAATGCCGGTTCGATGGATGAATAGTTTCGCAAGTCTCTCTGCGGCGCCGCCGGGCCTCCTTAGCCCCTGGGGCGGGCCGCGAGCGCTTTCTCGATCCTTGGGTTCACAAGCTCGAGGGCCTTCGCGAAGGCGGCTTCTATATCCAAATCGGAGGTATCCAGCAAGATGGCGTCCTCGGCGGGGCGCAAGGGTGCGATGGGCCGCGAGCGGTCGCGGGCGTCCCGGGCCACCAGGTCGGCTTCGACTTTGGCGATATCCGGCAGCGGGTTGGTGTTCTGGCCCTTGAGTTCCAGCCAGCGACGCCTGGCCCGCACGGCCGGGCGGGCATCGACGAACAGCTTCGCATCCGCACCTGGACAGATGACGGTGCCGATGTCGCGGCCATCTATGACGGCCCCAGCCTCGCCCTTCGGCGGGGTTTGCGCGAAATCGCGCTGAAACTGAA
>DATLVC010000030.1:0-5854 GCA_035577685.1 Micropepsaceae bacterium | reverse complement strand
GCACGCGGGCGGGGATTGGAGCAATTCGCGCTATTCGACGCTGACCCGGATCATGCCCGCCAATGTGAAGACCCTGAAAGGGGCGTGGGTCACGCATTTGGGTTCGGGCCTGGGTGCGAAATATTCGCTCGAGACGACGCCTATCGTCAAAGACGGCGTGATGTATGCCACCTCCGGCAATGACGATGTCTTCGCGCTCGATGCCAAAACCGGTGCGCTGATCTGGGAGCACCGCTCCGGCATCGACCAGGCGATCGACACGGTGTGCTGCGGCTGGGACAATCGCGGGCTCGCAATTGGGGACGGCAAGGTTTTCCTCGGCCAGCTCGACGGCACCTTTGTCGCCCTCGATGCGAAGACCGGCAAGCGGCTGTGGCAGACCACAATCGGCAAATGGCAGGATGGCTATACCATCACCAGTGCACCCACTTATTATAAAGGCGTCGTCTATACCGGCGTTTCGGGCGGCGACCGCTCGGCGCGCGGCAAGCTCACGGCGTTGGACGCGCAGACCGGCAAGGAGCTGTGGCATTTCTGGACGGCGGCCGGCCCGGGCGAGAAGGGCGGCGACACCTGGCCTTCGCGCACCGATCCCGATCCCGACAAGCGCAGCGCCTATACGCATGGCGGCGCGAATATCTGGCAGGCGCCCGCCATCGATCCCGATCTCGGTCTGATCTATTTCTCCACCGGTCAGCCCGGCCCAGATGCCGTGGGCGAGGGCATCAAGCGCCCCGGCGACAATCTTTTCAGTTCATCCATGGTCGCGCTGCATCTGGACGGCACCTATGCCTGGCATTTCCAGATGGTGCATCACGATCTGTGGGATTTCGATTGTCCCTCGCCGGTGGTGCTGTTCGACCAGATGATCAACGGTGTCATGCGCAAGGGCATCGCGGAGGCGTGCAAGACCGGCTGGATCTATATGCTCGACCGCACCAACGGCAAGCCGCTGATCGGCATCGACGAAAAGCCGGTGGAGCAGGACAAGCGCGTGGCCACCGCGACAGCCCAGCCGATCCCGCGCGGCGATGCCCTGATTCCGCAATGTCCCCAGGCCCTGCCGGGATGGACGACCAAGTGCATTTTCGGCGTGATCTATGACATGCCGATCCTGATGTCCCCCGGCGGCAATGGCGGCACCAATTGGTCACCGATGGCCTATAGCCCGCAGACCGGCTATTTCTACGTGACGGCGGCCGACCGACCGCAAAGCCGAATCCTGCGCCAATTGGGCAAGGCCGTGGGTCCGCCCATCGGTGCGCATTATGCGGGCACGTTGTCGGCGGTGGATTCGCGCACCAACAAAATCGTCTGGCAGAAGAAAATGCCCTATTCGGTGGGACAGGGCAGCGGCGCGCTCGCCACGGCATCGGGGCTCGTGTTTCACGGCGAGCCGAGCGGCGAGTTCCAGGCCTATGATGCCAAGAACGGCGCTTTGCTGTGGCAATGGCAGACCGGGGCCGGCGCCGATGCGCCCGCCATCACCTATGAAATCGACGGCGAGCAATATGTGGCGATTGCGGTGGGCGGCGTCGCGATCCAGACGACCTCGGCCAATAGCGACATGATCTGGGCGTTTTCGCTCAGCGGCAGTCCCGGCGGCCGGCTGAAGGAATTCGCGGCGCCGAAGCCGCCGGTGAATGTGGTCGGGTTCGACGGGCCGGTCGTCGCGGCCAACGCGATCAAGCTCGTGGATTACCAGTTCACGCCGTCGCGGATTACGGTGCGCGCCGGCGCCAAGGTCGTTTTCACCAATGACGGCAGCGAGATGCACAACGCGTCCTCGTCCGAGGCCGGCGGCTGGGACACGGGTTTGCTGGCCAAAGGGCAGACCGCGTCGATTATCTTCAATCGTCCGGGTACGTATAATTTCAACTGCTCGCCGCACCCTTCCATGATCGGGCAGATCGTGGTGACGGGCGATGCGGTGGCGTCCGCGCCGCCCGTGGTGGTGCAGCGGGGTGCCGCGCCGCCCGGTGCGGTTCAAGGCGCAGCGCATGTGCACCAATGATAGCGAAGCGGCGCGCTCAGCCTTAAGTCCCAGAAATTGTAGACAATTGCCGAGAGACAGACGGGAGTGACCGATGGCAACGCGCTTGGTAGAGGTCAGCGGCTTAATCAAGGCCCTCGCGTGGCCATTGGTGGCTCTTTTGGCCATCGGTCTTTTTTACAGGCCAATCCAAACAACGCTCGATACGATTTCGAATCGTTCGGATGATATTGAAGACATCAAGCTTGGCGGAATCGAGCTGAAGATTCGTGCGAGCGACCTTCCCAAGTCGTCTCCCGCCGTTGCGAGTTCAATCGTTGGATTGTCCGAACGAGAAATCGTAATTCTCCTCGAGATACAGCCAGGCGGTTATGGCTATTGCAAAGGCAAATTCGACTCGCAGTTCGAAGTAAACGCCCAAAAGCCGCTCGATGATTTGCGCACGAGAAATCTGATACAGATCGAAGAACGAACCAGAGCCAACGATGAAAGTTGTGGCTATGAATTGTTTGCTCATTTATCTGATCAAGGAAAATCCGCGCGCAGCTTCATCGTCGACTTGGTGTCCGCGCAGCTGAAGAGTGCGAACTCGACTCCGGGGACATGAGAGCGAAATTCTAACGTTGTAGCCCGCTCGCAATGCCGATGAGGCCAAGCATGTCATGCGATCCGATTGTCCCGCGCGCGCGGTTGGGATTCATCATCCCTTCGTCCAACCGGATGGTCGAGCCGCAGATGGCGCGGTTTTGTCCATCGGGCGTGGTGCCGCATTTCATGCGGCTGCGCATGACGAACCGGTACAAGCGCCCGCTGCCGGAATTGCTGCCCACGATATTGGAAGCCGCGGCCCATCTGATGGATTCGAAATGCGACATTATTGTCTTCCAATGCACCGGCACGTCGATGTCGGGCGGCGTGGACATGGATACGCATGTCGTTTCCGAAATTGCCAAGGCAACGGGGTGCCCGGCCATCAGCACCGCGTCGGCTGTGCAAGCGGCGTTCGCGGCGTTGAACGCGCGGCGCCTGGTCTTCGTTTCGGAGACCAAGCAGGAAGGCCACGACAAGAAGCTCAAATTCCTGAAAGAGGCGGGCTACGAGATTGTGGGCGACAAGGCTGCATCGCTATCCGGCAGCGATGAATATTGTGTCACGCCGCGCGCGTTCTGGTACGACATGGCGATGTCCTTGCGGAACGATGTCGCGGATGCGTATTTCATTTCCTGCGCCAATATCAGCAGCATCGATGTGATTGCCGATCTAGAGCGCGATTTGGGAAAACCCGTGGTCACGTCCAATCAGGCCGCGCTCTGGTGCGCCCTGCGGACGCTCGGCCTATCTGACGTGATTCCGAATTTGGGCACCCTGTGCCGACGCGGGCTCGCGCTAGTGTGATCTGAACTCACCTCTTACCGGCGCCGCCCTCTTCCTCAAGGGGAGAGGGATGTCATCTTGTTATACCGCGCGATCACGTCCTTGGGCGTTGCCGCCATTTTCGCGATGATGTCGCGCACGGCCACTCCGTCGATTGGGGTTATGTCGAGTTTCGCCTTTTCGGCATCAGCGAGAAAAGCCTTGTCTTTCACCATTACTATGAACGCGCTCTGCAACGCGGTGGCGCGATCGGCGGGAATCCCAGCGGGGGCCAAAAGCGGCAGCGCCATGTAAAGCGGCGCCTCGGTGAAGGCAATCACCGACAGGGCCGCGGGGTCGCGTGTCAGCTCGCTCGCGAGCGGCACGTCGGGCAACAGCGGATGGCGCGTCTTGCGGCCGAATTGCAGCAGCACGCGCACCTCTTTCGCGTTCCACAGCGCCGCCTGGTTCGCCATAATCGAGTTCAGCCCGATTACCTGTCCGTCCAGATCGCCCTGCATCATGGCGAAGAACATGCCGGGCGCGCCGGCAAAGCCGTCCTTCACTTCGATGTTCAGCTTCAGCGCGTCGCGCGCCACCAGCGCGAAAGTCAGATTGGTCGAGCCGGGATCATCGCCGCCGATCAAAGCGGGCGGCGCGGGCGGCGCCAGATCGGCCACCGTCTTCGCCGGATGGCGTGCATTGACGATGAGGATGTAGGCATCCGTCGCGAAGGACGAGAGGCTGCCCAGCCAGGTCAGCGCCAGCGGATCGAATTTCACAAATTTCTCGCCCTGGATGGCGAGCTGCGGAATGCCGCGCTGCAGAATGGCGATCATGGAGCCGTCTTTCGGCGCCGTTGTGGCGAAGCTGTTGGCCAGTGCCAGCCCGCCGCCGGCGGCGCGGTTCTCCGCCACCACCATGGGATTGCCGGGAATGAAACGGCCGAGATGCTTGGCCACCAGCCGCCCCGCAAGATTGTTGATGCCGCCGGGCGCGGTCGGAATGACGAGACTGACCGTGCGGCCGCGATAGAACGCTTCCGCGCTCTGCGCCCAGGCGGGCGATGCCGTCCCTGCCACTGTGCACAACAATCCCGCACCCGCGCACGCCAGAAATTCTGCGCGGGTCATCCTTGTCATGGGCCCGCGCTCGCGAACAAGGCCTTCAACCCCAGGAAGGCGGGGGAAGGATGCATCACCACATAGGTGGGAACGCTCGAGAGATAATGGCGGTACCGCCCCTTGAATTCGAAGCGTTCGCGGAACGCCGAATGGCGGAAAATCTCGGCGATCTTGGGTACGATGCCGCCCATGATATAGACGCCGCCGCGCGCCCCGAAGGTCAGCGCGACATCGCCCGCGAAGGTCCCCAGCATGGCGCAGAAAATGGCCACCGCCTCGCGGCGCTGCGGATCGCAGCCGGGATAGAGATGCGTCACATCCTCCGGCGTCACCGGCGTCGCGGGCTTGCCGGCGAGTTCGCACAGCGACTCGTAGAGGTTCACCAGCCCCGGCCCCGACAGCACGATCTCGGCCGAGACATGCGCATATTGGCGGCGGAGAATGTCGATGATGGCCGCCTCGCGCGAATCGAGCGCCGCGAGCGTAACATTGCCGCCTTCGCCAGGAATGGCGGTCCAGCGCGTCTTGCCGGGCACGCCGTCCGACGCGACCGGAATAAGCCCCGCGACGCCCAGGCCCGTTCCGGGACCAAGAACCGCCACCGGCGCACCGGTTTCGGGAGCGCCGTCGCCCACCGGAAACAAATCGTCGGGCGTGAGCACCGGAACGGCAAGCGCGTTGGCGGCGAAATCATTGACGACGAAAAGCCGCGTCCAGCCGAATTGCTGCTTCAGCCCGGCAATGGAAAAGCTCCACGGGCTGTTCATCATCACCACCCGGTCCTCGATCACCGGACCCGCCACGGCAAGGGCAGCCTCCGTGGGGCGTTCGTCCGCGGCGAATTGGCCGACATAGGCAGCAATCGCGGCCATGATGGTGTCGTAATCGGCCACCATGAACACCTGGCTCTGGCCGATTTCATCATTCGTAAGTACGGCGAAGCGCGCATGCGTCGCGCCGATATCGGCGATGAGGCGGGATGTGGGCACGTGTATCAGACCTTATGCGGCATCGGATCGGGCGTTGGCACATTGCCATAGAACTGTCCCATCAGGGCGATGGCAATGGCGCCGGCAATCATAGGAATGGCGGCGGCGTAGAAAAGCTGTGCCGGGGTCCAGCCTGCGGTCAAAAGAAGTCCCGCGACAAAGGGGCCGATCACTCCGCCGATACGTCCGATGCCGAGCGACCAGCCGAGCCCGGTTCCGCGCAAGGCCGTCGGATAGAAATAGACCGAAAGGGCGTTGTTCGCTTTCTGCCCGCCGGACAGGCAGAATCCCACGAACAGTGACACCGCGATAATTACGGCCGGCGCCGGCGCGGCGAGGACCTGTCCCATGACGAACACCGAAATCGCGGCCAATGCGAACAGACCGGTCACTAT
>DATLVC010000029.1:0-18279 GCA_035577685.1 Micropepsaceae bacterium | reverse complement strand
GATTTATGGGGATCAGATTGGCTCCATTTGCCGTCGCGCGAGGAAACGTGCCACCGACGGCCCGGTCGCTAGCACGATGATAAGGCGCATGAACTGCATCGATAAGACGAAGGGCACGTTCACCTGACTTGAGGTGGCGATGATGGCGACAGCATCGATGCCACCCGGACTGGTCGCCAGATAGGCCGTGAGCGGATCCACGCCCGCCTCCCTGACAAGAATCAGTCCAATTCCGGCGCACGCGGCAATCAGCGCCAGCGTGGCGGCTAGAACCCGCGGAAACGCCCGAGCGGCATGGGCGAGGATTTCATGGGTGAAGCGCAGGCCGATGGCCCAACCCAATAAGGTGTAGCTCGCCGCCAGCAGCCACGGCGGCAATTCGATGCTCATCAATCCACTGTTCGCGAGGGTTGCGCCTGCGATTAACGGCACGAGCAGCGCGCCCGCGCGGATGCGCAAGACCTTGGCAGCGATCACGCCCAGCGTGGCCAGGGCCAATGTCTCGGCGAAGGCCAGCCAGTTGACTTGCGGAAACCAGACGGTCGCGGCTGCGGGAAGCCTTAACCCCGCCGTGCTTGATACCAGCGAGGCCACGGTTGTCACGCACAGCACGCGCAAATACTGCATGAAAGCGACGAGGCGGATGTCGGCGTCATAGGCTCCAGACATCACCGTCATGGCGGCAGCGCCGCCGGGCCAGGAACCCCAGATCGCGGTGGTGCCCGGCAGCACGCGCCAGCGGGTCAGGGTCCACCCATTCAAAGCTGCCATGGCAATGGTAGAACCCACGCCCAGCACGAACACCGGCCATTCTTTCGTCGCTTCATGCAGGATGGAGATGGGAATCGCGCGCCCAATCATGCAGCCAATGACCGCCTGCGTCGCCGCGAAGACAGTGTCATTGACGCGGATGCGCCCGCCAACCGAGGCCAGCATAATGGCGGCGATCATGGGGCCCAATAGCAGCGCCGCCGAAAGATGCACCGCCTCCAGCAGGAGCGCGAAAAAGGCGGAGAAGGCGAGCAGGCAAGCCCATTGCAGGCCGGTATGGGAGCGGAAGGCTTCAAGAACTCGGGAGTGGAAGAGCGTCATGGCGGATGGGGTGCGATTTCTGTACACGTTATAATGGATACTTGGCGATTGAATTGCTTGCCTCTGGCCCGCGAACAACAAAGATCGTGCGGGGCCTATAGATCATCGTCCAGATACACAAAGCGGCCGAAGATCACTCAAAAAAATACGATGCCGCTCTCGCCCTTGTCTCGAAACATGAACGCAAGGACTGCCGGTCATTCGGGACCTTTGTCCCTCGCCAGCATTTCGTCCGGTTCCGTTGATGGCTCACGAAAAACTAACGGCAAAACCAGGCGGAGGAGAGCGCGGACACACGGCCCACGGTGCTATGCGAGTTTGCCGGAGTGCATGGAACGAAATGTCGGAATGACATCTCGCCTTTGGCTTAAGTGATTGTTTTAATTGGTGGGTGTAGCAGGACTCGAACCTGCGACCCGATGATTAAGAGTCATCTGCTCTACCACCTGAGCTATACACCCCACCCCGAGCGTGTTCCGGAACGAACCCCGCAAGGAGGGCGGGTCTTAGCAAAGACCCCCTACCCTGTCGAGGGCGACGAGATGATCTTTCAGATCATGCCGCTGGAATGGCGCGGAACCTCGATGCGCCGGTGGACATGGGCACTCATCAGCAGCCCGAAGCCGAACATCACGGTCATCATCGCCGTGCCGCCATAGGAGATCAGCGGCATGGGAATGCCGACCACGGGAATGAGGCCCATCACCATCAGCCCATTGATCATGATGTAGAGGAAGAAATTGACCGTGATCCCCATGGCGAGCAGCCGTCCGAACTGGCTGCGCGAGCGCATCGCGATGCCGATGCCGTAATAGATCACCGTCACGAACAGAGCGAGCAACGCCATGGTGCCGAGAAAACCGAACTCCTCGCCGATCATGGTGAAGATGAAATCGGTCTCCTTTTCGGGGAGGAAATTCAACCGGCTTTGCGTGCCCATCAGGAAGCCCTTGCCGATGATACCCCCGGACCCGATGGCGATCTTGGCCTGGGTGATGTTCCAGCCAGCCCCCAGCGCATCCGTGTCGGGATTGAGGAACGTCATCACCCGCGCCTTCTGATAATCGTGCAGCGCGAATTCCCATACCATCGGAATCGCGACCGCAATGGCGCCCGCCGTGGGTGCAATCCAGTACCAGGAGAGGCCGGCGAGAAACAGCAGCAGCGCGCCGCACAAAGCCAACAACGTCGCGGTGCCGAGATTGGGCTGCATCAACACCAGCACCACGGGTGCGGCTATCATTACCACCGGCACCAAGAGCCGGAAGGGCCGCGAAATCTG
Source organism: Micropepsaceae bacterium (assembly GCA_035577685.1). Lineage (GTDB taxonomy): Bacteria > Pseudomonadota > Alphaproteobacteria > Micropepsales > Micropepsaceae > CAIYRG01. Next base: position 15,905 of record DATLVC010000029.1, on the reverse strand, counting down.
GCCGGGCTCCAGCCCGTGCAGATAGCGCGCCAGCGCCAGGACGAGCGCAATCTTCATCAGCTCGGAGGGTTGCAGCGCCAGCGGGCCGAATTCGATCCAGCGCTGCGCGCCCAGACCAACGCGACCCGCCACCTCCACCGCCACCAGCAGCAGCAGCGAAAACACATAGGCCGGATAGGCAAGCCCCATCCACACCCGCAAATCCACGCAGGCCACGGCCACCAGGATGAAGAAGCCAACAAAGAACCGTGCCATCTGCCGGTCGGCCCAGGGCGAAAAACTGCCGCCCGCCGCCGAATAGAGCATCGCAAAACCGGCGCAGGCGATGAGCGTGATCATCGCCACGAGCGTCCAATTGATCTCAGCGAGCTTTTGGCGCAAAGGCACCACGCGCGGCCGATCACTATAGGAATGCACGCTCACAGGGACGCATCCGCGGAATTGACAGGATAGGCCGGTGGGCGGCCCAGAATATCGCGCTTCTGCGCCAGCAGCAGCGCATCGCGCGCGAGCTGCACCTGGGGATGCGCGTTGAGGCCGCCATGCTCGATCAGGACGGCGCAGGCATAGCGCGGTTTATCGGTCGGCGCGAAGGCGATGAAGATGCCGTGGTCGCGCAGCTTCCAGGGCAGGCTCTCATTGCTGCGAATGCCGCTCGCGCGCTCTTCGGCGCTGATGACCCGAACCTGGGCGGTGCCGGTCTTTCCCGCCATGGCAAAGGCGGGATCGGTGATCCGCCAGCCATAGGCGGTGCCGCCCGGCTCATTGGCCACCGCGATCATGGCCTGACGCACCGCCTCCAGCGAGTCGTCGGAGAAGTCCAAAGGTTCGACCGGCGCGCGCGGCCGCTTTTCGGCGCCCAGCGAATGGACAAGACTGGGGCTCACCTTCTTACCTCCGGCGATGCGCGCGGCCAGCACACAAAGCTGCAGCGGCGTCGCCAGGATGTAGCCCTGCCCGATGCCGGCGACCAAGGTCTCGCCCAATTGCCAGGGCTCTTTGAAGGTCTTCTGTTTCCAGGCACGGTCGGGAATGAAGCCGGCGCGCTCGCCGGGAATTTCGATGCCGGTGGGCGCACCCAGGCCGAGCCTCCGGGCCGCCGCCTGCAAACCATCGATGCCGAGCTTCAGCGCCACCTGATAGAAAAAACAGTCGCAGGAGACCTTCAGCCCCTGGCGCAGATTGATGCTGCCATGGCCGCCCTTCTTCCAGCAATGAAAGGCATGGGCGCCGAGCGTAAATTGGCCTGAGCAGTTGAAGACCGTGTCCGGCGTGATGACGCCGGCATCGAGCGCGCCGAGCGCCGTGACGGTCTTGAAGGTCGACCCCGGCGGATAGAATCCGGCGAGCGGCTTATTGATGAGCGGTTTGTGATCGTTTTCGGTAAGCGCCTTCCATTGGGCGAGCGTCACCCCGACATTGAACGCGTTGGGGTCAAAACCCGGGGTCGAGACCAGCGCGAGCAGATCGCCGGTCTCCACGTCCATCACGGCGGCACCGGCGCTTTCGTCCTTGAGCCGATCGTAGAGGAAGCTCTGCAATTCCTGATCGATGGTGAGATAGACATCCTCGCCGGAATGGCCCGGCTCGCGCTCCAACTCCCGGATCACACGGCCATAGGCGTTGACCTCCACCCGGTTGGCACCCGCCTGGCCGCGTATCTCCTTATCGAAGGTCTTCTCGACGCCGCGCTTGCCGATACGAAATCCGGGGAGATCGAGCAAAGGATCACCCGAATCGTTCTTCGCCTTGTCCTCCGGCGATACGGCCGCGACATAGCCGAGCACATGGGACAGCTCTTCCGTATACGGATAACCCCGGGTCTCGCCCACATCGGGCTGCACGCCGGGAAGATAAGGAAGATCGAGATTGAGGCGCGCGAAATCGTCCCACGAAAGGTTCTCGGCGACCACAATGGGCATGAACGGCTTGTTCCCGCCCGCCTCCTTCAGCACGCGCGCCCGGGTGCGGTCATCCAGCGCGATGACCTGACCGAGTGCATCCAGGGCCGGACCCACGCCCCGGCGAGTCTGCTCGGGTATCAGGAGCACGCGGTAATTGCGCCGGCTGTTGGCAAGCGGCACTCCGAAGCGATCGAGTATGCGCCCGCGTTGCGGCGCCAGCAGCCGCAAGCTTATGCGGTTCTCCTCGGCCTCGGTGAGGTAACGGTCACCATCGAGAATCTGGAGCTGATAGAGACGCGCGGCCAGGACACCAAACACCGCTGTCATTCCGCCGGAGAGCAAAAGCGTCCGCCGCGAGAAACCCGCATAGCGGCTCTTGTGCTTGCCCTCCAACGCCATCACCAATCCTTATTCGCCGCTTCGCATCGGCCCCACGAGGTGTCTGTGAAACCATCCCATCGACATCGCGATGAGCGGATAGAACATGACGGTGCTGACGCTTTCGAGCAGCAGCGGCGGCAGCGACGGCAGCCTGAGATAGACGATGGCGTCCAAGCCGTAGGCGGCCGCAGCCGCAAACAACATCGCACCTGCGAAGCCCACCACCGCACCCAATCCTGTCAGCCCCGCGAAAGTTTCGCGCTGGCGGTCGGTAAGCCAGAGCGCCGCGACGAAACCGGCTGCCCACAAACCTGGCGGCCCGCCGGACAGGAGATCCTCGAGTAACCCGATGAAAAGGACCACGACGGGCGGCATCAGATCGGGCCGTACCAGCACCCAGAAATAAACGCACGCAAGTGCGAGCGCCGGCGCGGGCACCAGGCCGCCGGTCAGCGAAACCGGCATGTTGACGAACATGACAAGCAGAACCGCGAGAAGTGTGGGCACAGCCGCGCCAAGCAAACGCAGCGGATGATGCAGCAACAGTTCGACCAATTCGCCCGCCGCACTCACCGGTCCTGTTCCTCGTCCTGCCCATCGAATCGCGGCACGTCGGGATTGCGCGATTGTAGGGGCATGGCTGGGGGTGCGGGATGGGCCGCGATGCCGGCCGTCACCGTGGCTGGCGGCACTTTGGGCTCCTCTGCTGCGGTTGCCGCCGGCACGGGATCCGTGGCGGCGGGCGGCTCCGGCAAGCTGTAAGCTTTGACGCTGACGAAATCGCTGGTCCCTGGCCGGGCGAACAGCACGACCCGAAGGGTGCTCCCCTCCTGCATCACGGTGCCGATGGGAAGATCGGGCGGCAGCAACCCACCATCACCGGTCGAGACCACCCGGTCACCCGGCTTCACCGGTCCATCGCCGACGTCCAGTTCCAATTGCGGCGCAGGCGTATTGTCGCCTGTCAAAATCGCGCGGCGGTGATAGGGCTCGATCACCACGGGCACGCGGCTGTTGAGATCGGTCAGCAGAATGACCCAGGAGGTTTTTTCCCCCGTCACATAGATGCGGCCCAGAAGACCGCGCTCATCGACAACGGCCTGGCCCTTCTTCACCTGCTGTTCGGCGCCCACATTCAGGACCAGGGACTTGATGAAAGGCCGGCTCGCTTCGCCGATCACACGCGCGGTGACGGAGGGAAGCGCCGGATCGTGCGCGGCGTTCAACAATATCTCGTAGCGATGCAGCTTGTTCTCGAGCGACAGGGCTACGTTCTGCCATTTCCTAAGTTCGGCATTCTCTTTTTTGAGCGCGATGTTGTCCTGGAAGGTGGTGAAAAGCGAGCCGGCATTATCGACCGAATGCTCCACCGTAACCAGCGGTCCGCGCAACTGGCTGAGCGCGGGCTCGGCAAAATCCGACAAACCTGCCCGCACGCGATCGAACAAGGCGGCATCGGCGCGCCCTAGAAACGCGATGACGACGGCTGAAAGACCACACAGGATCAAAGAGAGCTGTTTTGCTCCCCGGCCCCGCGTCAATCTCCAGCCCAAACTCGCCATTCTCATCGCTCCCTGCGTCGGGCTCCCTGTCAGAAAGCCGTAGACAGCATGTGGCGCATATTCTTCGCATTCTCGAGCGTACGCCCCGTGCCGAGCGCCACGCAGGAAAGCGCATCGTCCGCGATGGAAACAGGCAAGCCCGTCTCGTCGCGCAAGACCTGATCGAGATTGGCGAGCAGCGATCCGCCACCCGTCAGCACGATGCCCTTGTCCACAATGTCGGCCGCAAGCTCCGGCGGCGTCGCTTCCAAGGCCACCTTCACAGCCTCGACGATGGCACTGACCGGTTCGGTCAAAGCCTCGGCGATCTGGCGCTGCGTAATGGTGATTTCCTTGGGCACGCCATTGAGAAGATCGCGGCCCTTGATCTCGAGCGTGGTACCGCCGCCGTCGGCGGGCTGGGCGGCGGTGCCGATTTCTTTCTTGATGCGCTCGGCGGTGGCTTCACCGATCAGCAGATTCTGATGACGGCGGATATAGGCGATGATCGCCTCGTCCATCTTGTCACCGCCCACGCGCACGGAGCGGGAATAGACGATGCCGCCCAACGAAAGCACCGCCACCTCCGTGGTGCCGCCGCCGATGTCGACGACCATGGAGCCGGTCGGCTCGTTGACCGGGAGGCCTGCGCCGATCGCCGCAGCCATCGGCTCCTCGATCAGGAATACCCGCCGGGCGCCGGCCGAAAGCGCCGATTCCTGAATCGCGCGGCGTTCCACCGCGGTCGAACCCGACGGCACGCAGACGATGATCATAGGATTGGCGAAGGAACGCCGGTTATGCACCTTGCGGATGAAGTGCTTGATCATCTCCTCGGCGACTTCGAAATCGGCGATCACCCCGTCCCGCATCGGACGAATGGCTTCGATGTTCCCAGGCGTACGGCCCAGCATCTGCTTAGCGTCGTTGCCGACGGCCAGCACCTGCTTCTTGCCGCCCTTGGACATGATGGCCACGACCGAGGGTTCGTTCAGCACGATCCCACGGCCCTTCACATAGACGAGGGTATTCGCTGTCCCGAGATCAATCGCCATGTCACTGGACAACATTCCTAACAAACTTCCGAACATCCTGATCCGTTACTCCCCCCGAAGGAGGTGCAGACATTATTCCAAAGGATTGCCCCACCTTTCGGCGGGGCGCTCCCAACTATCTATCTCGCGACCGTTAAAGCTTCGGGCGCAGTTTTCATTCTTTTGACTAACAATTTATTGAGTGCATTCACGTAAGCGTAGGCGGCGGCCACCATCGTGTCTGTATCCGCGCCGCGGCCGGTGACCGTGCGGCCATCTTCTTCAAGGCGCACGCTGACCTTGGCCTGGGCGTCGGTTCCTTCCGTCACGGCGCTCACCTGAAAGAGCTGCAAAGAGGCCGTGTGCGGATAAAGCTGCTTAATCGCGGCGAAGGTCGCATCGACGGGGCCATCGCCGGTAGCGATACCGGAACGCACCACCCCATCCACGATCAAGGACAGTTCGGCAGTGGATTTGACGTCCTTGCCGGCCGTGATGCGCAGCGCGGAGACCTGAATCGGATCATGGCCGCGCAGCACCGAATCATCGACCAGCGCGACGATGTCCTCATCGAAAATATGCTTTTTCTTGTCGGCAAGATCCTTGAAGCGCCGGAAGGCATCCTCCAGCGCATTGTCGCCGAGCTCATAGCCAAGCGTCTTCAGCTTATCGCGAAAGGCATGCCGCCCGGAGAGCTTGCCGAGAACCAACGCGGTGCCGGTCACTCCCACTTCGGCGGGCGTGATGATCTCATAGGTCTGGGCGTTCTTCAGCATCCCGTCCTGATGGATACCCGATTCGTGTGCAAAGGCATTCTTGCCCACGATCGCCTTGTTGTATTGCACCGGAAAGGCCGTGACATTCGAAACCAGCTTGGAGGCCCGCGCGATCATCTGTGTCTTCACGCCGGTGGCGTACGGCATCAGATCTTTGCGCACCTTCAGCGCCATGACGACTTCCTCAAGCGCCGCGTTGCCCGCGCGCTCGCCGATTCCGTTGATGGTGCATTCGACCTGCCGCGCGCCGGCCAGAACGCCCGCCAGCGAGTTTGCCACCGCCAAGCCGAGATCATTGTGACAATGGGTGGAGAAAATCACCTTGTCCGCACCCGCCACCCGCGTGATGAGCATGGTCATCAGTTCGAAATATTCCTGCGGCGTCGCGTAGCCGACCGTATCGGGAATATTGATGGTGGTGGCGCCGGCCTTGATCGCGAGCTCGATGGCCCGGCAGAGGAAATCATGCTCGGTCCGGGTCGCATCCTCCGCACTCCACTGCACGTCGTCCGTCCAATTGCGGGCGCGCGTCACCGAGGCGGTGACCGCTTCCAGAACCGCCGATGGCTGCATTTGCAGCTTGTGCTTCATATGCACCGGGCTGGTGGAGATGAAGGTGTGGATGCGCCCGCGCTTGGCATGCCGCAGCGCTTCGCCTGCGCGGTCGATATCCTTGATGCCTGCGCGCGCGAGGCCGCAGACGGTCGCGTTCTTCACCTGCTTGGCGATCGCGCTGACCGCTTCGAAGTCGCCGTTCGAGGCGATGGGAAAGCCCGCCTCGATGATGTCGATGCCCATTTCGTCGAGCAGGGCGGCGACTTCGAGCTTTTCCTCATGCGTCATCGCCGCGCCGGGCGACTGTTCGCCGTCGCGCAGTGTCGTATCGAAAATCCGTACACGGCCTAATTTGTCCGTGTACGTTTCACCCTCTCTTGCCATATTCGTTGCCATATCCCGAAATCCTTTCGCTCGCTGTGATGCGGTTTTCATCCTTCGTCCGTAGGCTGATGATCCCCCAAACGCCCGTCCCGAAAGGACTGCCGGCGCCTAGGGGCAGCTAAGGAGAAGAAGCCCGCAGCAAAGCGAAACGTAGGAGCGGTTTTGCAGCGGCGAAGACAGGCGCGAACGGGAAGCAGAGATGCTCCCTGAACCTTCGCACTGCGTTTGCTTCGCCATCGAAAAACGTTCCCAACGGATTCGTTTCGTGATTAACCACGAATAATGATAACTACCCGTAAATACGAGCAGTTTTCTACATATCCACAGCCATTTATGCCGTTTTGTTCCCCTTCGCGCAAGGAAAGAACCCGCGAGGAATCGGACGGGATTTGACGGGGCCGGCACGCGCCGCCCTCCCCTTGCCCGGGCTAGGCTCCATGGACTGGGAGGGACGAAGCGTGGGCGTCGCCAAAGATGCGCACACGGACGGTTCGGGGAGAATGCCCCCGCCGCCCGTGGCCCTGGCGCCCTACGGCGTCGGAGCCCGAAACAAAACCCGTGTCAGTTCCGTGACTTATCGACCAGCCGGTTCTTGGCGATCCAGGGCATCATGCCGCGCAAGCGCTCGCCCACTTCCTCGATCGGATGGGCCGCGGCCATGGCCCGCATGGCCTTGAAGGAGGGCTGGCCGGCCTTGTTCTCGAGCACCCAATCCCGGGCAAAGCGGCCCGACTGGATGTCGGTCAGGATGCGCTTCATCTCGGCCTTGGTCTCTTTGGTGATCACCCGCGGCCCCGAAACATATTCGCCATATTCGGCCGTGTTCGAGACCGAGTAGTTCATATTCGCGATACCGCCCTCATAGATGAGGTCGACGATCAGCTTTACCTCGTGCAGGCACTCGAAATAGGCCATTTCCGGGGCATAACCGGCCTCCGTCAGGGTCTCGAAGCCGGCCCGGATCAGCTCCACGACACCCCCGCAAAGGACCGACTGCTCGCCGAACAAGTCGGTTTCGCATTCCTCCCGGAAAGTGGTCTCGATAATACCGGCCCGGCCCCCGCCGATGGAGGAAGCGTAGGCGAGACCGAGGTCATGGGCGTTGCCGGAGGCGTCCTGATGGACGGCAATCAGGCACGGAACCCCGCCGCCACGCTGATATTCGGCCCGCACGGTGTGACCGGGGCCTTTGGGGGCGACCATGATCACGTCCAGGTCGGACCGGGCCTCGATCAGCCGGAAATGGATGTTGAAGCCATGGGCGAACATTAGCGCCGCCCCCTGTTTCAGGTGGGGGGCGATCTCATTCTTGTAGAGGTCGGCCTGGAGCTCGTCGGGGACCACGCACATCATGACGTCGGCCCATTTGGCGGCGTCGGCGACGGTCATCACCTTGAACCCGGCGGCTTCGGCCTTTTTGGCCGAGGCGCCAGGCCGGGAGGCGATGGCGACCTCCTTCACCCCGGAATCGCGCATGTTCAGGGCATGGGCGTGACCCTGGCTGCCGAAGCCGATGATGGCCACTCGCTTGCTCTTGATGAGATTGAGATCGGCATCCCGGTCGTAATAAACGCGCATAATGGTCCCCTCTTAATCGGTTCGGTACAGGCTTGGGCCGGGTGTAAAGACCCTCTCACCTTCCGGGTCAAGTTCAACCCTTCCGGCGGAGCTCCGGCATATGCCGTTGGGGACCCCGCCAAGACCGCGGCCAGGGCACGAATTCGGGGAAGAAATAGGCTGCCGGGTTGACCAGGAAGATTGCCATCGAAAGATAGACCGAGACGAAGGCAAGCGGGATGGACGCCGCGTAGAGCGAAGTAAAGAACCAGTCTTTCTTGAGGGTGAGGCGATGAAACTCGTCGAGCCGGCCCTCCGCATCGCCGAGACACGCCGCGCAGCGGTGCAACAGCGTGAAACTCACGGAATTGGCGGTCAGCACGGCGCCATAAAAGGCCACCGCCAGAGGTTCACGCGGCGCGTCCCCCAGCGCGGCGGTGGAAAGCGGGATCAGCGACATCCAGAACAGCAGATTGGCGGTCCACCAATAGAGGGCATTGGTCTGGTGGGTTGCCGGACGCATCAGCATGTGGTGGTTCAACAGCATGATGGCGATGACGACAAAAGACAGCGCGTAAACCGCGAGCTTCGGGCCGAACTCCGCCACCACAGCGTCCACGCGCCCTTGCGAGAAGACTTCGGCAGGGAGCTTAAGCTCCAACACCATGATGGTGATAAGGATGGCGACGACCCCGTCGAAGAAGGTTTCTATGCGCCCTGTACCGGGCCGTTTTTCAATCGCTTGCGAAGTCATGGGCTTTCCCCTGCTGCGGCGGAGGCGGCCGGAAGCCGCCCGACATAGTTCTCCGCCACCACGGTCGCCGCGGCGCGGGAATTGGCGAGATATTCCAGTTCGGCGGACTGCAATCGGGCGGCGAAGAGATCATCGCCAAGCCGATGGGTCAGTCCCGTGAACCACCAGGAAAAGCGCACCGCCCGCCACGCGCGGACGAGGCAAGTCGCCGAATAGGTATCGAGCCCGTTCTCATCATGGTCGCGATAGTGGGCGATGAGCGCGTCGGCCAGCGTGGCAGCGTCGGCGGCAGCAAGGTTCAAGCCCTTGGCGCCGGTCGGGGGTACGATATGGGCCGCGTCGCCAGCGAGGAACAGACGTCCGAAGCGCATGGGCTCGGCGACGAAGCTACGCAAGGGCGCGACGCTTTTCTCCAGCGAAGGCCCGGTGACCAGGCGCGCAGCGGCATCGGCCGGCAAGCGGCAGCGCAGCTCGTCCCAGAAGCGCGAATCCGGCCACGCCTCGATGGGGTCGGTGACGGGGACTTGCACATAATAGCGGCTGCGCGTAGGCGAGCGCATGCTGCACAGCGCGAAGCCTCGTTCATGACGCGCGTAGATCAGCTCATTGTCGACGGGCCGGGTTTCGGACAGCACGCCGAGCCAGCCGATGGGAAGGCTGCGTTCATAGAGCGTCAACGCGTCCGGCGGCACGGTGCTCCGGCTGATGCCGTGGGAGCCATCGCAGCCTGCAATGAAATCGCAGACGATTTCGTGGGTGGTGCCATCTTTGGCGTAGGTCACGCGCGGCTTGCTGCCATCGAAATCATGCAGGGCGACATCGGCGGCTTCGAAGATGAGCTTGCCGTTTGCCGTGAGGCGCGCGGCGATCAGGTCCTGCGTGATCTCCGTCTGGCCGTAGACAGTGACGGAGGCGCCCGTCAGCCCCTTCAAATCGATGCGCGTATAGCGCCCATCGAAGGCGATGCGGAAACCGTCATGGGTCAGGGCCTCGCGGTGCATTCGCGTCGCGACACCCGCACGCTCCAACAGAGCGACCGTCCCCGGTTCCAGTACACCGGCGCGGATGCGCGCCTCGACATAGGCTTTGGAGCGCCGCTCCAGCACCACGCTGTCGATGCCGGCGAGATGCAGAAGCTGCGAGAGCAACAGGCCCGCCGGCCCCGCGCCGATGATGGCTATCTGAGTGCGCAAAGCGTTCCCTTCGGCTGAACGCGCTTACCTTACCTCCCCCAACGCGGGGAGGTCGAACCGTTCGAGCGTAGCGGAACGGTTCGGGTGGGGGGACTCACCCCTCACCCGGTTCGCCTAAGCGCTCCACGCAAGGCGAACCGCCCTCTCCCTCACGGGGAGAGGGGATCTCACATCGCTTCGGGGCCACGGGAGATGGCGGCAACGCCGGTGCGGCTGACTTCCACAAGACCCAAGGGTCGCATCAATTCGACATAGGCATCGATCTTGGACGGTGCGCCGGTGATCTCGAACACGAAACTCGAATGGGTGGTGTCGAGCGCCTTGGCACGGAAGACCTGCGACACGCGCATGGCTTCGACCCGCTTTTCGCCCGTGCCGGCCACTTTCACCAGCGCCATTTCGCGCTCGATAGCCGCTCTTTCAATGGTCACGTCCACCACACGATGCACCGGTACGAGCCGGCCCAATTGCGCCTTAATCTGCTCTATGACCGCAGGCGTGCCTGAGGTCACGGCCGTCAGGCGCGACGTGTGCGCAGCCTTGTCGGTTTCGGCGACGGTGAGGCTTTCGATGTTGTAGCCCCGGCCCGCGAACAGCCCGATGACGCGCGCCAGCACGCCGGGCTCATTGTCGACGGTCACGACAATGGTGTGGGTTTCAGTGCTCGTGTCTTTCTGATTCATACTCATACTTCCGCATAATGCGCGACGACGCGCGCGACATGGCCGCTGGGGCCGAAATCCATGAATTCCGCCCCGTGCCGCCCGTCGCGGGTGTGGTATTCGACGACCACGCTATTCACGCCCGAATAAACGCGCTTTAGCGCGAACGTAAGGTCTGGCATTTTCGCGAGAGCGGTCGCGAAATAATCGCGCAGCGCGGGCTTGCCGCGCACCGCGCCGTCGGCAGCACCGATAATGGCTTTCGCACGCGGCGAGGTGAGAACGACGTCATCGTCGTAATGCGCCAGAATCCGCGTCAAATCATGCGAATTCCAGGCTTCCACCCATTCTTGGGCAAAGGCGTTGCTATCCGGTCCCATGACTAGACCATCATCTTGCCTTCTTCGGTCACCGTGGGCTCGTCCTCGGCGTCCGATAGAATCATCTGGTCGTGGGCGGCACCCGAGGGGATCATGGGATAGCAATTCTCCTTCGGATCGACCCGAACGTCGAACAGCACCGGGCGCTTCACTGCGATCATCTCTTCGATTTTGGCGTCCAGTTCCCCTGGCGTTTGCGCCCGCAAGCCCACCGCCCCATAGGCTTCCGCCAGCTTCACGAAATCGGGCAGCGCCTCCGAATAGGAATGGGAATAGCGCCCGCCATGCAGCAATTCCTGCCACTGGCGCACCATACCCATATATTCGTTGTTCAGGATGAAGATCTTGATCGGCAAATCATACTGCACCGCGGTCGACATTTCCTGCATCGTCATCTGCACGCTCGCCTCGCCAGCGATGTCGATGACCAGCGCGTCGGGATGGGCGATCTGCACACCCACCGCCGCCGGCAGGCCATATCCCATGGTGCCGAGGCCGCCCGAGGTCATCCAATGGTTCGGCTCCTCGAATTTGAAGCGTTGCATGGCCCACATCTGATGCTGACCCACTTCGGTGGTGATGTAGGTCTCGCGCCCGCGGGTCAGCGCGTACAGACGATCGATCGCATATTGCGGCTTTATCAGCTTGGTCGAATGCTTGTAGTTGAGCGAATTCTTCGCGCGCCACTCGCCGACCTGCTTCCACCACGCGGGCAGTGCGGGGTCTGCGGTCAGGCCATCTTCCTTCCAAGCCTTGATCATCGCCCCCAGCGCGTGCGCCGCATCGGCGATGATGGGCAGATCGACGCGGATGTTCTTGTTGATCTGCGAGGGATCGATGTCGAGATGGATCTTTTTCGATCCTGGAGAGAAGGCATCCACCCGTCCGGTGACACGATCATCGAACCGCGAACCCAGCGCGATCAGCAGGTCGCAGCGATTGGCGGCCAGATTCGCTTCATAGGTGCCGTGCATCCCGATCGGCCCCAGCCATTGCGGATCGGACGCCGGGAACGCGCCCAAGCCCATCAGAGTCGAAGTGATCGGAAAGCCGGTGAGCTTCACCAACTCGCGCAACAGCACGCTGGCCGCCGGACCGGAATTGATGATGCCACCGCCGGTGTAGAAAACAGGACGCTTGGCGGCCGCCATCATGCGCACGGCCTTCTTGATGGCGCTCTCATCGGCTTCCACGCGCGGACGATAGGTGCGGTGATGCACCTGATCCGGCGGGAGATAAGGCCCTTTCTTGAACTGCACATCCTTGGGGATATCGACCACCACCGGACCCGGCCGGCCGGTGGTCGCGATCTCGAAGGCTTCATGGAGCACGCGCGCCAGATCCTTCACGTCGCGCACCAGCCAATTGTGCTTGGTGCAGGGGCGCGTAATGCCGACCGTGTCGCATTCCTGAAACGCGTCATTGCCAATGAGGTGGGTCGCCACCTGGCCGGTGATCACCACCAGCGGAATGGAATCCATCAGCGCGTCCGTCAGCCCCGTGACCGCATTGGTCGCGCCCGGCCCGCTCGTAACCAGCACGACACCGGGCTTGCCGGTGGAGCGCGCATAGCCCTCGGCGGCGTGAACCGCACCCTGCTCATGACGCACCAGCACATGCACCAGCTCATTGTCCTGGAAGAGCGAATCGTAAATCGGCAGCACGGCGCCGCCGGGATAACCGAAAATGTGGCGCACACCCTGGTCTTTGAGAGCGCGGATTACGATTTCCGAACCCGTCAGTTCCAAGGGTTCCGTGGCCCCATCGGCCGTAATATTCATCTTGTTCATTTCGCCCTCCGGAAAGGCGTCGTCAGTGCTTCGGACTCAAACGAAAGGGGCGTTGCCGCCCCTTGGTGAAACTCGCGTCGAGGACCGAAAGCCTAAGGCCTTTGGCCGCGCCGCGAGTCGAATACGATAAGAAGCAGCGTCATACTTCGTCCAATTATTTTTATGATGGGATGCACCTTAGTTGCATCGCAACACGCCGTCAAGCAATTTTATGCTCTATTAATTCATGTTTAAGCAATAAATTTGCTCAAATCGGCATTTTCGAGCCAATTCCATGTGTCCATCCGGTTTCGGAACCACGTCATTTGCCGTTTCACATATTGTTTGGTGGCCAATTGGGCCGCGGCGAGCGCGTCGGGCAGCGTGATTTCCCCGGCAAGATAGCGCCCAAGCTGCGACAGCCCGAGGGCTCTTGCAGCCGGAAGCGCCGGATCGAGACCCTGGAGCGCCCGCGCTTCCTCCAATGCGCCCGTTTTCACCATGGTTTCGAGGCGGGCATTGATGCGCGGGTTCAGGATTTCGCGGGGCGGAGCGATAATTGTACAGGCCACCCGAAGCCCTTCGAGAATGGGCTTGCCGCTGATCTTCTGCCATTCGGCGAGCGGACGGCCGGTCGCTTCCAGAACATCCATCGCACGCAAGAGCCTCTGGGTATCGGAGATGCGAAGCTTGGCCGCGGTCACAGGATCGCGCCGCGCAAGCTCGGTAAAAAACGCTTCGCGCCCGATGTTCTCAAACCGCTCGCGTGTGGCTTGGCGCGTTTCGGCAGGGACGGCCGGGATGGGCGACAGGCCCTTGGTCAGCACGTCGAAATAAAGCCCCGTTCCGCCCACGAAGATGGCGACCCGCCCGGCCGCTCGCGCTTCGCGCAATGCGGCAGCGGCTTCTTCCTGATAGCGGCCGACGGAATAGCGGGTCCGCGCCGGCACATGGCCGTAGAGCCGATGGGGAACGCGCGCTTCATCGGCGGCCGACGGCCGCGCCGTCAGCACCGATAGCTCGGAATAGACCTGCATCGAGTCCGCGTTGATGATGGTGCCGCCGACGCGTTCGGCCAGCGCGAGGGCAAGCTGCGACTTGCCGCTCGCGGTCGGCCCTGCAATAAGCATCGCGTCCACGGACATGATTTTACGCTTAAGCTCTTGCCCCGAAAGGCGCAAATCCGTGCCCTTCCCTTCTGTGCTCAGTGTCATTGCCGGGCCGCGTGCGATCGCGGATGATACCGCGCGCGCCATCCTAGAGACCTGCCGTAGCGCCGTCGTCAACGGCGAGATCGATTGGCTTGCACCGGCCCGCAGCTTCGATATCCCGTTCGAAGGCGATCCCGATTCGCTGCGCGCCGGCTTGCGCGAAGCCGCGCATGATGACTGGCTGCTCGATTTCAACATCGTGCCCGCCGAGGGCCGCCGCAAGCGGCTGCTGATCGCCGATATGGATTCCACCATCATCGGGTGCGAATGCATCGACGAACTGGCCGACATGGCGGGCATCAAGCCGAAAGTCGCCGCCATCACCGAGCGCGCGATGCGCGGGGAACTCGATTTTTCCGCCGCCCTGCGCGAGCGAGTCGCGCTGCTCAAGGGATTGCCGCTGGAGGCGGTGGCGCGCGTCTACGCCGAACGGGTGCGGCTCAACAAAGGCGCGCGGGCGCTGACGGCGACCATGCGTGCGAACGGTGCGCACACGCTCCTGGTTTCGGGCGGCTTCACCTATTTCACGTCGCGCGTGGGCCAAGATGCGGGGTTTGAACACAATCAGGGCAATCGGCTGCTCGACGATGGCAAGACCCTCACCGGCCTGGTTGACGAACCGATCCTCGGGCGCGAGGCGAAGCTGCAAGCGCTCGAGGATGCGGTGGCGCGATACGGGCTGTCCTTTGCCGATACGCTGGCCGTCGGCGACGGCGCCAACGATCTGGATATGATCCGGCGCGCAGGATTGGGCGTCGCCTATCACGCCAAGCCCCTCGTCGCGGCGGCGGCAGAAACGGCCATCGCGCATGGCGATCTCACGGCGCTGCTGTATCTCCAGGGCTATCGCGCCCACGAAATCGCGCGGTCATGAGCCCGGCTTTCACCGTCCGGCCATGGACGGAAGCCGACACGGAAGAATTGGGTGAATTGTTCCGGAAAAGCGTGCGCGAAATTGCGAGCCGCGACTATCGCCCGGCTCAGATCGAAGCTTGGGTGAAGGCCCCCGGCGAGATCGAAGTCT
This sequence comes from Micropepsaceae bacterium, assembly GCA_035577685.1. GTDB lineage: Bacteria > Pseudomonadota > Alphaproteobacteria > Micropepsales > Micropepsaceae > CAIYRG01. The sequence continues at coordinate 780 of DATLVC010000029.1, read as the reverse complement.
GGAACGAGCGCATGAGAAGCCGCATCAGTTTCGTCGCCGAAGAAGACGGCCGCTTGATTGGCTTCATCCAATACGAGCCGCCGGACCATATCGACATGACCTATGTGCACCCGCAAAGTCAGCGCAAGGGAGTCGCGAGTGCTCTGCTGGCGGCCGTCGAAGCCGAGGCGCGCGCGCGGGGTGTGCCGTTCTTGAATGTCGAAGCGAGCATCACCTCGAGGCCGTTCTTCGAGGTCCACGGCTTCGAAGTCATCACCCCGCAGATCGTCACCGCGCGAGGACAGGATTTCCTGAACTACCGGATGTCCAAACGGTTGCCTTAGGGTGCCCTGGCACTAGGGCATGCGCACCCCGATGAAGGTGAGTTCGCCACCGCGGCTCACCTGAAGCAGGACCACCTTGTGGCCGGCTTTTCTTTCCGCATCGAGCTTCGCACTCACATCATCCGGCGAGGTCACTTTCTGCTGCGCCACTTCGGTGATGACATCGCCCGCCCGAATGTTTTTCTGGCCAGCCGGACTGTCGGCATCGACATCGGTGACGACCACGCCGCCCACATTGGGAGCGAGACGGAAGCGACGCCGCGCATCGGGTGACACCGGGGCAAGGCTCATACCGAGATTGAGGGTGGTCGGCGCTTTCGGCGCAGCCGCACCAGGTTTCGCGGGCGTCTTGCTGTCGAGGCTGGCGACCTTTTCATCTTCCACCAGCTTCTGCACCGTGATCGGCATGGTCTTGCGCTGGCCCTTGCGCAACACTTCGATGTTCACCGTCTTGCCA
>DATLVC010000028.1:0-9612 GCA_035577685.1 Micropepsaceae bacterium | reverse complement strand
GGTCAGGCATTTCTGCCAGGCGGGGCTGCGCTTTTGCGCCCGCTCGCTGGTATCGAGCGGTTCCTTGATGACGATCAGATTGAAGCCGTGCCGGTCGGCGTAAACGGCCCAATTCCGCCGGCAGAGCTGCTCGAACCGTTCGGCATAGGCCGCGCCGATGGCAAGCGTGACGATTGCCTTCCTGCTCACCCGCGTGCTTCTTTCGCGCGGTCAAACCCTCCGCCGCTGTTCCACTTCATAAATGGCTCTGCCCACCCGATATCGATGTGATGATCCCTCTTTCCCACATCTCCGCAACGGCCCCAAGCGCAACGCTCAAAGCACCTTTATTGCACCGTAATTCGCACCTAGAACTGCCGGCGCCCCTGACGTTTTTCCGCAGAAAGTCTGGAATATTGACCTGCAGCCCGCTGTTTTCGGGGGGAGGGGGTATGAGTCCGCCATGAGCTTCCCGCCTCTCTGGAAAGCCTCCGCAGCCGTGGCAAAGGACGCGGCGGCCGACATCGCGGCGCTGATCGAGCTGACGCCGCCTGCGCCGCAGGCCGTTCTCATCGTCGAGGACCCCTTCAGCAGCGAAGCGTCCGTCGAAGCACTTTACGACGTGATTCCGGATTCGGGGTTTCTGTCCCGCCTGACAGGGCACGAAGTCAGCGTGGCCCCCCTGCCCGATCAGGATTGGATTCGCCTGAGCCAACTCGGGCTACCGCCGGTACGGGCGGGCCGTTTCTTTGTCTATGGCGCGCATGATGCCGGCCAAGTGCCGCCGGGTGTCATTCCCATCCGCATCGAAGCGGGCCTTGCCTTTGGCACCGGGCATCACGAAACCACCGCGCTGTGCCTGACCGCGCTGACCGATATCGCACGCACCACAAGAAGGCCACGCTCGATCCTGGATCTGGGTTGCGGCACCGGCGTACTCGCCATTGCGGCGGCGAAGCTGTGGCGCAAATCGGTGCTGGCCACCGACATCGACATCGTCGCTGTCGAAGTGGCGCGGGAAAACGCGCGCATCAATGGCGAGGCACCGCTGATCCATGCCGCAACCGCCGACGGATTCACCCATCCCGCAATCCGGGCCCGCGCGCCCTTCGATCTCATCTGCGCGAATATCCTCGCCGGTCCTTTGACCAAGCTCGCGCCTGATCTTTCGGCGGCCCTCGCGCGCCGCGGGATTGCGGTGCTGTCCGGTCTGTTGCGCGATCAGGAAAAACAGGTACTCAGCTTCTATCGTCCGCACGGACTCGTGTTGTGCCGGACCTATCGCGACGGGCCGTGGTCCGCGCTGGTCCTGGAACGGCCATAACGATAAGGTTTGCCCCATGAACATGCCCTTTCAGACCTTCGACGAACAAAGCGACGCCTCCCAATGCGCGCCCCGCTTGGCCGCGCTGCGCGCCGAACTTGCCGCGCGTGGCGTGGACGGTTTTCTCATTCCGCGCGCCGACGAGCATCAGGGCGAATATGTCCCCAAGCGCGCCGAACGGCTGGCGTGGCTCACCGGCTTTACCGGCTCGGCCGGACTTGCCGCCGTGCTGATGGAAAAGGCCGCCGTCTTTGTCGATGGGCGCTACACGCTGCAAGTTCGCAATCAGACCGACACGGGCCTGTTCGAAACGCTGGACCTGATGAATGACGGGCCGGTCAATTGGCTCGAAGCCAATCTCACCAAGGGCGCGCGGCTCGGTTATGACCCGTGGCTGCACACGCAGGCCAATGTCGAACGGCTGAAGCAGGCCGCCGAACGCGCCGGGGCTCAGCTTGTCGCGCTGGACTCAAACCCGCTGGATGCGGTGTGGCCGGATCAGCCCGAGCCGCCGCGGGCCCGTGCCGTGCCCCACCCCATCGAACTTGCGGGCGAGACCTCGCAATCCAAACGCGCGCGGCTGGCCGAAGATTTGAAAAAGCGCGGCGCCGACGCGGCCGTTCTGACGCTTCCCGATTCCGTGTGCTGGCTGCTCAACATCCGCGGCGCCGATGTGCCGCATACGCCCTTTGCGCTGGCCTTCGCGATTCTTAACGCGGACGCGACGGTTGATCTTTTCATGGACGCGAAGAAGAGCTCGCCCGAATTGGTGACGCATCTCGGGAACGAGGTGCGCCTTGCTGCGCCGGAAGCTTTTGGCCCGGCGCTGGACGCGTTGAAGGGTAAGACCGCATTGGCCGACCCGGTATGGGCGGCGGCTTACATTTTTCAGCGGCTGGAAAAAGCCGGCGCGAAAATCATCCGCGCCTCCGATCCCTGCCAATTGCCCAAAGCCTGCAAGAACGCCGCCGAACTGGACGGCACGCGCCGTGCCCATATTCGCGACGGCCGGGCACTCACGCGTTTTCTCGCCTGGTTCGCGGCCGAGGCTCCGAAGGGTCAGCTCACCGAAATCGACACCGTCGAAAAATTGGAATCCTTCCGCGCGGCCACGGGTGCGCTTAAGGATGTCAGCTTCGATTCCATTTCGGGCGCAGGGCCCAACGGGGCCATCGTGCATTACCGCGTCACGAAGAAAACCAATCGCCGCATCGAGCCGAACCAATTGTTCCTGATCGATTCCGGTGCACAATTCGTGGACGGCACCACGGATGTCACCCGCACCGTCGCAGTGGGAACGCCCACGCCCGAAATGCGTGACCGCTTCACCCGCGTGCTGAAGGGCCATATCCAGCTCGCGCTGGCGCGCTTTCCCGAAGGTACCACGGGCGCACAATTGGATGCGTTTGCGCGGCGGCCGTTATGGGATGCGGGGCTCGATTACGGCCATGGCACCGGCCACGGCGTCGGCTCCTATTTGTCCGTGCACGAAGGGCCGCAAAGCATCTCGTCGCGCGGCACGGCGCAAGCGCTGAAGCCGGGCATGATCTGCTCGAACGAGCCGGGCTTCTACAAGACCGGCGAATTCGGCATCCGGATCGAGAATCTTGTCGTGGTGCGCGAGGCGAGCGAAATTTCCGGCGGTGAAAAGAAGATGCTGGGTTTCGAAACCATCACCATGGCGCCCATCGACCTTGAATGCGTCGAACCCTCGATGCTGACCGCGGAAGAAAAAGCCTGGCTCAACGCCTATCACGCCACGGTGCGCGACGCCGTGGCGCCCGCCTTTGCCGATGACGCGAACGCACGCGCCTGGCTCGAGCGGGCTACACGGACGATTTAATAATTGTGGGGCTCCAATTCGCGCAACGGCCGTCGCACAGCGCGCGAACGCACCGCTTCGGTCAGAAGGCGCTGCGCCATTTCTGCCGGCGACCGGCCGTCCTGCCACGCAAGCTGCTTCAACCTCTGAAGGATTTCGTCGTCCAAATTGCGGATTACGATCTGATTCATATTCATAATACTCACCGGGTTTGCGTTATCCCCTGCCATCCGCAATCTACCAGCGGAATATGTCGGTTTATCCCGCCACCCTTAATTTAAGCCATTCCGTGTCTGAAATTATTGTCACGCGGACTGTTGGGGAGTTTCGCTTGTTGCGGCGAATGATTTTGGCCGCAACGCTGATCGCAATTATGCGTGAAGAGGCACGCGGCGCGGCAGACTGTCCCCATTTCCCGGATAGAAGGTCGGCTGCGAGTCGACGTGCTCGAATTCGTCATTATCGCTTGCGATGCTTGCAATCAGGAGACGACGGATCGACTCTTCAAAAGGAAGGCCTTGATACCAAGCCCTGCGCTTCAACTGCACGATCACGGCGTGATCGAGGTCGCGAATGGTGAGGTCTCCCATGATATCCTCGCTTATCAACATTTTTATTTTTCCTCCCCCTCCCGCAGACCTTACTCCACTGCGCCGGGCATTGAAACATCACATTAGTTTCATATCGCTTTCGTCCCGATCAGCGCCAACCATTCATCTTCCGTAATAATGTTTACGTTTAGCTTTTGCGCCGCAGCAAGTTTTGATCCCGCACCGGGGCCGGCCACGACGAGATCGGTTTTGCTCGACACGGAGCCGGCAACTTTGGCACCAAGCAATTCGGCACGCGCCTTGGCCTCGTTGCGGGACATCTTCTCCAATGTCCCTGTAAAGACGATTATCTTGCCCGCAACCAGCGAATTGGCGGCCGTGTGCGCTGCAACATCGGTGACCTCGATCTTCTCAAGCAAGCGCGCAATGGCCTTGCGCGTGTGCTCCTCGTCGAAGAAATCCTTAATCGCACGCGCCATCACCTCCCCAATACCTTCAATAGCGTCGAGATCTTCCACCGCATGGCCGCTTGCCATGGAGTCCAGAAACGCTTTGACGGAATGGAAGTTGCGCGCCAGGAGCTTGGCCGTCGTCTCGCCGACATGCGGAATGCTGAGTGACAAAATAAAGCGATCCAACGAAATCACGCGGCGTGCTTCGATCGCGGCCAGCAACTTATTGCCGAGCAGATATTCCGTCTTCTGATCTTTGGTCTTCTTCGCGGCGGAGGCTTTGCCGCGCTTTTGCGCGTTGCGTTCGGAAATCGCCGCAAAATGGCTGCTCAAAACAGCGTGAAAAGCGGCCGGATGATCCTTCAGCGTAAACAGATCGGCAGGCTCTTTCACAAGATCCGCTTCATGCAGAAGCTGGATGAACTCGCCGCCCAACCCTTCCACATCGAAGGCGTTGCGCGACACGAAATGATAGAGCCGCTCGACGACCTGCGCCGGACAGGCGAGTGTGTTCACGCAGCGGCGCGCCGATTCCGGCTCGCCTGTCTTGGGATTAATTTCGCGTAACGCATGGCTGCCGCAGACGGGACATTTGTCAGGCATCTTGTACGGTTTGGTACCTTTGGGCCGGCGTTCCAGCACCACGTGAACCAGTTGCGGGATAACATCGCCCGCGCGCTGCACCACGACCGTATCGCCGACGCGCACATCTTTCCGCGCAACCTCGTCCTCATTGTGCATCGAGACGTTCTGCACAACGACGCCACCGACCGTCACCGGCTTGATATGGGCGACCGGCGTCAGCGCGCCGGTGCGTCCGACATAGACCTGAATGCGTTCGACCACGCTCTCGGCCTGTTCGGCGGGGAATTTATGCGCGATGGCCCAACGTGGGGACCGCGAGACAAAGCCGAGGCGGCTCTGCAGATCGAGCCGGTCGACCTTGTAAACCACGCCGTCTATGTCGTAGCCCAAATCGGCGCGGCGGTGCTGCACCTCCTGGTAAAAGGCCAGCACGTCCTCGACCGTGCGGCAGCGACGCGTTAACGGATTGACCGGGAATCCCCATCGCTTCAGAGCCTGCAGCATGTCCCAATGGGTGTCCCCGGGTAGCTCCGATGCCTCGCCCCAATGATAAGCGAAAAAGCGCAAAGGCCGCCGTGCTGTGATCGCAGGATCGAGCTGGCGTAAAGACCCTGCCGCGGCATTCCTCGGATTGGCGAAAATCTTTTCGCCGGCTTTCTCCTGGCGCCGGTTCATGGCGGAGAAATCAGCGTGACTTATATAGACCTCGCCGCGGACTTCAAAGACATCCGGAGGAGCGGAACCATGGAATTTCTTCGGGATGTCAGAAATGGTCCGCACATTGGCGGTGACATTCTCTCCCTCCTGCCCGTCGCCGCGCGTGGCGCCCAGCACCAGCTCTCCTTTCTCGTAACGCAGGCTGCATGAGAGCCCGTCGATCTTGGGCTCAGCCACCAGCGTCAGCGCTTCGGATTGCGGAAACGCCAGGAAACGGCGCACGCGGGCCACGAAATCGGTCACGTCTTCGTCCGTGAACGCATTGTCAAGGGAAAGCATCGGCCGCGCATGGCGCACCTTCTCGAAGCGCTCGGCGGGCTTGGCACCCACGCGCTGGGAGGGGCTATCGTGACGGATCAGCTCGGGGAAGAGTTTCTCGATCTCGTCGTTACGGCTGCGCAGCGCATCATATTCGGCGTCGGAAACGGTCGGGGCGTCTTCCTGGTAATAGCGCCGGTCATGCTCGGCGATCTCCTTGGCGAGGCGCGCGAGCTCCGCCTTGGCTTCGTCTTCGGTGATTTGGTCGGGCGAAATGTCTTTGCGGCCGATCACGCACGGGCTCGTTTCTTGGGCTTTGCTTGGGTGTGGGCTTCCGCAACCAGACGGCGCGCCGCAGCACGGGCTTCCTCCGTGACAGCCGCGCCCGACAACATGCGCGCGATCTCCTCCACACGTTCTTCGGCCGAGAGCTCGTCCACGCGGGTGGCATCCCTCGAGCGGGTGATGCGGAAATGGCGCGCCGCCCGCGCGGCGACCTGCGGAGAATGGGTGACCAGAAGCACCTGCGTCGTTTCAGCAAGGCGCTGCAGTCGTTCGCCGACGGCGGCGGCAACGGCGCCGCCAACGCCGCGGTCCACTTCGTCGAAGACAAGAACGGCAGGCGGGCTCGCTTCCGCCAGCGCAACCTTGAGCGCGAGCGCAAACCGGGCAAGCTCACCCCCCGACGCGATCTTCGCGAGCGGTCCGAAAGCCGCCCCTTCGATGGTCGCTATCTCGAAGGCGACCCGCTCAAGGCCGTTCGCGCCCGCCGCCGCCTCTGCAAGAGGCGTTAGAGCAACACGAAACCGCGCGGCGCCAAGCTTCAGCGGCGCCAATTCCTTGGCGACCGCATCGTCCAGATTTTTCGCCGCCGCAACGCGACGTGACGAAAGTTCGCGCGCGCTTTCGCGGTAACGTCCCTGCAGCTGGGCCAGGTCCGCCTCTGCCGCGGCGATGGATGCGCCGCCCGCATCCAGCGCGGCCAGCTTGGCCTCGAATTCGTCGCGCAACCGCGGAAGCGAATCCACCGGCACATTGTATTTGCGGGACGCCGCCCGCAACGCGAACAGCCGTTCTTCCACCTGTTCCAACTTTCCGGGATCGGCCGCGAGCTTCTCGGCCAGCGCTTCGAGCTCGGAGCGTGCTTCCTGCACGAGCGTCAGCGCCGAATCGAGCGCGGTCTCGGCAGCCGAAGCGGCTTTGCGGCCTTCCAGCGGCAAGCGCGACAGGCGGCGGAGCGCCGCTGCCAGGCGCACTTCCGCGCCTGCATCGCCGATGACGAAATCCGCCGCTGCGGCGACTTCCTGTGCGATCCGTCCTGCGTTCATCAGAAGCGCGCGTGTGGCGGCAAGGGACTCGTCCTCGCCCGGTTGGACTGCGAGGTCGCGCAATTCCTTTGCCGCGTGGCCGAGATAATCGCGTTCCTCTGCCGCGGCAGCCTGCGTCCGGCGTAGCGACTCGCATTTTTCGGCTGCGGCAGCAACGGCCGCATAATGGCGGGCCACATCGGCGGCCAAAGCCGTATGTCCACCAAATGCATCCAGCAGCAGCCGGTGGGTTCCTGCGTCGAACAGCCCGCGATCGTCGGCCTGACCGTGCACTTCCACAAGCACCGCGCCTATCTCGCGGGCGAGCTGAACACCCACCGGTTGATCGTTCACATAGGCGCGGCTCCGGCCATCTGCTGTCACGGTCCGGCGCAGCATGATTTCGCCCGCTTCCCCAAGCGCGTTGTCTTTCAGAATGGCGTGCGCGGGATGGTCCGCCGCAACATCGAAAATGGCTGCAACAGCGGCAACGTCCGCCCCGACGCGGACCGCGGTTCGGCCCACTCCGCGCTCGCCCGCAGCCAAACCCAAGGCATCCAGCAGAATGGATTTGCCCGCGCCAGTCTCACCGGTCAGCACATTCAGGCCGGGCGCGAACTGAAGCTCCGCCTTTTCAATCAGAACGATGTCGCGAACGGTGAGCGAGGCCAGCATGACCTGCTTTTATCAGAACACCGCCCGGTACGCCTTGCTGATCCAGGATTCTTTGTCCTCAGCAGGCGCAACATTTTCCGCGGTCAGAAGCGTATAGGCGTCCATGTACCAGCGGCTGCCCGGATAATTGTAACCGAGCACGGCAGCGGAGGTCTGGGCCTCCTTCACCACGCCCAGGGACAGATAGGCCTCCGTCAAACGCTCCAGCGCCTCGGGCGCGTGGGTCGTGGTCTGGTATTTGTCGATCACCGTCTTGAAGCGGTTGATCGCGGCGAGATATTCGCCCTCATGCAGGTAGAACCGCCCAATGGTCATTTCGCGTCCCGCCAGATGGTCGCGGGCGAGATCCACCTTCAACCGGGCATCGCGGGCATATTCAGTGTCCGGAAAGCGCTGGATCAGGTCCTGCAGCGCTGTGAGCGCCTCGTCGGTCTTACCCTGGTCTCTTTCCACGTCGCCGATCTGCTCATAAAGAGAGATCGCCTTCAGATAATAGGCGTAGGGCACATCCTTGTTCCCGGGGTGCAGCTGGATGAACCGCGTCGCGGCATCGATGGCTTCCGTGTAGCGGTTGCCTTCATAATAGCAATAGGCGGACATGAGGATCGCGCGCCGCGCCCATACCGAATAGGGATGCTGCCGTTCCACCTCGTCGAATTGTTTACCCGCTTCCAGCCAGTTCTGCCGGTCGATCTGGGTCCACGCGTCCGCGTAAATCTTTTCGATCGGGCGCTCGACATATTGCGCCGCCATCTGATCGTCGCTGGCGCAGCCCGCCATCAGAAGACCGCAAACGGCAAGCGCCCCGGCGGCAGCGACCCGCCGGTAACCAAAGGCAAAGAGCGTGGTCTTCACGGACATGGACACATTCCTAAGGGTTACCGGGGCGCTGGCCAAGCCAACAGCCCAATCCGACTCTGTTATGCCATTGCCGGGAACAGCCGGCTAGATCGTGACGCTTTCACTTTTGAACTTTGATTTTTGTCATGAAGGCGTTCATGCATTGAGTATAGTTGAGGATATCCAGGAATTCTACCTGCAGGTGTCCGGAGGCCCGTCTTGGAAAGCGCTTCCCCCCATAACCCGGCCATAAGCCGCCGTGTCGATGATTATGTGGGAGCCCGCATCCGGCTTCGCAGGACTTTGCTGGGCCTCACGCAGGAACAACTGGCCGTGGCGCTGTCCATCTCCTACCAGCAGGTTCAAAAATACGAAACCGGGACGAACCGCGTGAGCGCCGGGCGCCTCTACGAACTCGCCAACATCCTCGATACCACTGTGGCCTATTTCTTCGACGGGCTCGACCCGGCCGTTGGGCCGGCGGAGCTTCCCCATGGCGGGCGCAATCGAATCGCCATCGATCTGGTGCGAAATTTCCTGGAAATCTCTAACGAAGACCAGCGTGCCGCACTGGCCAATCTGGTCAAGACATTGCGGACCAATGGCGAGGTCACCAAGCTGCCGTCTTAGCTCGGCGTAACCCGCTCATAGTTTGCAGCATCGGCGAAGAGCGCGCGCAAAAGGGCATTGTTCAGCGCGTGGCTCGAACGTCGCCCTTCGAAGCGGCCAATCACGGGCGCGCCGGCCAACTTCAAATCGCCAACCGCATCCAGAATTTTGTGGCGGACAAATTCGTCTTGAAAGCGCTGCAATTCCGGATTCATCAGCCGGGCGCCATCAATGACCAGCGTATTGCGAAGATCCGCACCACGGCCATAGCCGTTCGCACGCAATTGTTCGGCCTCGTGCAGGAAACCGAAGGTCCGGGCCGGCGCGATGTCGCGCCGGAAATTCTCCGCGCTGAATTCGAAGGCGTAACGCTGGCAGCCGATTGCCGCGCTCGGAAAATCGATCTCGATATTGAAACGCGCGGTGGACGACGGCATCAGGCGCGCCACGCTTGCGCCCGCCGTGACCTCGATTTCCTTCCGCACGTGAATGG
>DATLVC010000027.1:0-5101 GCA_035577685.1 Micropepsaceae bacterium | reverse complement strand
GCGCATAGCGCTCAGCCTGTTCGGCGGCCCCGACCAGGGCGCCGAGCCGGCGAACATAGCCCAATATGCCATCGACCGAGCGGTGATTGCTGATCCAGACTTCGACTCCGCGTTTGATCAGCGCCTGTGCGATATCGGCCTGGATGTCGGAAAAGCCGATCACGAAATCCGGCTTCAGTTCCAGAATGCGATCGATCTTGGCGCTGGTGAATGCCGACACCCGGGGTTTTTCGCGCCGTGCCCGGGGCGGGCGCACCGTGAAGCCGGAAATGCCCACGATCCGATCCTCGAGTCCGAGGGCGTAGAGGACCTCCGTGGGCTCCTCGGTCATGCAGACAATGCGGCGCGGATATCGGCCGTCCATGCGCTAGGAGCCTGTCTGCGCCTCGAGCACACCTTCGGCCAGCGCACCGGCTCCGCCGTGGATGATGCTGTGCGCGAGACCTGCCGCCTGCGACAGCACATGATCCGCATAGAAGCGCGAGGTCTGGATTTTCGCCGTGTAAAAGGCCGCGTCGGCGCCGTTGCCGCGGGGTGCGGCAAGGCGTTGCTGCGAAATCAGGGCGGAGCGCAGCAGCTGCCAGCCTCCTGCGACGATGCCGAACAGCTTGAGCATGGGCACCGCGCCCACCGAGACGCCATGAATATCGGTATTGTAGTTCTCCACCACATAGCGGATTGCGCGCTCCAACGCGTCGACGGCGGCGGAAAATGCCGCCGCCGATTCCGCCATATCCGCTGCCGCGGCCAGCTGCGCCGCCAGGGATTTCATTTCCGCAATGACGGTCTGGGCGGCGCGGCCGCCGTCGCGAGCCAGCTTGCGCCCGATCAGATCGTTCGCCTGGATGCCGGTGGTGCCTTCGTAAATCGGCGTGATACGCGCATCGCGCAGGAATTGGGCGGCTCCCGTTTCCTCGACGAATCCGACCCCGCCATGCACCTGGATGCCGAGCGAGGCGATCTCCACGGAATTTTCCGTGCACCAGCCCTTGACCACAGGAATCATCAGATCCGCAAAGGCCTGATGCCGCTCCCGCGCCTCCGCGTTCGGATGCAGGCGGGCGCCGTCCAGCGCGACGGCGACGACGGCGGCGAGCGCCCGCATGGCTTCTGTCTGCGACTTCATGAGCAGCAGCATGCGCCGCACGTCGGGATGCCGAACGATGGGCACCCGGGCGCCGCCGCGCACCCCAGCCTCGGTCCCCTGGACTCGCTCACGCGCATACTGCAGGGCCGTTTGATACGCCCGCTCGGCCAGCCCCACCCCTTCGATGCCCACCGAATAGCGGGCGGCGTTCATCATGATGAACATGTATTCCAGTCCGCGATTCTCCTCGCCGACGAGCTCCGCAACGGCACCGCCGTTCTGCCCGAAGGCCAGCACACAGGTGGGGCTGGCGTGGATTCCAAGCTTGTGCTCCACGGACAAACAGTGGACGTCGTTGCGCGCTCCCAGCGAACCATCGGCGTTGACCAGGAACTTCGGCACCAGGAACAGGGAAATGCCCCGGACTCCCTCCGGCGCATCGGCCTTGCGTCCCAGCACCATGTGCACGATGTTTTGCGTCAGATCGTGCTCGCCGTAGGTGATGAAGATTTTCTGCCCCGTGAGCAGGTAGCGGCCATCGTCCGTGGGCACGGCACGCGTGCGCACCGCCGACAGGTCGGAGCCGGCCTGGGGTTCCGTGAGATTCATGCTGCCGGTCCATTCGCCCGAAACCATCTTCGGCAAGTACCGGGCGCGTTGCGCCTGCGACCCGCGCAGCTCGATCGCGTCGATTGCGCCGCGCGTCAGCATCGGGCACAGGGCGAAGGCGATGTTGGCGCCGTTCCACATCTCCTCGATCAGCGACGAGAGAACTCTGGGAAGATTCTGGCCGCCGAATTCCGCCGGGCAGGACAGCGCATTCCAGCCGTCGGCGGCGAATCGGCCATAGGCTTGCTTCCAGCCCGCGGCGGTCAGCACCTCGCCCTCCTGCCAGCGCACTCCTTCCAGATCGCCGCTGCGATTCAGCGGCGAGAGCACGGAACCTGCGAATTTGGCCGCTTCATCCAGCACTGCGTCGGCCACATCCGCCGTGATCTCGCCGAAACCGGGCAGCTGCGCCAGCTGTTCGAGATCCAGCAACTCACGCAGCACGAAGCGCATGTCCGCCAACGGCGCCTGATAGTCGTTCATATCGGGTCCTGCGCCGCCTACATGTTGCGCCGGTAGCGCCCGCCGACGTCGTACAGGGTGTGCGTGATCTGACCGAGCGAGCAGCCGCGCACCGCGTCCATCAGCACTTCGAAGGTATTACCGTTGTCGATGACGGTGCGCCGCAGGCGCTCCAGGAGCTGCGCCGCCTGCCCCGTATTGGCTTGCTGGAACCGCTTGAGCCGCTCCAGCTGCGACTGCTTTTCCGCGTCGGTGGAGCGCGCCAATTCGACCGTCTCGGGGAGCGCCTGGCTGTGCGGATTGCGGAAGGTATTGACGCCGATGATGGGATACGAACCGTCGTGTTTCTGCCGCTCGTAGAACAGCGACTCTTCCTGGATCTTGCCGCGCTGATAGCCGGTTTCCATCGCCCCGAGGACGCCGCCGCGCTCGGCGATGGCGTCGAATTCCTTGAGCACCGCTTCCTCCACCAGATCGGTCAACTCATCGATGATGAAGCTGCCCTGATTGGGGTTTTCGTTCTTCGCCAGACCCCATTCGCGGTTGATGATCAGCTGTATTGCCATGGCGCGGCGCACGCTCTCCTCGGTGGGCGTGGTGATCGCCTCATCGTAGGCGTTGGTGTGCAGGCTGTTGCAATTGTCGTAGATGGCGCACAGCGCCTGCAGCGTCGTGCGTATGTCGTTGAACGCCATTTCCTGTGCGTGCAGCGAACGGCCGGAGGTCTGCACGTGATACTTGAGCTTCTGACTGCGCTCGTTCGCGCCGTATCTATTCTTCATCGCCACGGCCCAGATGCGGCGCGCGACCCGGCCGATCACCGAATATTCCGGATCCATGCCGTTGGAGAAGAAGAACGAGAGGTTCGGCGCGAAATCATCGACATGCATGCCGCGCGCCAGATACGACTCGACATAGGTAAAGCCATTGGCGAGCGTGAACGCCAGCTGGGAAATGGGATTCGCGCCGGCTTCGGCGATGTGATAGCCGGAAATCGAGACCGAGTAGAAATTCTGCACTTGATGGTGCACGAAATATTCCTGCATATCGCCCATCATCTTCAGCGCGAACTCGGTGGAGAAGATGCAGGTGTTCTGCCCCTGGTCTTCCTTGAGTATGTCCGCCTGCACCGTGCCGCGCACCGTCGACAGGGTCCAAGCCCTGATCTTCTGATATTCACCGGCCGTCGGTTCGCGGCCGTTCTCTTGCTGGAAGCGCTCGACCTGCTGATCGATGGCGGTGTTCATGAACATGGCCAGAATCATCGGCGCCGGCCCGTTGATGGTCATCGACACCGAGGTTGTCGGCGCGCATAGATTGAACCCCGAGTACAGCACCTTCATGTCTTCCAGCGTCGCGATCGAGACGCCGGCATTGCCCACCTTGCCGTAGATGTCCGGGCGCAAGTCGGGATCCCAGCCGTAGAGCGTCACCGAATCGAAGGCGGTCGACAGACGGTGCGCGGGCATGCCTTCCGATACCCGCTTGAAGCGCTGATTGGTGCGAAACGCGTCGCCCTCTCCGGCGAACATGCGCGTCGGGTCCTCGCCTTCGCGCTTGAAGGCGAACACGCCGGCGGTGTACGGGTAGGACCCCGGCACGTTTTCCTTCAACAGGAAACGCAGAATCTCCCCGTCATCCTCGAAGCGCGGCAGCGACACCTTGCGAATTTTCGTGCCCGACAGCGATTCGTAGGTCAGTTGGGTGCGAATCTCCTTGTCGCGGATCTTCACCGCATACTCCGGTTGCGCGTACAGCTCCTGGGTCTTCGGCCATTGCTTCAAGAGCTTGGCCGCGGCCGGATCGAGTTCCCCGCCCTTGGCGGCAATCAGTTCGTCGAAGCCGGCAAGGGGCCGGTCGGCGGCCGCGAATAAAGACCGGGAGGTGTGCAGCGCCTGGTGCTCGCGCGCAATGCGCGCTTGGCGGCCGATGAAGCGGTGATACTCCCGCAGCGCTTCGGCTATCTCCGCCAGGTAGCGCACGCGTTCGGGCGGCACGATGGCGCGGCCACGCGAGGAAATCTTCGCCGCAATCCGCGGCAACCGGCCGGTGCCGGCCTTCAGACCCTTCTCCATCAGGCGCGGCAGCAGGGCTTGGTAGAGCGCGGTGACGCCGTCGTCGTTGAAGCGCGAGGCCATGGTGCCGAAGACCGGCATGCTGTCCGGAGTTTGCGCGAACCATTCGTGATTGCGCTGATATTGCTTGCGCACGTCCCGCAATGCGTCCTCCGAGCCCTTGCGGTCGAACTTGTTGATGGCAACGAAGTCGGCGAAATCGAGCATGTCGATCTTTTCCAGCTGGGACGCTGCGCCGAATTCGGGGGTCATGACGTACAGCGAGGTGTCGACCAGGGGGACGATCGCAGATTCGCCCTGACCTATGCCGGAGGTCTCCACGATGATCAGATCGAAGCCGCTCAACTTGCATGCGGCCAGGACTTCGGGCAGCGCGGCGGAGATCTCGGTGCCGGTGTCGCGCGTGGCCAGCGAGCGCATGAAGATCTGGTCTGACTCGATCGCATTCATGCGAATGCGATCGCCGAGCAGAGCGCCGCCGGTGCGCTTGCGCGAGGGATCGATCGAGATCACGGCCACGCGGAGCTTATCTTGCTGGTCGAGGCGCAGCCGCAGAATGAGTTCGTCGGTCAGCGAGGACTTGCCGGCGCCGCCGGTGCCGGTGATTCCGAGAATCGGCGTCTTGATGCCGGCGGCAGCCTGCAGCACGGACTGACGGACCCGCATCGAGTAGGCGCGATTCTCAACCGCAGTGATCACGCGCGCCAACAATCGACGATTACCGGAGCGGAGCGCTTCAACCGCCTCCGCCTCCGCAGGGGCGAGCTTGGCGAGATCGTAGTCGCTGCTGCGGACCAGATCATCGATCATTCCCTGCAGTCCCAACTTGGCGCCGTCCTCCGGGGAATAGAGGCGGGTCACTCCATAG
>DATLVC010000026.1:0-9339 GCA_035577685.1 Micropepsaceae bacterium | reverse complement strand
TCCATCGCCTGCTTGCGCCGCACGCGCGTTTGTATACCGAGATGGTGACGACCGGGGCGGTGCTGCACGGCGATCGCGCGCGCCTGCTCGCCTTCGATGCGGCGGAACATCCGGTGGCGCTGCAGCTTGGCGGACACGAGCCAGGCGATCTCGCTGCCGCGGCGCGCATCGGCGTGGACTATGGCTATGACGAGATCAATCTCAATGTCGGTTGTCCATCGGATCGCGTGCAGTCCGGGCGGTTCGGCGCCTGCCTGATGCGCGAGCCCGCGCTGGTCGCGGATTGCGTCGCGGCGATGCGCGCGGCGGTCGAGGTTCCGGTGACGGTGAAGTGCCGCATCGGCGTGGACGAACAGGAGCCGGCGCAAGCGCTGCCCGCACTTGTGGATGCGTGCGCGCAAGCCGGCGTGACGGTATTCGCCGTACACGCACGCAAAGCTTGGCTCAGCGGTCTTTCGCCCAAGGAAAACCGCGAAGTACCGCCGCTCGACTACGGCCTTGTCTACGCGCTGAAGAAAGCGCGCCCCGATCTGACGATCATCGTTAATGGCGGCATTGCCTCGCTGGAGGATGCGGCAGCGCATCTTGGCTATGTCGATGGCGTGATGCTGGGCCGCGCCGCCTATCAGAATCCGGGCATTCTCGCCGAAGTGGACGCACGCTTTTTCGGCGGCCCGGCACACGACGTGAATGTAGCGGTGGAAGCCTATGTCGATTATGTAGGCGAGCAGATTGCGAAGGGCGTGCCGCTTAACGCGCTGACCAAGCATATGCTGGGACTGTTCCATGGCCGGCCGGGCGCGCGGCTTTTCCGCCGGCATCTCTCCGAAAACGCTACAAAGAAAGGCGCTGGAGTTTTCGTGCTGCGCGACGCGCTGGGCTTTATCGGCAATCCCCGCGCGGAAGCAGCCTAGATCTTCTGATCGTATTCGCCGATTTCGGGAAATTTCGACAGGCGCGCATCGATGTCTGCAAACATCGCGCGCATCTGCGCGTCCGACACCGGGCTCTCGCACACGACCACCAGCGAGGGCTTATTCGATGACGCCCGCACCAGACCCCAGGTGCCGTCTTCCAGCGTCACGCGCACGCCGTTCACCGTGACCAGCCGCACGATCTTCTGGCCGAGAATCGTCTCCCCCTGCTCATGCATGCGCGCATAAATCTTCGTCACAATATCGACGACGTCATATTTGCGGTCGTCGGGGCAGAACGGCGCCATGGTCGGCGAGCCCCAGGTCTTGGGCAGATCGCGCACCAGCGCCGAAATCTTTTTGCCGGCGCGGTCCAGCATTTGCAAAACCGCAATCGCCGCGACAATGGAATCGTCATAGCCGCGTCCGATCGGCGGGTTGAAGAAATAATGGCCACTCTTCTCGAAACCGGCGACCGCGCCAAGTTCGCTGGTGCGCCGCTTGATGTAGGAATGCCCGGTCTTCCAATAATCGGTGACCACGCCGTTCGCACGCAGCACCGGATCGATTTCGTAGATCCCCGTCGACTTCACATCGACGACGAATTTTGCCGACCCGATCCGCGACGACAAATCGCGCGCCAAGAGCACGCCCACCTTGTCCGCGAAAATCTCGTGGCCCTCATCGTCCACCACCCCGCAGCGGTCGCCATCGCCGTCGAAGCCGAGCGCGATCTCGGCGCCCGACGACGCCACGGCCTCCCCCATCGCATGCAGCATGTGCATATCTTCGGGGTTGGGATTGTATTTGGGGAAATTCCAATCAAGTTCGGCATCCATGGCGACCACATCGGCGCCGATACGCCGAAGCGCCTCGGGCGCAAAAGTGCCGGCCGTGCCGTTGCCGCAAGCGGCCACCACGCGGATCGGCCGCGTAAGACGTTTGTCCTTGGTCACGGCGGCGAGATAGGTCTCGCGCATGTTCTCGACGCGCGTATAGCTGCCGCCGGGGCGCGGGCGTCCCTCGCCCCCAAGCGCAATCGCCTTCAGCCGCAGCATCTCCTCCGGGCCGAAGGTCAGCGGCCGCTGTGCGCCCATTTTGACGCCCGTCCAGCCATTTTCGTTGTGGCTCGCCGTCACCATGGCGACCGCGGCGGCGTCCAACGCGAATTGCGCGAAATAGGCCACGGGCGACAAAGCGAGCCCGATGTCGTGCACCTGGCAGCCGGCGGCCAGCAGCCCGAGAGTCAGGGCCTGCTTGATGGCAAGCGAATAGGAGCGGAAATCGTGCCCCACCACCACCTTGGGTTCGATGCCGCGCTCATGGAAATAGGTGCCGAGCGCCAGACCCAGGGCCTGCATGCCGATAAGATTGATTTCCTTGGGATACAGCCAGCGCGCGTCATATTCGCGAAAGCCATTGGCGGTGATCAGCGGCTGATTTTCGAATTCCGCCGTATTGGGTAGAAGGTCGTTTTTCGGCGCGCCGAACATGAGATTGCGCTCTTGAATACGCAAACTGATCTAGAGCCCCTGCCCCAAGAACGCCAGCGATTTCACTCCCGGCCGAAGAACGCCCGTCCCAACACCTGAAACACCGGCTCCAATGGGCCGCGGTTGGCCGCGTTTCGGGTGAAGATCAAGGATTGCTGAAAGCGGATCGCATCGGCCGTACCGTCCTCGCCGGAGGCAAGCGCCATGCCCTGAATCTGATAGAGCCTTTTCTGGTGATAGAACACTGCGATCGAGGAATGGCTGCCGTCGCGGCCCGCAATGCTCAATTGCCGGCCATACACCGCGCTGATGCGGTGGGGAATATCGAGCTTGATATCGCCGGCCTGAGACAGCGTCTGAATGGCGTGATCGATCACCGCCTTTTCATCGGTCTGAACGGCGGAGAGATCGACCACCGTCATGGTGAACACGGCGTTGGGCTGCATGACGGAATAGACCCGCGCTTCGGCGGAGGTACCATCGGCGGTCTGATACATTTTGGTTTCGACCGTCGGTTCGGCAGGGAAGGACACCGCGAACGCATATTGAGGATATTCATATTCCTTCCAGCTCTGCGCCGCGGCGGGGCCGGCGGCCAGAATCGCCAGCGTGGCGATGAGCGCGATGAGACGCATGGCTTTCCTCACACTTTGACGACCAAAGCCTGGCCGCTCGGCAATTCCAAGATGTTCTGTCCGCGTTCTTTCAGCCATTTTTCTTCGGCGAGCTGCTGGGCCTCGTAGCCGGTCCAGCCATAATCGTCGAACAATATGACGCCGCCCTTCACCACGCGATCAAAAAGCCCCTCCAAAGCGGCGATTTCCGACTTGGAGGAATTCATATCCACGTGAAGGAACGCGATCTTCTTAGGGGACGCTTCTTCGAAACTGTACGGCACCAGCCCTTTGACGATGCGCACATTGCGATATTTCGCGAAGCGCTTCACGACCGAATCGTACAGCCCCTCCTCCCGAAGCACGGGGCGATCATGACCCTCGCTGTCGAATTCGGGAGGAATGCCTTCAAACGTGTCGTAGAGGAAAAATTCGCGGTTCAGCGTGGCGAAATCGAGGTAGTCGGCAACGACCGAGGCGCAGAATCCGCGAAATACGCCGCACTCCACGAAATCGCCCTCCACCGAGAGCGCCTGCTTCACCGACCAAATCAAGGTGTTGACGCGCAGCAGGAGCGATTCTTCCTGCCGGCGCAGCGCATTGGTCTTGATGGCCTGCATCATTTTTGCGTCGCGCCGGAATCCCAATGTGCGGTTGAACAGGATGACATTGTCGTCGGCAAAGACCGTGGAGAACATCGTGCGGAACCGCTGGATCGCCGTTTCGAGAAATTTGCGGTCTTCGGTCCCGTTCGGAAATCTGCCGTAAAACATCATCTTAAATTCACCGGGCGGTTCTTTGCGCCGCCTATATATCAGTGAAGCAACTGGAACGTCTGCTGGAAGAAATGAATCCCCGATGAGCCATTGGGATCATTGTTAATGGCAGGATACGTCACTTTGAGCTGGTAGAGCTTGTTGTCGATGAAGAAAATCGCGTCCGTATAGCTGGTGCCGTTGGCGTCCTCGACGCGGACCTCGCGGCCGTAATTCCAGTCGATGCGCGCGCCCGATTCATCATGGGTGAGCTTGCCGAGCCCCGAGAGATTCTTGACCGCTTCCTCGATGGTCTTGTCCTTCTGCGCGCGCGTGCGGGTAAAATCCGCCACCGAAATGGCGTAGACGACACCGCCGGAATTGGCGGAATAGACGCGCTCCCTCACCGCTCCTTCCGGCGTCTGGACGGTCTTGTAGTCCTGCATTTCCAGTTTGGGCTGGCCAGGATATTGGGCGGCAAACCCCGCTTCGGGATAAGAGAACAGCTGCCAGCCGCCATCAGCGGCCAATGCCCCGCTGGTGAAGAGAACCGCTGCCACTGCCAGACCGACTACCCGCATTTTCGTCCCCGGAAGATCCATTGCGCATCGCAGCTTGGCATAAAATTGGGCATTTCGTTATCGCGACCCCGTGAAGCGGCTCTTTTAAACAGCATTTGTATGTGTTATTCTAATAAATACAAATATGGACTGTTGAATGATCGATCCCGTTGTTCCTTTTGGCGCCGACAACCGTGCAGGTCTGCGTCGGCTCGCGGAGACTTTGGGCTTGCCGCGCCTGGAACCGGGCTGGGTCTGGCTGGCCGGCGCCGGGCCGGGCGATCCCGGCCTCGCCTCGCTCCATACGTTGCACGCCATCGCCGAGGCCGACGTGATTCTGACCGACGCCCTGGTGAACCGGGCACTGCTCCAGCTTGCCCGCAGCGACGCGCAAATTGTCGATGCTGGAAAACGCGGCGGCAAACCCTCTGAGGCGCAGGAGACGATTTCGCGCCGCCTGATCGCCTATGCGCGCAAAGGTCTGCGGGTGCTGCGGCTGAAGGGTGGCGATCCTTTCGTGTTTGGCCGCGGCGCGGAGGAAGCGCTTGCCCTCGCACGGGCAGGCATTCCGTTCCGCGTCGTTCCCGGCGTGACGGCGGGGATAGGCGGCCTTGCTTATGCGGGCATCCCCGTGACCCATCGTGATACCAATCAAGCGGTGACCTTCATCACGGGCAGCGGTGCCAACGGTGCTGCGCCCGATCTCGACTGGGCGGCAATCGCCAAAGGTTCGCCCACCCTCGTGCTCTATATGGCGCGCAAACACGCGGGAAAAATTGCCGCTGTTTTGATCGCCGCCGGCCGCGACGGGAATGAACCGGCCGCCATCATCAGCAACGCCTCGCTGGACGGTCAGGCGACCATTGTGACCAGGCTTGCCGCGCTCGGCGATGCGGCTGCGGCAGCGGATACGCCGGCCATCCTGGTTATCGGCGAGAATGTGCGGCTTGCCGCCGGGCTCGATTGGCTGGGCGCAATTTCAGGGCGGCTGCTCGATCCCGATCCTCTCGGCCGCGAGCGCTTGAGCGACGCAGGCTGACACGCCCATAATACGGCGCCGGCTGAGAGGCGCCCATGATCCGGACTAAGTCCCATCTTGCTGCTGCGGCTCTGGCATCCACACTGGGCTTTCCCGCCGTTGCTTCGGCTGCAATTGCCACGCAGAGCGATTTCGACCAATTCGAGGTCTGCTATGGCAGCCTGGAAGGCGCGCAAACGGTCCTGCCGAAATTGCAGCCGGAGTTCGACCCGGCGACCTATGAGCAGGTCACCAAGGCAACAAGAGATTTCCTGGATGCCTTTCTCGATATGGAAAGCCGGTTGTCCAAGGCGGTGATACACCCCGACAAGGCCAGCCTCAGTATTGCGCATATTCGCGGCTATCGGCCTTGGACCCTCCCGGAGAATCAGTCGCTGGACTATTGGTCCCGCAACGGGCCGATGCCGGTATCCTGTTTCGATCTGTTCAAGCGCCTCAACGAAACGCTGCCCCTTCCCCTGCCGTGATCCGTTAACGAAGGTTTAGGCGCCAAGTGCCTAATCTCCGCGTGTTTTGCGGAAAATCTGCCCATGGCGCGCGCGCAATTTCATAAGAACCAGCGGGTCTATGTGCGCCCTGTCGGCACCTGGGCTCTGATCGAGCGCGTGGTTCCGCAATGGACCAAAGGGCTCGAAGAACCGCTCCGCATCTTCTACGACGTCGGCCTGGGCCGCGACTTCGGCGCCGAAGAATTGCAGTCTGACAGCTCCGCCGAGCCTCCGAACGACGAGGGAGAGCAATGGCGCGTGGTCCGCGCCCGCAACAAATGGCAATCGCCGGTCGAAACGGCAAATCACCCCTATCCTGGAACCCATCCTGTCGTGATTACCGGCGAGGCCGAATGGGGCGGATGGCGCGTCCCGGGTGCAGAATATGCGCTGTCGCCGGACCGCATCGAAAGCCAGGCGAGGCTGATCGCAAGTCTGCCGCAACTTGGCGCACTTCTGAAGAAACTTGTCGCATGGGCACAGCACGAGCAAGTTCCCCCGTCGCTGCTGGAACTCGTGGCCGAATGCCGCGAGGCCATTGCCTATCTCGACAGCGGCGTGGATTAGCCGCCTCCTTTTCCCGACCCACGAATATCTAGATCGGGCACAATAGCCGGAACTTTCGCCGGCGCGTTGTGACCGCTATATGCTGTAAAGCCCTAAGGAACCCATCTCATGAAAACGGCTGAGCCGCGCGCCATACACCTCAAGGATTACACGCCCCCGCCCTATCACATCCGTGAGGTCGCGCTGGATTTCCGGCTGGACGGCAAAGCCACACGCGTCACGGCCATCATGAAAGTGGAACGCCGCGCCACGTCTGCGGAACCGCTGGTGCTGAATGGGAGCGGGCTCAAGCTGATCTCGGTGGCGGTCGATGGTCGCGCGCTGGGCCTATCGGACTATACCGCCGATGCCGAGACGCTGACCCTCGCTTCGCCGCCCGCGAATTTCACCCTTCAAATCGTCACCGAGATCGCGCCTGCGGAGAACACCGCGCTCGAAGGGCTGTATATGTCGAACGGCATCTACTGCACCCAATGCGAGCCGGAAGGGTTCCGCACTATCACCTATTTCCTCGACCGCCCCGACAATCTGGCGAAATTCGAGACCCGCATCGAAGCCGACAGGAAGACCGCGCCCGTTCTCCTCTCCAACGGCAATCTGGTGGAATCGGGCGACCTTGCGGATGGCCGCCACTTCGCGCGCTGGCGCGATCCCTTTCCCAAGCCGAGCTATCTGTTTGCCCTGGTCGCGGGCGACCTCGGCCATATCCGCGACAGCTACACCACGCTGACGGGACGGGCGATCGATCTCTACGTCTATGTCGAGCACGGCAATGAGGCGCGGGCCGAATATGCGATGGATTCGCTCAAACGGTCCATGCGCTGGGACGAGGAGAAATATGGCCGCGAATACGACCTCGACATTTTCATGATCGTTGCGGTCGCGGCGTTCAATTTCGGCGCCATGGAGAACAAGGGCCTCAACATCTTCAATGACAAGGTGCTGCTGGCCTCGCCCGAAACCGCGACCGACGACGACTATGCCCGTATCGAGTCGGTGGTGGGCCACGAATATTTCCACAATTGGACGGGTGATCGCATCACCTGCCGCGACTGGTTCCAGCTTTCGCTGAAGGAAGGGCTGACGGTCTTTCGCGAAACCGGTTTCGCCGGCGATATGCGCAGCCACGCGGTCCGCCGCATCACCGATGTGAAGGATTTGCGCCTGCGCCAATTCCAGGAAGATGCTGGCCCGCTCGCCCATCCGGTGCAGCCGCAATCCTATATCACCATCGACAATTTCTACACGGCGACGGTGTACGAGAAGGGTTCCGAAGTCATCGGCATGCTGAAGACGATTCTGGGGCCCGAGAATTTCCGCAAAGGCATGGACCTTTATTTCGCGCGTCATGATGGCGAAGCCGCGACGGTGGAAGATTTCGTGCGCTGTTTCGAAGACGCGGCCCACCGCAAGCTCGATCAGTTCCGTCTGTGGTATTCGCAGGCCGGCACGCCCGAGATTACCGCCGACGGTACCTATGATTCGGCGGCAAAGACTTACGCCCTCGACCTCAGCCAGCACTTGGCGCCGACGCCGGGCCAGCCGGAAAAGCGGCCTATGCATATTCCGGTCGCGCTCGGCCTAATCGGCAAGACGAGCGGCAAACCACTGCCGCTGGCGCTCGATGGCGAAAACGCGGCCGGGCCGGACGAACGCGTGCTCGAATTGACGCAAGGCACACAGCGCTTTGTGTTCACCGGCATCGACGAAGAGCCGGTGCTTTCCATCGGCCGCAATTTTTCCGCGCCCGTGAACATCCGCACACAAACCGACGCCAAGACGCGCGCGTTTCTGATGAGCCGCGATACCGATGCATTCAACCGTTGGGAAGCCGGCCAGCAACTCACGACCGAAATGCTGCGCGGCATGATCGGCGATGTTCAGGCCGGCCGCCCGGCGCGGGTCGATCCCGTCTATATCGAGGCCATAGGCGGCGTGCTCGAGCGCGCCCACGAGGATCACGCCTTCACCGCGCTGATGCTCATTCCGCCGAGCGAAAGCGAGCTTGCGCTCGCGGTCACTCCCATTGAGCCCGAGGCGATTCACGCCGCGCGCACGCGCCTCATCCGCGAGATCGCCGCCGCGCATGGCGACGAGCTTGTCGTGCTATACCGGACATTGGAATCGCGCGGCGCTTTCATGCCGGATGCCGCTTCGGCCGGGCGGCGCTCGCTGCGCAATTCCGCGCTGCGTTTCCTCACCGCCGCCGATGATGCGAGGGCTGCCGAAATCGCCGATTCGCATTACCGCGCGGCCACCAACATGACAGAAATGACAGCGGGCCTTGCGGCACTGGCCCGGATGAAGGACCCACGGCGCGATGCGGCATTCGCCCATTTTCATGACCGCTTCCGCAGCGATCCCCTGGTGCTCGACAAGTGGATGGGCCTGCAGGCCATGTCGCCGCAGCCCGACACGGTGGAACGCGTGCGGGGCTTGATGACCCATCCGGCGTTCTCAATGAAGAACCCCAACCGCGTACGCGCGCTGGTGGGGGCCTTTGCCATCGGCAATCCCCTGCGCTTCCACGACCGCACCGGCGCAGGCTATCGCCTGTTGCGCGAAGTCGTGCAGAAGCTCGATGGCATCAACCCGCAGACGGCCGCGCGCATGGCAGCCGCGTTTGAAACCTGGCGCCGCTATGATGCCGAGCGCCAGCGACTGATGCGCGCTGAGCTCGAAGCGATTGCGTCAGGCGCGGGACTTTCAGCCAATCTCTACGAGATGGTCACGAAGATGCTGGGGTGAAATTTGACCCCTGCCATGGATCCCCTTCCCTCGCGCCTTGGCGCTCGCCGGGGATGACACCTGTGGTGTCACTTCGCCGCCGCTTTGCGCTTTTCATCTTCGAGGTTTTTCGCGGCACCTTCTTGGGCCATTTTCACCCATTGCTTCCACGCTTCTGGATC
>DATLVC010000025.1:0-3125 GCA_035577685.1 Micropepsaceae bacterium | reverse complement strand
AGGACGCGGCATGCACCGCGCCCGTTTCTTGGTTCAGCTTTTGGCGAGCGGGAAGGGCGGCCAATGCCTTGAACAGGGCTGCGCCGGAAAGCCGCGGCGCGGTGGTCAAAGGTGTCAGTTGAGGCAGGGCTTCCTCAATGGTGGTCAGGCCGCAAATGCCGCACCCCGACTGGCCGGGAATGGCGCGGCGGCGTTGGGCCAAACGGTCGGAATGCACCTTTTCCAGCCGTACATCTATGCCGATGCCGCGCGATCCGTAACGCACATCGATGCGCGCGATTTCATCGGCACCCGTGATGATGCGCTCGGACAGGGCAAAGCCGACCGCGAAATCTTCGAGGTCGGCCGGGGTGAGCATCATCACCGCGTAGGCGCTGCCATCGAATTCCAGGGCAACCGGGACTTCGTTCGCCAGCGTGCGCGTGCCGGGTGTGGAATCCGCCGGCGTGATCCGAAGTGTTCGATGGGGGCGCGCGGTTGCGTATTCGTTCGGCTCGGCGAAGGGCTCGCCCTGGGCCTCGTCTAGTTTGCGAGCGGACATAAACAATTCTACCGGATCATCGCGGGCGGGAACAGGCGCCTCCCTGGCCCCTATTGTCTCGGTCTGGCGGTCTTCCAATTGCTGAATGCGAAGCGCGAGGGGCTCGCTAATTGTAGTACAACTTTAGGTTGTCATAATGTACTGTCTCGCGGGCCCCGCAGCCCGATTCTGCTTAGCGCGGGAATCTTTGGGACGGCCGGTTGGTGGACCATTTTGGGGCGTTGGCAAGACGTCAGCCGACGCTGAATTAAGGCCGGGCATCACAGAGAATTTTGGCTAATATTTTCCCCGCTTTGGGGGGAGAACAAATGGCCAAATTCAGTGCCAGCACGAAATGGCCCGGCCTGTTTGCGAGCGCGGCCACGGCCGCGATGCTTGCGTTTCCCGTCGCGGCCGCTGAAACCGCGATTCCGGATTTTTCCGGCATGTGGGGCCGCAATGCTTTCAATTTCGAGCCGGTTCCCGGCAGCCCTGCGCCGGTGACCAATCTCAAGCGCCTGCCCAATGGCGCGGGCGATCCCAATGCACTCGTCGGCGATTACAACAATCCGATCCTCACGCCCGAAGCTGCCGCTATCGTGAAAGAGAAGGGACAGATTTCGCTCACCGGCATGGATTTTCCGGACCCTTCCAATCATTGCGCGCCCTATGCACCGCCTTTCACCTTTGCCATGCAATTGGGCGTACAGGTGCTGCAAGCCAAAGACCGCATCACCTTGATCTACAATCAGGACGATCAGGTCCGGCATGTGCGCCTGAACGCTTCCCACCCCACGCGCGTGAAGCCCTCGGCGATGGGCGATTCGGTCGGCCACTACGAAGGCGACACGCTGGTGGTCGATACCGTGGGCATCGACACGCTGCCCTTTGCTACGATTGACCGTTACGGCACGCCGCACAGCAAGGCTCTGCATGTGGTCGAGCGCTACCGCTTGCTTGATTACGCCGCCGCAACCGAAGCGGCCGAGCGGCACCAAAAACAGGATGGGCCAGCGGGATTGGGCGGCAACGTCACGGTCGATCCCGACTACAGGGGCAAGGGGCTGCAGCTTCAATTCACGGTCGAGGACCCGAAATTTTTCACCATGCCCTGGTCGGCCAACATCACCTATCGCCGCATCAGAGGGGCTTGGACCGAACAGATATGCGCGGAAAACTCATTTGAATATTATTCCGGCAAAGCCACCGCCATTCCGACAGCAAAAAAATCGGATTTTTGAAGCCGGTTGTCGATTCCGAGACTTGCCATTCGTCGAGAGTGCAGCAGAACTGTGCGAGAGAGAAACATCATGGCCCCCGTCACGAAAAAATCGAAGCTTTCAGCCAAGAAGAAGACCGCGCCCACAAAGCGCGCTGCCCCGCGTGCCAAGCCGCGGACCGATACGGTCGTGCTTGTCGCCACTCGCAAAGGGGCTTGGCTCTATCATGGTGATGCGAAACGCAAACAATGGCGCGCCGACGGGCCGCACTTCCTCGGCCAGATCATCAATCATCTGGTGCTCGATCCCCGCGACGGGAAAACCCTGCTGGCGGCGGCGAGCACCGGACATCTGGGCCCGACCATCTTCCGGTCCACCAATTTGGGGCGAACCTGGGAGGAAACCAAACGGCCGCCCGGTTTCGCGAAAGCGCCCGATGGGCAAAAGGGACGGACCGTCAAGCACACGTTCTGGCTGACGCCCGCCCACGCGAGCGAGCCCAATGTCTGGTACGCCGGCACTTCGCCGCAGGGCCTGTTCCGGTCCGAGGATGGCGGCATCACTTGGGAACCGTTCGGCGCGATCAATGACGATCCCCAATATCGCGCCTGGATGGGCGCCGAACAGGACGGCACCCCGGACGGGCCGAAGATGCATTCCATCACCGTCGACCCGCGCGATCCTGCGCATCTTTACATGGGGATGTCGGGCGGCGGCGTGCATGAATCGCGTGATGGAGGTCGAACCTTTGCTCCATTGGTGAAGGGGATGGAAGTGGTCGAAGGATTCGATGCGTCGAACATCGCATTTCACGATCCGCATTGCGTACGGCTGTGTCCCTCCAATCCTGACCGGCTCTATCAGCAGAATCATTGCGGCATCTATCGGCTCGACCGACCGTCTGACGAATGGGTCCGCGTAGGACGCAAAATGCCCAAACGCGTCGGCGATATCGGTTTTCCGATGGTGGTGCATCCGCGCGACGCCGACACTGTGTGGGTGTTTCCCATGGATGGCCGGACCGTGTGGCCGCGCACCAGCCCAGACGGCGCGCCGTCTGTCTATATGACTCGCAATGGCGGCAAGACCTGGCGACGATTGGATGCCGGCCTGCCAGCGGAGCAGGCGTGGTGGACCGTGAAACGTCAGGCCATGACGGCGGACGCGAAAGACCCGGTGGGACTTTATTTCGGCACCACCAGCGGCGATTTGTGGATGAGCCGCGATCAAGGCGAACTCTGGGTGCCGATTGCACATCATCTGCCGGAAATTTACGCAGTGGAGGCGGCCGAGGTGTGAAGGTTCTGATTCCGACACCATTGCGCTCCTACACGGGGGCCCGGGAAGTGGACGCGAATGGCGCGACGCTCGGTGAATTGGTGTCG
>DATLVC010000024.1:0-23767 GCA_035577685.1 Micropepsaceae bacterium | reverse complement strand
GACCAACCTGCGAAACCTGCGGCCAAACCTATCCGGCTGGTCGTGCTCGATGTCGGCGGCACGCTGATCGAGGACCATGGCGAAGTTCCCAATGCCATGCACAACGCGCTCACCAAACAGGGTGTGCCGGTGACCTTTGCCGAAATCGGGGAATGGCGCGGCGCTTCCAAGCGGGGAATGGTGCGGCACTTCGTTGAGCTGAGAACCAAGCCCGCCGCCAACCGCGAGGCGATGATTGCCTCCATCTATGATGATTTCAGCACCCAGGTGAACGCGGCCTATGCCGATGTGCGCCCGATTGCCGGGGCGGAAGATGCGGTCCGGCGGCTGCGCGCGGCGGGATTGCTGGTGGCCACCAGCACCGGCTTCGACCGGCCGCTGACCGACAAGATTTTCGCGCATCTCGGCTGGCGCGATTATTTCGTGGCCACCATCACCAGCGACGATGTCGTGGACGGGCGGCCGTCGCCCTTCATGCTGTTCCACGCGATGGAGGCGGCCCATGTCGATGCGGTCGCCGAAGTGGTCGCGGTGGGCGACACGCCGCTCGATCTGCAGGCGGCGGTCAATGCGGGCGTGCGTGGCGCGATTGGGGTCTATTCGGGCGCGGCCACCGAGGAGCGGCTGCGCAAGGAAGCGTACACACATATCCTGCCCAGCGTGGCGAGCCTGCCGGAACTGCTGAAGACGGAATTCTGATAGGGGCCGCCTCAGAAATCGGGCTTGGCGGCCACCGGACTTCGCGCTCCACGCTTTGTTGTGTCCCCGTAAGGTGCTACTCTTTTGATTACCGTGAGGCTGGGAATAACGGAATTTCCACGAATATAGCCGCCTCGCGCTGCCTGGTGCGTTGGATCCATTTCGTTCGTTTCCATGTCGGAAGGGGCCGCCAATGTCAGCCAAGAATGTTCTCTATGTCAGCAGCCTGCTGATTTTGCCCGTCCTCTATGCGCTCTTTTATGCGCTGCATGTGTCACCACAGGGGCACGCGATCGAGCAATGGCTGCCGCGATGGGACCGGCTGTTGCTGCTGGTGGCGGTGATCGGTCTGGAACGCGTCTACACCTATCGCTACGCCGTTTCGCAGCGCTCCGTTCTGGCGCGGGACGTCATCTCGAACGTGGTCAATCTGTACATCACGGGCGCGGTGGCGGCCTTCATCATCCTGCCGGCGCTGTTGTTCCTGCTGCAGCATTCGGTGGGGCGCAAGGTTCTTGTTGCGTCGCCGGAGCAATTGGGCCCCCTGTGGTTCCAGGTCGTGGCGATCCTGCTGTC
This sequence comes from Micropepsaceae bacterium, assembly GCA_035577685.1. Taxonomy (GTDB): domain Bacteria; phylum Pseudomonadota; class Alphaproteobacteria; order Micropepsales; family Micropepsaceae; genus CAIYRG01. Next base: position 22,492 of record DATLVC010000024.1, on the reverse strand, counting down.
GGTCAGTCTGTTTCGCTATTGGATGCACCGCTGGCAGCACAACAATGAATTTCTTTGGGCGCTGCACTCCTATCATCACCGCGTGACCGATCTGAAAGCCACGAACGCCGAGGTTTCCAATCCGATCGATTTCGCGCTCAGGAATATCGTGGTGTTTCTCGTGCTGGGCGTCATCGGGTTCGATCCCTTCGCAATTCTGATCACGGTTCCGGCGACCAACATCATCGCGACGTTTTCGCATTGCGGCGGCGATGTCAGGGGCGGATTCCTGAACTATCTGTTCGTGACGCCGGAGGTGCACCGCTGGCACCATTCCGCGCATGTCCCCGAAGGACGTGGTTACTCGGTTAATTACGGCGTGGAATTCGCGTTCTGGGACGTCGTCTTCGGAACCTATTATCTGCCGCAGAAAGACGGCCAAACCATCATGCCGGAGCGCATCGGCCACCCGGATGGCCTGCCGGACGAAGGCAATTATCTCAAGGTTCTGTTGGCGCCCTTGGGATTGTACCGGCCGTTGCCTTGGTTCAAGCGCGCGCCGCGGCTGGCCGGAGGATCGTAAGACCGGACACGCGAAATCCGCGCAAATCCGGCCTTTCTTTGCGGGGGACAATACGCCACGCATTGTTGATGGCGTCTGTCAGGATTCTCGCCTTGCCCTTCTAAGAATGGCAATCCTATACTCCGCCCCCGCTGGGAGCGCCGCCAGCCGCATCTTTGCGTGTCCGGTCGGAAGAAGTGCGCCTCTACATGCGTTCAAGAATGGGGAAGGCCAGATGAATTTTACTCGTTCCGCTTTTGCGCGGCGCGCCGCCGTGGTGATGCTTGCCGCATTTGCCGCCGTGCTTCCGCAAATGGTCAGTGCGCAAAGCAGCCCCCTGGTGGGGACATGGAATTTCATCCCCGAAAAATCGACTGGCCCGGCACGCTATAAAAGCATGACGCTGACATTCAGCGATCCCGCGGTGATGAACGTGGACGGCGTTGACGCCCAGGGAAAGCCGGTCAAAGGAACGTTCGCGGCCGTGACCGACGGCAAACCCCACCCGATCACCGGGATACCGGATTTCGATTCCGGCTCGTGGACACGCTACAGCGATACCAGCGCCAGCTACAGCTATACGAAAGGCCGGTCGATTGTCGTTCTTGGGACGCGTTCGGTGTCCGCCGACGGCAAGACCATGACAATGCGCGAGCAGATGATTGACCGCAACGGCAAGCAGTCCGCTCCTGCGGTATTGGTGTTCGAGAACCCGGACGTGAAAGTGGCGACCGTCGTTGCGCCGCCTCCTGCCGCGGCAAGTGCCGCGCCGGCACCGGCGGCTGCGGGAACCGGCATGACGGCCGACGAGACGGCTGCCTCGGCCGCCTTGGCGAAAGGCGACGATGACGAGGCCATCCGGCTTTTCACCAAGGTGATCGACACGAACAAGCCGACGCCGGTGCTGTATTTCGATCATGTCAGCCGCGGGATTGCCTATATCAGGAAGAACCAGCCGGAAATGGCGCTCGCCGACTTCGATGCGGCCGTGAAGCTGAAACCCGATGATGTCGACGCCCATTTCCGCCGCGGCGGCGTGCGCACCCAGCTGATGCAATTTCAACAGGCCATCGAGGACCTGACGACCGTCATCCAGGCCGACGACATGAATGCGGCGGCCTATCGCCTGCGCGCCTTCTCCTACACCAAGCTGGGAGACGAAAAGAACGCTGCGCCGGATTACGAAAAAGCCTGCATGATCAACAAGGATTTTTGCCTCTGACGCCAAGCGGGGCCGGCAAACAAGCCCGGCCCCGCGCCGCTCAATTGCAGGCGAAGTCGTTGGCCGACCGTGGCTTGACGAGTCTCGGCGCGAAGTCGCGGCCGGGCGCCTGCCCATCTGTCTTGACCTTCCGGAAACGGCTATTGTCGCGGGCAGATCGACGGACCGCCTGGGGCCCGCTTCGATTCACCAGGGAGGGTCACACATGGAAAAATTCATCGATCGCTTAATCCGCCAGTTCGAGAGCGGCGCGCTGGGGCGGCGCGAATTCTGTCAGATGCTCGGCATCGCCACGGCGATCGTGGCCGCGGGCGGCGCAGAGGCCAATGCGGCGCCGGCCGGCAAGGGCTTTAAGGCACTCGGGGTCAATCACATTTCCTATCTTTGCCCCGATTACACAAAGGCGCGCGATTTCTACAGCTCGATGTTCGGCATGCAGGTCGTGAACGACAAGGGCAAGGGCCGCGCCAATCTCGCCTTCGGTCCGGCGCCGGACAAGGGCGGCAATTTCCTCGTCGTGCACAATCCGGGCGCCAATCCGCCCAAGCCGACCGAGGCGGTCATCGACCATGTCGCCTACACGATTTCCAATTGGGACGAAGGCAAGGTCCGCGGCGCGCTGAAGGCCAAAGGCTTCGACAAGCCGACAGGGCGCGACGGCAGCCTGCACGTCTACGACCCGTATGATTATGACGTCCAGATCGCGAACGCGGTCCAAGAAAACGCGTTCCGGCGCGGAGCCTGAGGAGAACAGCCATGGAAAGCTTCTACGCAACGAAAATCGACGAATTCGCCAAAGGCAAGATCAGCCGCCGCGCGCTGCTCGAAACGCTCACCGCCGCCGTCACGACGACGGCCGCCGTCACCGGCACGGCCAATGCCGCTGCGGCGTCCGATCCGGCGCTGAAGATCGCGCTGGTCAATCACATTTCCTACAATTGTCCCGACTTCAAGAAGGCCGCGGACTGGTATTCGAAGGTGTTCAATCTCGATCAGATCGGCACCACGAAGATCGACACCGCGCTGCCGTTCGGCAAGAAGGGCGATAAGCCCTTTGGCGTCACCGCGAACGATGTGCCGCTGACCAGCATCATCATTCGCTCGCGCGATCTGAACGCGCCGGCCAATGGACAGCCACGGCGCAAGAGCCAGGCGTTGATCGAGCATATGGGCTATACGGTCGCCGATTTCGACCGCGAAAAGGCCAAGGCCGATCTGAAGGCGATGGGCGTCGAGAATGTGCGCGACGGCGGGCTGTACAGCCTGCATATGACCGACGCGTTCGGTTATGACGTCCAGATTAGCGGCATCGCCAACAATGCACTGAGCGACGGCGCGTAAACCGCCTCTGCGTTCCGCTCTGGGATCCCCCGGCTTTCGAGCCGGGGGACCTGGATGGGTTATTTCCGCAGCAACACGGCGTGCGGCGCTTCGTTGCCCAGTTTCAGCAGGGGGACGAGCACGAAATTCAAAGCCGTGAAGGCAGCCGCCACCATAATCAGCGGCGCGATCTCGTTCTTGAAGACGTGCTCATACAGATACGAGCCGACATTGTCGGCGGCCGCGCCCGAAAGATTGGTCACCGACATCATCGCGGCAAACGCGAAACCCTCGACGCGCTTGGGACAATGATCCGCGGCGAGACCGAGCGTCGCGACAAGCGTCATCATCGACGCACCGCCATAGCAGAAAAACGCAAAGGCTGCGGTCGCCGCGCCCGACATCAAAAGATAGGTGAGCGTCGCGAGCGTGCCGACCAGGATGGCAAGGTTCAGCAGCGTCTTCGCGGTCAAGTGCTGCAGGAAGAGTCCGTAGGCTAAAGCCGCCGTGATCCAGCCGGCGGCGCCGATGGCATTCAACACGCCGATATAGGCCTGACTGAATTTCAAATGATCGGTCATGTAGAAATAAAGCGGCGTGTCGATCCCTGGGCTGAAATAGAAGAAGAACAGAAAACACGCGATGACCCAGAGCCGCCGCTCTTTGAGCGCCGCGAACAGGCTCGCGATGCTTTCCTTCAGCCCTGACAGCGAGATGGCGCTTTTCTCCTCCTCGATCAGGGCAAGCGTGCCGAACATCACCAGAATGGGCGCGACGCCGGCGGCCGCGGCCGCGGCGTGGACGGCCGTGATCGGCAGCAGCCACTGAACGAAGGCCCCGCCCAGCAGCGACGTGAGGATCGTGGCGACGTTGAACCACAACCATTGTTGGTTGATGAAGGTGCTGCTGGCGTTGAATTTCTGGCCGTTCTCCACCAGCACGGCACCGCAAAGCGTGCTCGCGATGGCCATGCCATAGGCGGTGAGCAGCAGGAGGAAAATCAGGACGCCGGGCGTAGCGGCCGCGGCAATCGAGAAATACGCCGCTGCCGCCACGGCGTTGGCCAGGAGCAGATAGGGTTTCCTGCGATAGCCGAACAAAGGCACGAAATCCGAAACCATTCCGTAGAGCGGCTTCAGGAACCAGGGCAAGTTCAGGACAGTGAGAAACGCCGTGATCTGGACCGGCGTCCACTGATAAACCTGCTTCAGGTAATAATTCAGCGGCTGCGCGATTAGCCCGTCGCTTTGGCCGATCCCCTCGGTCAGATAGACGAGCGCGAAGAACAGCATCAGGCGTTTGATGCCGGCTCGGTCTGCCTCGTCGCGGAAAATCGGGGCGGCGGCGATTTCGCTCATAGCCGCGCAAACTGACCGGGCCGCGCTCGTTTTTCAACCGCTCCGGGAGTAGGATCGCGCCAAACCGATCAAGGGAGGGGACTATGCACAAACGGGATTTCCTCAAACTCGGCGCCACTGCCGCCCTCGCATCCGTGCCGGCCGTGCTGGCTTCGGGGCGGGCGGCCGCCCAGGCGCCTGCACCCGCCGCTGCTCCCGCGCCACAGCCCACCTATGCCCCGTCGCTGCCGCCGTCGCTCGCGGTCGACCTGACCACCACCGAGGGCATGGCCGCGTTCGGTGCACAATGGAAGAACATGGACGCCAAGATCATCGAAGTGCCGGCCATGGCCAATGCGGGGCCGGCCTGGAAGACGGCCTATGATCTCACGCCCAAAGCGGGCGAAGCCGATTTCAACGATTCCGCTTGGCCGGTCATCGAGCCCAAGGGACTGCTGGAGCGGCGCGGCGGCGGGCATCTGTTCATGACCTGGTTCCGCTCGAACCTGACGGTGCCGGCGAAGATCGGCAGTTTCGACACCGCCGGCGCGCGGATGGCCATCGTCTTCACCATCGACGATTACGCCGAAGCCTGGGTCAATGGGGTGATGCCGCGTGCGGCAGGCCGGCCGAGCCCGGCCACCATCCAGGGCTTCAACATGCCCAACCGCGTCATGCTCAGTGAAAGCGTCAAAGCCGGGGACAAATTCCAAATCGCCATTCTGGGTATCAATGGGCCGATCTCGCTGGCGCCGGCGAATCCGGTGTTCTTCCGCGAGGCGAGAATCGAACTCTTTAAGTGAATCGGTTGGTGTCCAATGTCATCCCGGATTGGCGTTTGTCGCGCTGGCCGGGATGACGCCGATTTACAAATTTAGCGCCGGGACAATTCGTGAAAGCCCACCAGCTGCTGGCGGTCTTCGTCCCACAGAGCCAGCCTTAGGGCGCGGAAGGCTTCGCCCAGGGTGAGCGAAGGCGATTCCTTGAACTCGGGATTGGCCCGGTAGCAGGATTCGAGGCGGTAATTGGGAACCCGCGGCGCCAGATGGTGCACGTTGTGAAATCCAATATTGCCGGTGAACCATTGCAACAGCTTTGGGAGCTTCAGATAAGACGATCCTTGTAGCGCCGCATTTCCGAAGCGCCATTCGGGTTGGCGCGCCCACAACGCTTCGTCGAAGCGATGCTGTACGGCGAAGAGGCCCACGCCGATAATCGAACTCACGATCAGAATCGGTAATTGCACAAGGGCCATGGCCTTGAATCCGACGATGAGCCCGAGGCTTCCGAGCACAAGAAATAGCGCAAAATCGGTCCAATAGACCGCATGACGCTCGTGGTTCCACCCCTTCGGCGTGTCGAACGGAACGCGATAGAGAAGGATAAAAACCAGCGGCGGAAACAGCACATGTGCGATCAGAGGATGGCGCGAAACGCGATAGACGATTTTCTGCCAACGCGTCAGCTTGCGATATTCCTTCACCGTCAGACAGGCCGAATAGATGTCCGCGCCGGAGGTGCGCTTGTCGAGATTGTTCCAGTTGGCGTGGTGTCCGGCATGTTGCCGCCGCCAATTCTCGTAAGGCGTGAGCGTGATCATGCTGCATGCCATGCCCAACAGATCGTTTGCCCGGCGCGAGGCGAAAAAGGAGCCATGGCCGCAATCGTGCTGAACGATGAAGACCCGCACGAGCAACGCGCCCGCCGGTATCGCAAGCATCAGGGTGAGGGCGTAGGAGAGTCGCAGCGACCAATACATGGCAACGCAGACGCCGATAAAAAGGCCGATTGAGGTCGCCAGTTGAAACAGGCTCGTTCGAAGCTGGGGGCTTTCGAAGGCTTTCACCGCGGATTGCAATTCCCGGGACGTTTTCGTCTTTGTCGTCGGTCTATCCTCAAAGATCTCGTTTTTGCTTTGCCGGACGCCAGGTGCTTCCGCCGGGCGTGCTGTAAGGTTTGGTAGGGCTCGCCAAGGCCTGCTCGAACCCTTCGGACCAGCGTGCGCGCTCGTTCGTGGCGCTATAAGGGTTCAGATCCGCGGTAGCCTTGCCATCGGCCAGCTGCTTCTTCGCTGCGTTCCAGCCTTGGCGGAATATACGGCTGAATTCAAAATCTTTTGTGTCCAACATCTTTCCATCTCGCTCTTGTGTCCCCAGGTATTCAGCCCGGTTTTCTGCGTCTTGCGCGCCCCAACCCATAAGACGCCAGAGCCCGCAACTCGTTACCGCGTCCGGCGCCGCGGATTTTTTCGTCGTGACACGGCTTGCAAAATCCGTCGGTTTCGGTTGCAAGTGCACTGCACGCCGCCATGCCGGCATGGGCGGGCGCGTTTTTTTGCGATTGGCAGTGCAAATCCAGATGTTCTGTCATAATTGGAACTCCAAAAAACATGAAAAGCCGAGGCGAGTATCATGAAGGGATTTAAAGAACCGAGCCTTTCGGACCGGCTGGATGCTGCGGCCAAGGCCAGGCAAGCCCAGCTTGAAAAGGCACGGGCCAAATCCCCGGCCAACGATCCGCAATTTGCGGAGAAACAAGCGGCCCGTGTCGCCGCGGCCCAGGCGCGCGAAACCCGCATCGCCGAACGCAAGGCGCAGAAAAAGGCCGCCGAAGAACAAAAGGCCATTGTCCGGGCGGCGGAAGAAGCCGCGCGCATCGCGGCCCAGAAAGCGGCCGAGTTTGCCCGCGAAGCCGCCGCCGCCGAAGCTCTTAAGCAAGCCGCGGAATCCATCGCCGCTCGCAAGGCCGAGCGCGATGCGCGCTATGCGGCCCGGAAAGCGCGAAAGAAATAGGGCGCGCGCGTCAGCTCTTTTCTGGTTCGCCGGGTTTTTCGCCGCGCAGGGCCTTGCGCTTGGCGGCGTCTTCCTCACGGCGCCTCAGCTTTTCCTGCTTCTTCGCATCCTTGTTGCGCTCGCGCGACAGCCGTTCTTGCCGGTAATTGGGTTTCATCGCCATTGCTTATCCCTCTCGCTATGCCGGCCAGCTCAAGAGGCAGGTCGCAGGCGCGCCGTCTTAGGCTTCAAGAATTTGATCTTGGAGTCTTCGATCTCCGGCAATGGCTCAGGCTGTTCGGCCTCTTTTGCGAGACGAAGGGCCTTAAGGTTCGACATTTTTGTGGCTTCGGCAGCGCGCTTTTTCGTCAGCTCCGTTTTCACGAGCGTGTCCAAAGCGGCCGCTTTCTTTTCCCTTACGCTGGCACCACCAATGTTTTTCGTGCGCATCGTCTCCTCGAATGGTTGGAAGGAAAAACAGGCGGCTGAACCGGTCCGGTCCAGCCGCCCATTTGGCGCAATTACCGCTTAGGCCGACTTGAGATTCACGGCCTTCGAGCCACGTGCGTCGGGCTGAATGTCGAAGGACACGCGCTGGCCCTCGGCAAGGCTGCGCATTCCGGCGGCCTCGACGGCGGTGGCATGCACGAACACGTCCTTCGCTCCGCCTTCCGGCGAGATAAAGCCAAAGCCCTTGTTCACGTTGAAAAATTTCACTGTTCCGATAGTCATTCTCGTACTCCTGTGCGCTTTAGGCGCGCTAATATCCGCTTGAGCGTCTGCTCAGCCGGCGCGATTGGACGCAAACATCAGGTCGGAAAGTCGGCTGTCTCATCCAGCGCGCACGAAGTACGGTCGGGTGGAATACAGTGCGCTTGATCTGACGAGACGCCGTCGCTGCATTTATATAGGCCTTGCAACCCCACATTACAACGGGCGCGCCGCGTTATGGCACCGGCCAGGCCGTATCCGCCTTGCCATCGCCAACGAAAAAAACCATCCTCTGCGCCGCAGAACCCTTGGAAGAATCGGTTCGACGGGAGGCCCGTATGAAGACATTCCCCGCCATTCTCACGCTTTGCGTATCGTCGGTGGCGTTGGCCGCGGCGGCCTATGCGGCGGACCTTCCGACTTGGGCCTATCCGCTCAATCCCCCGGCGACGCCCGGCGCGCAGCCGCCGAAGGATGACGGCTCGCCGAAGCATGTTCCAAACAGCACCGTCGCGCTGACGCGCCCGCAGATTGCGGGACGCGATGGCGCGCCGGACTGGCATCCCGACGAACACCCCGCGATGCCGGACGTGGTCAACAAAGGCCGTATGCCCGATGTGCGCGCCTGCGGCTATTGCCATACGCCGAGCGGCGCGGGACGCCCCGAGAATGCGAGCCTCGCCGGCTTGACCCCGGGCTATATCAAGCAGCAGGTCCAAAACTTCAAAAATGGCGACCGCAAGGGTTCGGAGCCCAAACGTGCGCCGCAAAATCTCATGATGGGCATCGCCCAGCACGTGACGGACGCCGAGGTCGAGCAGGCAGCGGCCTATTTTTCGTCCATCAAGCCGGTGTCCTATCTCAAAGTGGTGGAGGCCAGTACCGTTCCGAAGACCACAGTGGTCGGGGGCATGATGGCCAAGGCCCCGGAAGGCGGCATGGAACCGATCGGCAGCCGCATCATCGAAGTGCCCGACGACACCGAACGCGCCGAGTTGCGCGACGACAAGACCACATTCACCGCCTATGTTCCGATGGGGGCGCTCAAGAAGGGCGAGGCGCTCGTCGCGACTGGCGGCAACGGCAAGACGTTGCAATGCGGGATCTGCCATGGCTCCGACCTCAAGGGCCTCGGCGACGTGCCGCGCATCGCCGGCCGCAGTCCGAGCTTTCTGATGCGCCAGCTTTACGACATCCAGAACGGCACGCGTTCGGGATCCGCAGCGCTGATGAAGCAGGTTGTCGCGAAATTGGACAATGACGATATGGTGGCGATTGCCGCCTATGTGGCGAGCCGCCAGCCGTGACGTTGCGTTGAGAATTGGCATTGCCCGGCGGCGGAATCTCCGCCGGTCATGACGTTGAAACAAACTCGGGAGACAAACCAATGCTTATGAAGAAAGCACTTTTCGCGGCCGCCGGAATCGCGGCGGCGTCGTTTTGCGTCGCTGAACTCGCCCATGCAGCTGCGGCGCCGTTCACGCTGATGTCAAGCACGTTCAAGGACGGCACGCTGATGCCGTCGAAAGTGGCGAACATGAATGCGCCGGGCGCAACGCCCAATCCCAACTGCGTCGGGCAGAACGTCTCGCCGCAATTGTCGTGGAGCGGTGCGCCGGATGGGACCAAGAGCTTCGCGCTCACCATGGTCGATCCCGAAGGCCGCGGCGGTCTCGGTGTGTTCCATTGGGTCTCTTACGGCATCGCGCCGAATGTGACGTCGTTCGCAGAAGGCGAAGTGAGCAAAGCGTCGGACAAATATGTCGGCGGCAAGAGCACACAAGGTGTGGGCAATTATTCCGGTCCCTGCACCCCGCCCGGCAGCCCGCACCATTACACCTTCAAGATCATCGCCACGGATCTCGACCCGAAGGAATTGCCCCCGGGCCTGACGCTTCCCGAACTGGAAGCTAAGCTGAATGGCCATGTGAAGGGCGCAGCCGGCCTCGTCGGGTTGTTCGTAAAGCCGTAATTGTTGGACGTAGAATTAAGAACGCCCTCTCCATTCGGAGAGGGCGTTTGTTTGTGTACGGAAGAGTTTGAAAACTATTTCGCGGCGGAAGCAGCCTTCGCCTTTTCTTCTTCCAACCCCTTCGCGACGCGTTCCTGGGTCTGCTTGATATTCTGCTGCCACGCGGCCGGATCGATGAACGGGTTGGGATCGCCGGGTTTGCGGTTCTTCAGCTTCTCGGCGCGCTCGAAGATGGAGCCGCCCGGATAATCCGTGCCCGGGTTCCAGCCGTGATTCGCGAAATAGACCTGGATGCCTTCGATCTTGGCCACGCGGGCCGAGCTGATCATCGCCTGCTCGAAGCCTTTCACGCCGTCGCGTCCGCCAAGCCCGCCCGAATAGAACGCCTTGTAGGGCTTGCCATTATCGAACACCGTGAATTCGGCACTCATGACGCCCGGCGTATGGCCCGGCGTCACATAGAGCTTCAGCGTCGTGTCGCCCAGCGTGTAGGTGTCGCCGTCGTGGACGATGCGGTCGCGCTTGGGCGCGCGCGGCGGCGGTGCGCCGTTGCGGCCAGGCTTTGAGGCCGTGTCTTCAATCATCTTCCAATCCGCTTCGGTCGCGTAGACGGGCGCGCCGGTCAGTTCATGCATCCGGTCGATGCCGCCCCAATGGTCGATATGCCCGTGGCTGATGAAGATGGCCTTGATGTCCTTCAGGTCGGTGCCGATCTTTTTGATGCTGTCGATGACATGCATCACCATGTCCGGTTCCTCGGAGGCGTCGATTAGAATGGAGCCCGCCGAGGTCTTGATCAGGTAACAGGACACGTAGCCCGGTCCGACATACCAGACATTGTCGAACATATGGATAGGCGGCACTTTCTGGAATTCGACCGCTTCCTTGCCCTTTTCCCGGTAGGACTGGCTGATCGGGCTCGTGGGGCTCTTGGGAAAGCCGGTGTACACGGCCTGCGCCGAGGCAGTGTTCGCAAACAGGAACGCCGCGGTCGCCGTGGCCAGAGCAAGCGTCGTAATTTTGCTGGTCGTCTTCAATGGGTCCTCCCGTTGCTTTGCAAGGCGCCCATGCGCCGCGGAAAGCTCGCGCTTCTATAGTACAGGGCACACCATTTCGGGAAGGAGGGAACCGGCCGGCGATTACAGCATGGTGGGGCTGACATGCGTGACCGGCGCCAAATCTCCGCAAACCGAACACCGGGCGCGATATTTACAATAACCCGGCTGAGAAAATGCGAGGCGACTGGTTACGGTCTGCACATTCTTGCGGGTGGGCTGTTCCAGCCCCGTCGCGATGCACCGGTCGCAGATGCATTCGCCCCGCCTGTGGTCCAGCCAGGTCTCGACTCGGTGGGCAAGAGAGAGAGGTCGCACGGCGGTTTCTTTCGCTGAACCGGCGAGTTGACAGGACGCCGCTCCCTGCGCCGGCCGGCGGCTGCCAGCTTTCTTGGCGCTGCCGGCCCCGGCTGTTCCAGCTTTCGCCATTTGCTGGAGTCAAAAGACAACGCGCCAAGCTCCGTGCGGTTCGGTACGGAACCGTCCTTTCCGGTCCTCCTTGCATGATTGCCTCGGAAGGAGGCAGCATCGGCCTATCGCGCGTTAGGACGCAGCAGCCCGAGACCCTCTGCCCCATGCTTTCTGGTCCTCATAGAGATGCGCAGAGTGAAGCGGGGGTGCTGCCTGCCGGCGACGGCAAGGCCTGGCTAAAGCGGCCGGGAGTTGTTATTTCCCTTGCAGTACATGCACTTGCCGCGTTTTTCCTGATTTCCCACATGAACGCGTCTCCCCCGCGGACATTGATCCCCTTCGTGCCGGTGGAACTCGTGCAATTCGCCGAGCAAACAACATCACCAGCGTCCCCGCCCGCACAACAAAAGCCCGCCGCACCCCAGCAGCCGAGGACAGCTTTGTTGCAGCCCAAACCGCCGCAAACATCCGCCGGGCGGCCCGCCATTCCCAACGCGCCTGGTCCGGCCGCAGAGGCGCCCACGGCGCCGCCGCGCGATGAACTCGACAGCCAGCTTGAAGCGCTTTCCGAGCTCCGGCAGGCTCCAACAGACCCGCGGCTGTTGAACGGCACGGGGACATCGGATGCGACGGTCGCGGGCAATGGCGCGGCGCGGGGGAGGGCGGCCTACAGCGTCAAGGATTACATCCGCGCCCAGGTGGAGCGCCGCTGGAATCTGGACATGGGGACGTTGGGCACGCGCAATTTCGTCATCCCCATCCATGTGGTGCTCGCTCCAGACGGCACCGTGACTGAGGCAGAGATCGTCGACCAGAAACGCTATGTCGCCGACGCGGCCTACCGCTTCATCGCGGTCAGCGCGCGCAATGCGATACTGCTGTCTTCGCCGCTCGCACTGCCCTCGGATCATGAGGGGACGTTGGAGCTGACGCTGGATCTCAATCCCCGCGACACGTTGCAGTGAATTGCGCCGGTCCTTACGGGAGCGTGCGCGCCACGCGAAAGCCCGACAGGCTGGAATAATCGAACTCGCCGCCATTCGGGGCGCTGCCGCTGCGCGCGGCCGAACGTATGAAGATCGGGACATTGTCCCAGGAGCCGCCGCGGATCACGTGTTTGGCACAGCCTTGGCCCCGCCAGGCGCTGCCATCGGTGGGCGCGCCGGCATAGCTCTCGTGCCAGCAATCCTCCGTCCACTGCCAGGCATTGCCCAGCATGGCGTAAAGCCCGAAGGGATTGGGCGCGAAGTTGTCGACATCGGCCAGCACGTGATAGTCGAATTTGCTGCCGCAGCCATTGCAATTGGCATGGCCGGAGCCGATGGCCTCGCCCCACCAGCGCGCGGTGACCGTGCCCGCCCGTGCCGCATATTCCCATTCCGCCTCGCTGGGCAACCGGTATGACGCATTGGCGAGGTTCGGGCGCGCGGCTTTGGCCTTGCTATTCAGCCAGGCCACATAGGCCTTCGCATCGTTCCAATCGAGGCACACGGCCGGCCAGTGCGGCGGCTCGACGGAGTAGGGCGGATAGGCAAGTCCCCGGCCGGGCGAACGCCAGGTCAGGTTCTGTATCCGGTTGCACGGGAGCGGCTGATAGCCGGTGTCTTTCAGGAAGCGCAGGAATTCTTCGCTGGTGACAGGATATTTGCCGAGCGCGAAGGCCTTGATCGAGACGCGATGCAGCGGTCCTTCGGTGTCGAAACGGCCGGCCTCATTGTCGGGGCTTCCCATCAGGAATTCGCCGGCCGGAATGCCGACCATCACGGGACATTCGGCGCATTCCTTGAATTCGCGATTCGACTCTTCGGGTGCGTCGAACGCGGTGCGCGCGGCCGGTGCCGCGGGTGCCGCCGATATGGTCAGGGCCACCGACGCGCTCAGCAGGGCAGACAAGACAAGGAGGCGGCTCCAACCCATGCATTCGGCCGGCGACGGATTGCCTGGGAAAGCTAGAGCGATTTCGGAGCGAAGGAAATCAAAGACTCGTCAGGGCCAAGTCCGGCCCGAGGGGCCTATTCCGGCCGCCAGCGGATAGCTTCCTCGACGGTGAGAAGGCGTCGTACCCGCCCCGTCGTCATCCGTCCGGCCCGCACCCGTCCGGTCGTCAGGCGGCGCGCATCGCGCACGACCACCGCGCCGAACAGCAGCGTAACCAAGGCACCGAAGAGGATGGTCCAGAGAATGCGCATGATCAAAACTTTAGCGAAGGCCAAGGCATCCGATCAATGCGGCCATCCTACAATTTGTATTACGGTAAATGGCACGATGGCGTGACGGTTACGTGTCTATCTCCAGGCAGGCTTGCCGAGATTGACCGTGCTCGGCTTGGTTACCATGCCGACCGCCGCACCGACCGCGCCGCCTACCACGATGCCCGGGGGACCGCCGATTACCCCGATCCCGGCCCCGATGCCGGCACCCGACAGACCACGGTCACCCGTTGCGGTGCCGCAGCCCGCAAGCAGGAACGACATCAACATTGCTGCGGTGAATGCCTTCATGTGCGCATACTCCCCGATAGTCCCCGCATCCCGGTGCCATAACGGGACCTTAGCCTTTGCGTTCCCGGACCCGCCGTGAAATCGCTGTGGCAAAACTCGGCGCGGCGCGCAGGTTAATGGGCAGTCAATGCCCCGATTTGCATCAACACGGCGGCGGTGTCGAAGAAGCTGTTATGTTCCACGATTTTCCCGTTTCGTATCACCCACCGCACCGCCACTTCGGCCTTGGTGAGCACGCCGGAAGGCTGATGAACGCTTTCAACATCGAACAGTCCCCAGACGGTATCGCCTTCCGCGATGATCTCCATCACATCGAGATGGCGAATGTGATAGGTCGCAAAGACAAGCGCGCTTAGCTCGAGCACACCGATGCGGGCATTATGGATACCGCCGAACCGAAAGAATTGGCTTGGCGCATTGGACTTCCAGTTGACGGCCTCGTCGAGCGCATCGAACAAGGGGCGCAAATCGCCTTGCCGAAAGCCGCGCGCCACAGACTGCATGAGCGCCTTGTTCGCGATTTCCTTGCGCTTATTCATTAGATTGGTCTCATCGTATTTTCGCCGTGCGGTTGTAGGCTTTGGTGCCGGGGAGGGGAACCGCTCCACTGACGCAGCCTGTGCGGTTCAACAAAAATTGTTCGTATGATTGCTTGCCCGGCTGAAAAGGACGTCAAACACGGGGGAGGCGTCGTCCGCGTTCTCGGCCAGCGAGCGCCGCCAGCCGCGTTGCGCGGGCGCGAATCCGCCTCTATATCAACCGCCAAACGAAAGGCATCCCTATTGCGCGCCGACACCGAACGCACCATCGACGAGATCAAGCAGGCGCTCTCCCTGCTGAGGAGGCATCTTTGACTGGGACAATGCCGTCCGCCGCCTCGATGAGCTGAACGCCAAGTCCGAATCCCCGACCTTCTGGAACGATTCTCAAACCGCGCAAACCTTGATGCGCGAGCGGAACCGGCTGGACCGGTCGATCTCCACCTATCGCGCGCTGGAGACCGAGCTGAACGATTCGGTGGGCCTGATCGAACTCGCCGAGGCCGAGAACGACAAGGCCATGGTCGCCGATGCCGAAGCCGCGCTTGCGGGCCTGCGCTCGCGGGCCGAGGCGTTAAAGCTGGAATCCATGCTGTCGGGCGAGGCAGACGCCAACGATGCCTATCTCGAAGTTCATGCGGGTGCGGGTGGCACCGAATCCCAGGATTGGGCCCAGATGCTGCTGCGCATGTATATGCGCTGGGCGGAAAAGCACGGCTACAAGGTCGAATATCTGGAAGAGAGCGAAGGCGAAGAGGCCGGCATCAAATCCGCCACCATCCTGGTCAAAGGCGAGAACGCCTATGGCTGGCTGAAGACCGAATTGGGCGTGCACCGGCTGGTGCGCATTTCGCCATTCGATTCCAATGCGCGGCGGCATACCAGCTTCGCTTCGGTCGGCGTCTTCCCGGTGATCGACGAGAAGATCGAGATCGATATTCCGGACAAGGATGTGCGCATCGACGTCTATCGCGCCAGCGGTGCCGGCGGCCAACACGTCAACAAAACCGAAAGCGCGGTGCGCATCACGCATCTGCCGACCAATATCGTCGTGCAATGCCAGAGCGATCGCTCGCAGCATAAGAACCGCGCGACCGCATGGAACATGCTGCGCGCGCGCATCTATGAAGCGGAGATTCGCAAGCGCGAAGAGGCGGCGCAGGCGGAGAACGATGCCAAATCGGACATCGGCTGGGGGCACCAGATCCGGTCGTATGTGCTGCAGCCCTATCAGCTGGTGAAGGATTTGCGCACCGGCGTGCAATCGCATTCGCCGCAGGATGTGCTCGATGGCGATCTCGACCCGTTCATGGCGGCATCGCTGGCACAGAAAGTCGGCGGCGAGCCGGCGGGCGATATCTCGGACGTGGATTAAACCTTCACCGACAATTCGACGCCGTCGCCGATGGGCAGATCCACCGATTGATAATTCGCGGGATCGCGCACATAGGCGAGATAGGTCGCCAGCCGTTCCGGAAAGAGCTTGGTGTCATCGCCGATAACGAGCGCGCCGGGGGCCAGCTGCGGCTCGAGCGTCTTCAGCAGCGGCAGATAGAAATCCTTCCAGCCATCGAGGAACAGCATGTCGATGGGCGTATCCAAATCCTTCAGCGTCTCGAATGCATTGCCGTGACGGATCTCCACCCAGCGGTCGAGGCCCAAGGATTGCAGATTGGCGAGCGCGCCCTTCACTTTTGCAGCCGAGAGTTCGGCGGTGATGAGGCGTCCCTCGCAATTGTCGTTCAGCGCCGAAGCGAAATGGATGGCGGAAATGCCGTAGGACGTGCCCACTTCCACGATGGTGGCTGGACGCTTGCTGCGCGTCAGCACATAGAGAAGCTGCCCCACCTCCGGCGGCACCGGAAGAAACGCCGAATCGAAAAGCGAGGTGAGCGAAGGGTGATAACGCTGCCCGCCAAAACGCGCATCGGCTTCCTTCTGGATGTTCGCCAGCACAGCCGGATCTTTGGTGTCGGCTTGAGAGAAAAGCGAAGCCAACAGGCCAACGACCTTTGGCGATGCAAGCGTGTTCGGCATGGCCCGTTTCTAGACCAATCGCGCCCCGAAGGGGAGGCTATATCGCCGGCGCGTTCGTGGACTTTGCGGCCGCGGCGCCGGTTTTCTTGGAGTCGGTAAGGCTTTTCACGTCCGGTGCATCCGCGAGCGGATTGTCCGAATGGCGGCAATTGCCCTCGAAAAAGGCGCCCGATTCCACCGAAAGCGCCTCATGGAGGATATTGCCCTCGACATGGCAGGTGGCGCACAGCTGCACCTTGCGTGCCCGGATGCTGCCTTCGACGCGGCCGCGCACGGTCGCTTCCTCGGCATAGACATCGCCGGTGATAATGGCCTTGTCGCCGATCACCAGCCCCGCGGCGCGGATGTCGCCGTCAACCCGCCCGTCGACCTGGACGTCGCCCGCGGAGATCAAGGTTCCGCGCACGATCAGCTCGGCGCTGATGATTGAGGGCACGCCGCCATTGCGCGTGGGGCGCTTGGCCTGCGGCTGTGGTGCCGGTTGTGGCGGCGGAACGATTGGTGTGGGTTCTGCTTCTTTATTCTTTGAGAACATCGTGCCCTGCCTTGATGAACCTGCCTGGATCTCTAACCGCGTCGTCGTACCACACTTCGTAGTGGACGTGTGGCCCTGTGCTGCGTCCTGTCGATCCGAGGCTGCCGATGATCGTGCCCTTGTCGACGTGACTTCCAATCGGCGCCAGGATTTTCGACAAATGCCCGTATCGCGTGCGGATGCCATGACCGTGGTCAACTTCCACGGTATTGCCGTAATCGCCGTTCCGGCCCGCGAACACCACGACCCCGGGGGCGGTGGCGTGAACATCCGAGCCTTTGGGTCCCGAAAAATCGATTCCCGAGTGGAACGCAAGTTGTTCGTTGAAAGGATCGGGGCGCGCACCAAAGCTGCTGCTCACGCTGCCCGACGCCGTGGGCGAGATCAGCGGCACCGAATTCAGCGCGCTCACCACGTCGCGAAGTTTGCCCATGGCGGTTGTAGCGTCTGCAATTCCGGCGCCGAACGCATCATCCGTGATGTCGGCTTGCATGATGGGGGGGTGCGGGACTCCGGCGCCTTCGGCCGAAACGCGCTTCAACAATGTATTGGTGTTGATGCCGGTGGACTGCAAGGCGCGCGAAAGCCGCGTCGCCTCCTTGTTCACGTCCTGTGTCGCTTCCGCGAGAAGGGTGGATTGCCCCATGTCGAGACGCACGATGCGCGCGCTCTGCGCGTCGGCCTGTTTGAGAAGAGGCTGGGCGGTTTCGTTTGAGGAGATTTTGTGATGGAACAGCGAACGGAGCTTGACGACCACGCCGCCGAAGAAGGTGGTTCTGTCCTGGGCACGGGAAATGTCGGGCGAAACCATTGACGTGGCGTCGGGCACCGAAGCGGCGGCGCTCTGCGAGCGCACTTCGCCGGCCGCGAGCGCCGGCGGAGTTATCGCCGATACGTTCGAATCGAGCGCGTCGAACACGCCTCCCACTCCGGCCTTGGTGGCGGCAAGCTGTCTTTCGGGTTGCAGGACCGGCATCTCGGCCGTCCCATTGCCCAGCGACGCCTGAAGCATTTTCTTGTGTTCGATGATCGCAGCCAGCGCCTGCTGTTTGGCCTCGAAGGTATCGGCAACGTCCTTGAAATGATCCTGCGCCAGGATCATGGAACTGTTCAGTTCGTCATAGGAGAGTTGCAGATCGGCGATGCGGCTCTCATAGGATGCCTGCATCTGCTGGAAGTGGCGTTCCTTGGCCACGAGAATCCGGTCCTTGAAAATGACGTTGACCGAAGTGAAGGCGACCCAGCCGAGGAAGAGGATGCAGACGCCGGCGAGAATGGCCTGCATCCGCGAGTCGAAGGTGAAGAACTGCACCCGCCCATCACTGCGGATATAGATCTGACGTTCCGGAAAAAAATGGCTTATGCGCCTCCAGGCGCGCTGCCGGAGCAAATCCATTATAACCCTTCCCTCGATGGCCCTTTCTGGGCCTGCCCACGGTTATTTCACCCACTTAACCGTAAGAGATCAAGCTCTTAGACAGACGAATTGCCGCTCTACCTGATGTTTACACCGTTCGGCGAACGGCCAATTGGCAAATTCTCCTTGATTACAACGATTTTGCCGCCGCAAGCACCGCTTGCGAATGCCCGGGAACTTTGACCTTCCGCCAGATTTGCCGGATCGCGCCCTTTCCATCGATGAGGAAGGTCGCGCGCTCCATGCCCATGTATTTGCGGCCGTACATGCTCTTCTCGACCCATACCCCATAGGCTTGCGCAACCTTGGTGTCTTCATCGGCGGCCAACGTCAAGGCGAGATCGTACTTCGCCTTAAATTTGTCATGCGAGGCGGCGCTGTCCTTGGAAACCCCGAGGAGCACCGCTCCGGCGGCCTTGAAGGCTTTGGCATCCTTAGTGAAGGCGATGGCTTCTGCGGTGCAGCCCGAGGTGTCGTCCTTGGGGTAGAAATAGAGAATCACAGTTTTGCCTTTTAGGTCTGATAGCGACACTGTGCCGCCGCCATCTGCCGGTAGCGTAAAGCCTGGCGCCTTATCGCCCACCTTAAGTTCGCGTGAAGACATCGGGGATCGTTTCTTCTCGGCCGTTGTTAAGCTCTATGACCAGGCGATAAGGATAAGGCCCTTTGGAATCATGGTTTTTGGCATATGATCGGCCAAGGGGGATAGCCGATTCAACGTACCGGGCACCCAAGGTGGAGTACGCTAAGCGATGCTGACCCGGCATGTCCAGCGCGGCTGCTTGGTCGTGGGAGCGACCATTGCGGCGCTGCTGTTCTTCGTCGGTGGTGCCGCGCTGCGGCTCCTGATGGGGCCGATTTCGCTTGGGCCCTTCGCGAGCGTCATCGAAGACTCGCTCAACCATTCCGTACCGGGTGTGGTCATCCGCTTCGATCAGGCTGTGCTCGAATGGTCGCGCCCGGAGGGCAAGGTTAATCTGATCGTGCTCGGCACCAAGGTGTTCGATCTCGAAGGCCATATCATCGCGCAGGCTCCGAAGGCCGATCTCGATTTCGATGCCGCCGCGATGGTGCAAGGCCATCTCAATCTGAAGCGTTTCGGCTTGATCGGTGTGCAGCTCACGGGGGTGCGCTCCAAGGAGGGCGCGATCTATCTGGGCTTCGGGCCGGAACAGGGCACGCCCGATCTGTTCGAGACGCTGCGCAATGTCCTGCAGAACAGCGCGGCCGGTGGAAGTTCGTTCGACAGCTTCGCCATCCGCAATGCGCGCCTGGCGTTTCGCGATGAACCGACCGGGCTTTTCATCGTCTCGCCGGACGCGAATTTCACGCTGCAAGACACAGGCAAGGAACTGGACGTCTCGCTCGATTCCGCCATCGAGCTTTCCGGCGCGCCGATAAGGCTCACAGCCAAAGCCGTGCTGCGCGAGAACGGCGATCTGGACCGTGGCTCGTTCACGCTGAAGGGTTTATCGATTCCTGCGCTGGTGCAGAACAGCACCAATTTCGCGGCCCTGACGCCCTATCGGTTGATTTCGGATATCACGGCAAGTTTCACGCTTGATCAGAACGGCGCATTCACCACGTCGGATTTCCATGCGGCGGGTAACGGAACGATTCTCACGGCGGTGCTGAAATCGCCTCTGCGGCTCGACAAATTCGATGTCACGGGCCGCTATGACGGCACGCTCAACAAGATCTCGCTGGAGGATTTCAGCTTCAACAGCAATGTCGCGGCGGCGAAGGGAAAGGCCAACGTAACGCTCGCCTGGAAAGACGGCGCGCTACAAACGGTTTCGGGCGACATGGACGCGGGCAATGTCCGGTTCGATATGCCGCAATGGTTTTATCAACCTTTCGCGATTTCCCATCTGTCGCTGCAGGCCGCCTATGATCGCGCGGCGCGCGCGATCAGCTGGAACCATGCGGTGATCGAATCCGGCGCGTTTTCCGCCGATCTCAGCGGCGACGTGCATCTGGCCAAGTCTGGTTCGCCCGCGATGACGTTGAACGGTACGCTGAATTCGCTTCCCGTTGCCGAGGCGTTGAAATATTGGCCGATGGACATCGGCACCGGTGCACGCGAGTGGATCGCCGAGAATATTCCGGAAGGACGCGTCGGGCCCTTGCGCGTGGATGCCGATTTTCCGGCCGGTGCACTCGACGGCGATTCTCTGCCGGACGAATCCCTCACAATGAGCTTCCCGTTCGAGGCCATGACGGCGCACTACATCGCCGGCATGACTCCGATCACGGCGGCTCATGGCAATGCCCGTCTGACGGGCGACTCCTTTCACGTGACGGTGGATGGGGCGTCGGTCGGTCCGCTCGCTTTGTCGGGGGGCGATGTCATCATCCCCGACCTGCACACCCACGGAGTCATTGCCCGTATCAAAGCGCATGGCGACGGGAGAATGTCCGATGTGCTGCGGCTGATCGACCAGCCGCCTTTGGGCTATCCCAAGCGCTTCGGTATCAACCCGGCAAATGTGAACGGTCAGGCGTCGGTCGATCTCGATTTTGCATTGCCGCTGCTGAGGGATGTTTCGCTCGATCAGCTGCGCATCGGCGTTCAAGCGAAAGCGACCGAGCTGGCGCTGCCAATCGACAATCGCAAGTTCGAACATGGGATGGTGAGCTTCACCGTCGACACGAAATCGCTTTCCTCCCAGGGAACCGCGGTGTTGCAGGGCGTGCCCGTCAGCTTCAAATGGACGGAGGATTTCACCGCGCCCGACATCACCACGCGGATCGACCTCACCGGGCGTCTCGACGATGCCAATCGCCCGGGTCTCGGTCTTTCCAATCCGGCCTGGCTGACGGGGCCGATGCCGGTGACGCTCGCGCTGTATGGGCGGCGGTTCCAATTGAAGGATGCCGACCTGAAAGCCGATCTGACCAATGCCGTCGCGGAATTTCCGACCATCAATTTCGCCAAGCATGCGGGAACGCGGGCGAATGCCACGGCGCAATTGCATTTCGGCGAGGGCGGGGCGCTCTCCATGAACGATCTTGTGGTGATGGGGCAGGATCTGAGCATTCGCGGCAAGCTGCAGCTCGATGCCGCGGGAAGACTCGTGAATGTCTCGCTCTCCGACATGCGCTCGGGCGTGAATGATTTTGCACTGAATATCGCGCCGCTTCCCGGCGAGGGGCTCGCCTTTCAAATCCAGGGCAAGAGCCTCGATGCCACCCATTTCTTCGCGGACAAAAAGAAGACGCCCAATGCCTCCACCACCGATGAAATGGAATCCGATCTGCAGCATCCCCTGTCGATCAACGCCAAGGTGGATCGTCTCGTCTTCCACGACAGTGTCGGGTTTCGCAATGTGACCATGGCGGTGTCCTTCGCACCCAATGAGAAACTGACCGAGTTCGGTCTGGAGGCGATGGGGACGGGAAAAGGAAAAGTCACCGGCCACATGGAAACCGTCAAAGGCATGCGCAATCTCACGCTGGACACCGACGATGCCGGCGCGTTCATCGACACTTTCATGAATTTTTCCAGCGTGCGCGGCGGCAAGCTGAACGCGAAGATCGATTTTCCGTCCGATGCGCCCAACGCAGCCGGCGCCAAGACGCCGCCCCCCGATTATCAGGGCACTATCACGCTTTCCAACATTGTGATTACCGATCAGCCGTTTTTCGCGCGGTTCTTTTCCGCCGGCAGCCTGGAAGGGCCGCTGCGTCTGTTGCAGGGAGAGGGCATACCGCTGACGACAGTCACCGTGCCATTCAACGCGCGGGCCAAGATGGTGACGATCCGCGAAGGGCGCGCGGCCGGTCCGGCCATCGGCGCGACCTTTGGTGGTACGCTCGATCGCAAGGCGGAAAAACTGGATATGACCGGCACGCTGGTGCCGATTTACGGTTTGAACAATCTGCTGGGCGCCGTTCCGCTGCTGGGCGATCTCCTGAATTCGCGCAAGGGCGAGGGCATATTCGGTCTCACCTATGCGATGAAGGGCAACTTGAACGAGCCGGCGGTGTCGCTGAATCCGCTGTCCGTTCTGACACCCGGAATTTTCCGCCGGATATTCGAATTCGCGCCGCCGAAAGATGCGCCGGTGCCCCAGGTGCCGCAGCCGCAAGCCTTGGCCGAACCCACACCCGCGCCGCCACC
>DATLVC010000023.1:0-2147 GCA_035577685.1 Micropepsaceae bacterium | reverse complement strand
CAAACGGTCGCTGGCGTACCCTTATCGTCTTTCGGCATCACGAACCTGCCGTGAAACGGATGAAACGATGACCACCGATCCCGTCCAATTGCTGATCGAAGCTGGGGCCATTCCTTCGAGCCCGTTCGCCGCGAACAGCCGCTACTACAGCGTCGTCCTGGGGCGTTATGTGCGCGATGCCAATGACCCGGGGATCACTTATGTGTTGCGCCGCTTTATTCCGCAGCAGCGCGATATTCCTACGGCCGCCGAACATATCGCGCAGGGCGGCGAGCGTCCGGATTTGCTCGCAGCGCAGACCCTTGGCGATCCCGAACTTTACTGGCGCGTCGCCGACGCCAATGCAATCACCGACCCGTTCGAGCTGACCGATACGTTAGGCGCCCGGATTGCCATTCCATTCCCGCCCGGGACATAGGGACAAAACGCGATGAATGGCGGCGTTCAGCTCTCGCTTCAAATCGGCCCGGTGCCCGTGCCCGCACCGCGCGAGGTCGTGGATTCGCTGGTGCATGTCAAGGTCGAGGACGGTTCGGGCGGCACGCAAAGCGGATTTGAACTCGCCTTCGAGCTGCCGGCCCGCTCGCCTTTGCGGACGGTGTTCCTGCTTACAGGAGGCGGCAGCCTGCCGCTGATGCGTGTGGTGCTCATCGTCACGATCAATGGCAGCGCGCGCTCCATCATCGATGGGGTGACAACGAATGTGGAGACACAACCGGGCGAGGGCGGCGTTTCCAAGCTGGTCGTGAAGGGCAAGGATCTGTCGGCGCTGATGGATATCATCGAGATTCCGGGGCTGCCTTTCCCGGCCATGCCGCCGTCGGCGCGCGTGCTTCTGGTGCTCGCGAAATACGCGGCATTCGGCGTGATTCCGATGGTCATTCCGAGCATCCTCGATATTCCGCCTTTGCCGATGCAGCAGATTCCGCAGCAGCGCGGTAGTGATTACGCCTATGTGAAGAAGCTCGCGAAGGATGCGGGTTACGTCTTCTATCTCGAACCCGGACCCACGCCGGGCACATCGAAAGCCTATTGGGGGCCGGAGATTCGTGTTGGCGATCCGCAGCCTGCGCTTACCACCAATATGGATGCGCTGAGCAATGTCGAACAGATTTCGTTCAACTTCGACAAAGAGAAGAAATCGATCCCCATCGTCTTCTTCCAGGAAAGCGTGAGCAAGGTTCCCATCGGCATTCCCATTCCCGATATCACCCCACTCAATCCGCCGCTTGGCCTGGTGCCGCCGCTGCCGCCGAAAATCGTGAAGCTCGACAGCACGGCGCATCTCTCCCCGCCCGATGCGCTGATGGCAGGTCTGGCCTATGCGGGACAGCACAGCGATTCGGTGTTCGGTCACGGCCGTCTGGACGTCGCCAAATATGGCCGGCTGCTCAAATCGCGCCAGCTCGTGGGCGTGCGTGGTGCGGGCCTGCCGTTCGACGGGCTCTATTACGTGAAGGGCGTGACCCACGAAATCGAGCGCGGTTCCTACAAGCAGAGCTTTTCGTTGGCCCGCAACGCGCTCGTCTCGACATTCCCGACGGTGCCCACATGACGACGGAACCGCTTTACGGGAAGTATCGCGCGACGGTCGCGAACAATATCGATCCGCTGCAGATCGGGCGTATCCAGGTGATGGTCCCCGATGTTGCCGGCTTCATCCCTTCCACCTGGGCCATGCCATGCCTGCCGCTCGCGGGTCTCAATAACGGCATGTTCACGGTGCCGATGATCGGATCGGGCGTGTGGGTCGAGTTCGAGCGGGGCAATCCCGATTATCCGATCTGGGTTGGCGGCTATTGGGGCAGCGCTGCCGAAGTGCCGCTGCTTGCGCATGCGGTCCCCCCCGGCATCAACGGCATTACCCTGCAAACCCCGCTCAAGAACGGGCTTGTCATCAGCGATCTGCCGGGTCCGACCGGCGGAATCCTGATGCAGACCGCGACGGGCGCCATGATCTCGGTCAGCGACACGGGAATCATCATCTCCAACGGCAAGGGTGCGGTGATCAGCATGACCGGCCCGACGGTGGATGTGAATCTCGGCGCGTTGACGGTGATCTAGGAGGAAACGATGCCCGCACCCATCCTCCATCTCGGCGCAACGGTCCTCTGCTCTCATGCGGGCCAAGCAGTGCCCATGGCGCC
>DATLVC010000022.1:0-2813 GCA_035577685.1 Micropepsaceae bacterium | reverse complement strand
AGATCGGCATCTTCAGGGCCGCAAGCCAGATCTTCTTCGAGCAGGCCTGTTGCGGGCTGCTTCCTCATCTGCCCGAGCTTCGCGATGCCTTGGAAGATGCCGATACGTTCGGCGAAACATGGCAAGTGCTGAGTCGCGCCGGTCAATTGTCGCGCTCATTCTTGGGATCGAAGGTTCACTTTCACGTTCACGCCGAGGATGGCGATGCGGGCCGTGCTTCG
Source organism: Micropepsaceae bacterium (assembly GCA_035577685.1). GTDB lineage: Bacteria > Pseudomonadota > Alphaproteobacteria > Micropepsales > Micropepsaceae > CAIYRG01. The sequence goes on along the minus strand of DATLVC010000022.1, from coordinate 2,592 downwards.
GTGCTTTTGCTTGAAGCACAGCAGCCACAGGTGCAGATCGGGAATGGGCGCCCCCCGGTGCTCTCGCCGATGTTCAAGTGCTCCGCAGTTCAATATGGACCCCTTGGACTGCTCGGAGGTCTCATCGGCGGTTGGAGCAACGCACAGACCCAGTCCTTCGAATGTGCCGAGCTTGTTGTCGAAGCCAATCGCCCGCACTGGATTTTGCTGGACGGCGATCCGGTGCGCTTCGATGGGCCGGTCGAATTCAGCGTCACGCCAGGTGCCATTCAGACGTTCTATTTCGGTCCGCGCCGGCAAGCGGCGGACAATGGAACACATTTGCCAAGCTCCAGTGCAGCCCCGGTACCCAAATGGAACTATCCCGCCGGCTTTCACGTTGCCATGACCGAGAACCGCGATAGCGGCGACCGTAAACAGGAAAAACAGGTGTGATCATGCTCGGATGGGCTTTTACGTTTCTAGTGATCGCGATCGTTGCCGCGGTCTTCGGTTTCGGGGGTGTGGCGGCAACGGCGTCTAGCATCGCGCAGGTTTTGTTTGTGGTGTTTCTCGCCTTGTTCGTCGTCAGCGTGATTGTGGCGATGTCGCGTGGCCGGCCGCCCGTCGTCTGAGAACAGCCAGACCGCCTCAAGAAGCGGCCGGTTGCAGCAATGGAGGAGCGTTCGAAACGCTCCTCTTTTTTTGCCCAGATGCCAGAATGCAACGAATGCTTCGAGAGGGAAGGGCATCATGGGTTCGGATCGGAAAACCGCAGCCAAGTCGCTGCATCGGGGTGGGCACTATCGGCTAATTTTCTCCATCCTCACGGGTGCCGGCGCAGCGTTGCTGGTCCAGGGCACAGACGTGGCGACACGCGGCCTGATCGGTTGGGATATCTGCGTGCTCGTTCTGTTGGCGGGAATTTGGCGGATGATGGCGACGACGACTTTGGCGGAGCTTCGCCGCAAGGCCGCGCAGCAGGACGAGACTGCGCCGGTGATCCTCGGCCTGATGGTCACCGCGGTGGTGGCAAGCCTCGGGGGCATTCTTGCCGAGATGAGCCATGCGCGAAGCGGCGATGGGCGGACCGATCTCTTCATCGCGCTTGTCTTGGGGACGCTGGTCCTGTCTTGGGTCTGCATGCATGTGCTGTTCGCGATCCATTACGCGCATCGCTATTATGGCGATCATGCCACGGCGGACAAAACCAGATCGGGGTTGATTTTCCCCGAACCCAATGCGGCACCGAGCTATATGGAATTTGTCTATTTCGCATTCTGCGTCGGTATGACCTATCAGGTTGCCGACATCATGACGGGCACGCGCGCTTTCCGTAAGCTGATTACACTGCACGGCGTCCTATCGTTCTTCTACAATACGTTCGTGCTCGCCCTTGCGGTCAGTTTGTTCAGCGGGATTTCCGCCTCTCACTAACGCTCATGCCGTGACCATTTCGGCAATCTCAGGATCGTAAAGGGGGTCCGGAAAGATCAGTTCGACAATCGTGCCGCCGGTATCGCGCGGGCTCACGGTCGCGACGCCGCCCACCTGCTGCGCGAACGCCTGTATCAGACGCGATCCGATGCCCTTTCCCCCCGGTTCCTTCTGCACGCCGACACCATCGTCTTCGATGGCAAGGCGCAATTTTCCATCGCCCACGGGCAACAGGCTCACGGTGATGCGCCCGCCTCGCGCGCTCACGGGGTAGGCATGTTTGAACGCGTTGGTCATCGCTTCAACGGTGAAGAGGGTGAGTGGCACGGCGAGGTCGCTCGGTGCCTGACGCGGCGTGATGTGGAGTTCCAGATGCAGATCGCGCCGGTCTGCACCGAAGCCTTCGTGAATCTGATGCGCCAAATCTTCAATCAGGCGCTTCAGATCGACAGCGCCGAGATCCTCGATTTCGTGCAGGATGCGGTGCACGAGCGCGAGCGCGTTGACGCGAATCTGTGCTTGCCGCAGGACCTCTTGGGCCTTGGGGTCGCGCAATTGTCCGGCTTGCAACGAGAGCAGGCTCATCACGATCTGCAGATTGTTTTTCACCCGGTGGTGAGTCTCTCTGATCAGAAGAGTCTTTTGCGCCAGGGCTTCGCGCAAACGCCGGTCGCGGTCCTGGACGGCAGCGGCCATGGTGGAAAAGGTTTCACCAAGCATCCGGAATTCGCTTGGTGCCTCTTCGAGCGCAACAGGACGGATGGCGTAATGGCCACGCCCGTAAGCGGTCGCGATGCGCCGCAAATAGACGATCCAGCGCGTGACTTGACGATCTGTGGCGATCCAGATCGCAGCCGAAGCCAGCCCCAGCATGAGCACGGGTAGCAGCAGGTCGGTCGCCACATGCAGATAGGTGGAGGCGAAGAGCGTGCGGTCGCGCATCGCAAACCCCACCGACGCCGCCTTGTTCAGCAGCGGCACCAAAGCGTAACTCCAGCTGTCGCCATTCGCGCTGGCTGACAGGAGTTCATTGCCCTGATAGGCGGCCGGCCGATGGGCGAAGATCTTTGCGCCCGCGTCGGGATCGTTCGACGCCACCATCGTACCGGCCGGATCGAAGACGGCGATCACCGAGCCCGCCTGGGTCGGTTTGGTGTGGAGCAGAACGTCGAGCCA
>DATLVC010000021.1:0-10110 GCA_035577685.1 Micropepsaceae bacterium | reverse complement strand
CCATCGGCGTCATCGTCATGCCCGGCGGCACTTGAGCCGAAGCAGTGACACAAAACAGTCCGAGTGCCGCAAGCCGTGCGACAGAATATCGTCGTTTCATTTTGGGGGCTCTCACTGTGGCGCGAACCCGGTGAATGATGATCCCGCGTCGTAGGTTATTGAAGTCGGTTTGACCGACAAGTCCTTTCGGTGGGACCGAATGATGGATCGGCGCGGGTGTTGGACGCTACCTTGGGAGCTGATCATACGGCGGCACCGAATGCTGCAATCCAGGAAATCGGATTCCCTTTGCGGGTTGATATAACTACCTTTCATGGGGATGCGCCGGTTCCTGGACCGCGGGTACCGCAGTCACGTCGTTGAATTGCCCCCTCACCGGCATGCGGCGGACTAACACATTCCGTGAACATCGATAAATGCCGCTGGGATGAGTTGGCCGAGGAGTCATCGAATATGAAGGTTGGAGGGTTGCTGAATCGCCGAGACTTGCTCGCGTTGGCGGGGCTGGCGGCCGCCGCTCTGGGGGCTCCCTCGATGGCCAACACTGCCGGCGGCGCAGCGAACTCCAAGAGGCCAGGAGGCGCATTTCCGCCGGGGTTCCTATGGGGCGTCGCCACCGCCGGGCATCAAGTCGAGGGCAGCAATACCAACAGCGATGTGTGGGCGCTGGAACACGTCAAGCCGACGATTTTTGCGGAGAGTTCCGGGGATGCCTGCGATCAGTATCATCGCTATCGCGAGGACATCGCGCTGTTGGCGAGCTTGGGATTTAATAGCTACCGATTTTCACTGGAGTGGTCCCGAATAGAGCCGGCACCCGGGGAGTACTTGCTCGCGGAACTCGAACACTACCGGCGCGTGCTGGCGGCATGTCATGAGCACGGCGTCGCCCCCGTGGTGACCTTCAATCACGGCACGACGCCGCGTTGGTTCGCGGCGCTGGGGGGCTGGGAGAATCCCCAGTCGCCGGAATTATTTGCCAAGTATTGCGAGCGCGTCGTTCAGCACCTTGGAGATTTGATCAACGTGGCGTCCACACTGAACGAGCCCAACATTCCGATGGTCATACGCTGGCTCAAGTTGCCCCCGGCGCTGATCGCCGCGCAAGCCGGGATGCTTCGGTCCGCGGCCAGCGCATCCGGATCGGAGCGCTTTTCGAGCATGCTTGCCGGCGATGAGCAGAAGATGCAGCCGCAGTTGTTGCGGGCGCACCGCGATGCCTACACAGTCTTGAAGTCCGGTCCGGGTAAATTCCCCGTGGGCGTCAACCTCGCCATCATCGATGATCAGGCGGTCGGGCCGGACAGCCAGCTGGATAAAAAGCGTCAGGAATGCTACGCCGCGTGGCTCGACGCGGCCGCTCAAAGCGACTATGTGGGGGTACAAACCTACGGACGGTCTCTGATCGGCAAGGACGGTCCCGTGCAGCCGCCGGCCGGCGCCGAGCTGACGCAAATGGGCGAGGAGTTTTATCCGCGCGCCCTTGCCAATACGATTCGCTATGCGGCCGCGGCGACCCGTAAACCTGTGTATGTCACTGAAAATGGCATTGCGACCGAGGATGATGCGCGTCGCGTCGCGTACATTAAAGTCGCGGTGCAGGGAGTTGAGCAATGTCTGGCCGAGGGAATCGATGTGCGCAGTTACATTCACTGGTCCCTGCTCGATAATTTCGAGTGGCTGTTTGGGTTTAGGCCGAAGTTCGGTTTGGTGGCGGTTGATCGAAAAACACAGGTGCGAAGCATCAAGCCGAGCGCCCATTTCTTAGGTGCGATGGCGCGCGAGCATGGAGATGACCGTAAGAATGCGTTTTGATTGCAAGCGCCTGGCCGCGCTCGGGTCGTTGCTGCTCCTCGGCGCACCGGTCATTGCTGCGGATTCCAGCAATACCGATTCATTGGCAGCGGGCTTCACGCAACCTCCGAACAGCGCAAAACCCCGCGTTTGGTGGCATTGGATGAACGGCAACATCACGAAGGAGGGCATCAAACTCGATTTGGAATGGATGCAGCGGATCGGCATCGGCGGGTTCCAAAATTTTGACGCCTCGCTCGGCGAGCCTCAAGTTGTCGAGAACCGCTTGGTATTCATGTCGCCGCCGTGGAAGGACGCCTTTTCCTATGCGGCGAGGCTGGCGGACCAACTGGGGCTGGAGATGTCGATCGCCGGCTCACCGGGATGGAGCGAGACGGGCGGCCCCTGGGTCGCCGCGGCCGACGGCATGAAGAAGGTGGTGTGGAGCGAAACGCAGGTGCAGGGAGGCAAGCCCTTCAAGGGGTCGCTCGCGAAGCCGCCCAGCGTCAGCGGGCCATTCTTGAACAAGCCGCGGACGGAATTGCTTAATTTTGGCGGTACACCTCCGGCCTTACCGGAAATCTACGTCGATACCGCCGCGATCGCGTACCGGATGCCCGCCACGGCGATGAGCCAGCAGGGGCTCGTCACCGCGAGCGGCGGCACACCGGATCTTCACACGCTCACCGATGGAGATACCACGAAAACCGTCAGCATCCCCATCGGTGCGCCCGGTGCGCCGGTGTACATTCAGTACGAGTTTCCGCGCCCACAGACCATCTATGGCGTGACCCTCGGGATCGAGCATGTGGGCCTGCCGTTGATGTTTGGGGGCGCCGCAACATTGGCGCAACTGCAAAGCAGTAACGACGGCATCCAGTTTCAGCCGGTGGCCGAGGTGCCGACGGAGCGCGGCGGATTGACCCAGGACCCGGGACAAAGCACCGTCGCCTTCAGTCCCGTGACCGCGCGGTTTTTCCGCATGACCCTGGCCTCGAACGCGCCGCCGACTTTGTCAATTGACCCCGCCGAGTTGGGTCTGCCTCCCGCATCGCCACTTACCGAGTTTCGCGTCACCGAATTCAAGCTGCATCCTGCCGCCGTGATCAATCGTTTCGAGGAAAAGGCCGCATTTGCCCTGGCGCCGAGTCTGTACGGGGCGGCGACGCCTGCAGTGCCTGCCAACGCGGCCATCGATCCAAAGGATGTCGTCGACGTCACGGACCGGATGAGTGCGGATGGGCATCTTGATTGGACGCCCCCGCCCGGGCGCTGGACCGTTTTGCGCGTGGGGTATTCTTTGACCGGCGCGAGAAATGGCCCCGCCTCGCCGGAAGCAACCGGCCTTGAGGTCGATAAGCTCAACGCCGCCGCCGTGCGGGGTTATCTGGATCAATACCTCTCGAAGTACCAGGACGCGAGCGGCGGCTTGATGGGCGCTCGTGGCGTCAAGTACCTGATCACCGACAGTTGGGAGGCCGGCGCTCAGAACTGGACACCCGCTCTTTTCGTGGAGTTCAAGCGTCGCCGCGGCTATGACTTGCACGCCTGGATGCCGGCGCTGGCCGGGCGCGTGGTGAAGAGCGCCGAAGCCAGCGATCAGGTTCTGTGGGACTTTCGCCAAACGCTCTCAGAGCTGGTCGCCGAAAATCACTATGCACAACTCGCCGAGGTGCTGCATCAACGGGGCATGGGACTTTACAGCGAATCGCATGAACGCGGCCGAGCGTTCATCGGCGATGGGATGAGTGTCAAACGCGGGGCGACGATCCCGATGGGCGCGATGTGGACGCAGGCGCCGGGCGCGAACAAGGAACAGTACGGATTCAACGCGGATCTTCGTGAATCGGCGTCGGTCGCGCACATCTACGGACAAAACTTGGTGGCCGCGGAATCCATGACGGCGTTCGGCAGCGCGTGGGCCTGGGCGCCCGAGTACCTCAAACCCACCGCGGATCAGGAAATGGCGATGGGCGTCAACCGCTTTGTGATTCACACCTCGGTCCACCAGCCCCTCATCGACAAGGCGCCTGGACTCGGCTTGGGTCCTTTCGGTCAGTGGTTTACGCGGAACGAAACCTGGGCCGAGAAAGCCGGGCCTTGGGTGCAGTACCTCGCCCGAAGCAGCTATCTTCTGCAGCAGGGGCGCTTTGTCGCGGACCTCGCTTATTTCTATGGCGAGGACTCCAACGTAACGGCGCTGTTTGCGGAGAAAGCGCCGAACGTGCCGGTGGGTTACAACTTCGACTTCATCAATGCCGAGGCGTTGATGAACGCATTGACGGTCGAGGAGGGCTCGCTGGTAGCCGCCAGCGGGATGAGGTATCGCGCACTGATTCTGGATGCCAATGCGCGATTCATGTCCTTGGCGGTGCTGCGCCATGTGGCCGATCTGGTGCAAGCGGGCGCGATCGTCATTGGGGAGCGACCTGTCGCGACACCGAGCTTCGCCGACAATGGAGCCGAATTTGACCGTTTGAGGACGGCCCTCTGGGGCGGGGCAGAAGGGCAGCACGACTTAGGCCGAGGTCATGTCTATTCGGGACAGGCGGCCGGCGCAGTATTGCGGAGCCTCGGCATTGAACCCGATGTTCTGATCAGCAAGCCGCAAGCGGGCGCCGATGTCTTGTTCGTGCATCGAAGCCTTGCTGACGCGGAGATCTACTTCGTCGATAGCCGAAGCGACCTGCCGACACAAATCGACGCAAGTTTTCGCGTGACCGGGCGCTTACCGGAACTCTGGCACGCCGATACTGGGAAGCAAGAGCCGGTTTCTTACCAGATGATCGAGGGCCGCACGGTCGTTCCGATGACCTTGAACGCGCACGAAACGGTTTTCGTCGTGTTCCGCCAGGCGACGACCCTCGCCTCGAGGATATTGGCAGCCCCCGTTGAGAGCCCGCTCCTCACGCTATCCAATCAGTGGCAGCTGCGCTTTCAAGCGGGCCTGGGCGCACCCGAGGAGGGCAGGGCGGCAACGCTCGGGTCGTGGAGCGACTCACCCGATGAAGGCATTCGGTATTTTTCCGGCACCGGAACCTATTCCACCACGATGTCGGCACTCAAGAGCTGGTTTTCACCCGGGGCGCGGCTGTGGCTGGATCTTGGCAAGGTCATGAATGTGGCGCAGGTGAGGGTCAACGGAAAGGATTTGGGAGTCATATGGAAGGCGCCTTTTCGAGTGGATGTGACCGATGCGCTCAAGCCCGGTGCGAATCAATTGCAAATCGAGGTCACCAATTTGTGGGTCAACCGGTTGATCGGCGATCAGCAACCCAACGCCACGCATAAATACTCCTTCACGACACGTGCATTTTACAAAGCCGATGCACCGCTGCTGTCGTCGGGGCTGTTGGGGCCGGTTCAAATGGTAAAAATCACCCACAATCAGTGATGGTGTTAACGACTCGAGGTGACGTGATGGTGCTTTTTATCAATGCCAATATTTTTGATGGTACGGGTGAATCCCCTTTTCGAGGCGAAGTGTTGGTCAAGGAGCGTCGAATCGCCGCGATCGCGCGAGCGACCGATGCCCCGTTGTCGCGCGACCAGGCACGCGTGGTTGATGCCGCGGGTGCCATGCTGATGCCCGGCATGACCGAAGCACACGCTCATTTAAGCTGGCCGAGCTCGGTCGAGCGCTTCGTCCCGGGCATGCAGTTGCCGGCGGAGGATCTCTTGCTCAACACCGCGCGCAACGCGCGGATCCTCCTGGATCATGGCTTTACCAGCGCCTATTCGGGCGGGGCGTTGGGCAAGACCATTGAGATGTCCCTCAAGGCGCAAATAGACTCGGGCGGCATGCCGGGACCGCGCTTGATCCCTGCCTCTTTGGAGCGCGAGCCGCCCAACGAAACGGCTTACATGGAAGCGGGCGCGGTGGCTGAACATGGGAAGGGTCCGGAGGCCATTCGGGCATTCGTTCAAGACTGCGCGAAGAATGGCGCAAAAATCGTCAAGTTTTTGCTGTCCGGCGAGAGCGCTCTCAAGCCCGGCGCCTCCCTGCTAACCCTGTACACCGAAGAGGAAGTGCGCGCGGCGGGTGAACAGGCGCGTGAATCGAATGTCTGGCTCACCGGCCACGCACACGCCGCTGAAGCCATAAAAATGGGCTTGCGCCACGGCTTTCGCGTTCTTTATCACTGCACCTACGCGGACGCGGAGGCCATTGAGATGCTGGCAGCCCGCAAGGACGAGATATTCGTGGCGCCGACGTTGGGCATCGTTCAAGCAACGCTCGACGCCGCTCCGCCTCCGCATATTGACATGACTCATATGAAAGCCGACGCGGCCATCGTGTTGGACCATCAAAAACAATTGGGTCCCCGGCTGAGAAAGCTGGGCATACGGCTGCTGCCCGGCGGCGACTATGGTTTTCCGTTCAATCCCAATGGCCGCAACGCCCGGGACCTGGAGCTTTTCGTCCGCCACTTGGGTTTCACGCCCATCGATGCGCTGGTGGCGACGACCAGGCTGGGGGGCGAGATGATGGGGATGGGACATGAACTGGGGCAGGTGAAGCCCGGCTACCTGGCCGATCTCTTGCTGGTGCGGGGGGATCCCACAAAGGATGTCGCGATCTTGCAAAGCAAGGAGAATCTCCTCGCCATCATGAAAGACGGGCAATTTTACAAAGCCCCGTCTGCATTGCATTGAGGCGGGCGATGTCATGAAAGCCATGGATCCCCAGGCAAGCGAGTCTCGAGGCGTCCCCACGGACATCGAGCGGCAAATTCGCGAGCGCGGCGCGGTGCTGGATATGCCCTTCACGCAGTCCATCTACAAACCGTTGCTGGCTCATCAACGACGGGATGGCGTCGAGGTGCAATATGACCTGCGCTATGGCGAGGATCCGCGTCACGTGTTGGATGTCTACGGATCGGCCAAATCCGATTCCGCGACCGGGGCGGTGATGGTGTTTTTGCATGGCGGCGGTTTCGTACGCGGCGATAAAAGCGATCGCGAAAACGTCGGGCTGCGCTTCGCCCGCGAAGGCTTCCTGGTGCTCGTCGCCAATTACCGGCTGGCCCCGGCGCATCGATGGCCGGCGGGCGCGCAAGACGTCATCGCCGTCTATCAGTGGGCGAGGAAGCACGCGTCGCAACTGGGAGGCGATCCGCAACGCATCTTCTTGGTGGGGGAATCCGCGGGCGCCGCGCACGTTGCGACCGCCACGTTGGTGCGTCGCTTCCACCCCAAAGAGGGATTGGTCATCGCGGGAGCGATCCTGATCTCAGGCGTTTACAATGTCCATCTTGAAAAACTCGCGCGAAATCAGTTTGGTGTCGTGTCGCCCGATCCTCGCAATGAGCCTTACTACGGGTCGAATTTCGATCATTATAAAAGCATGTCGACCATCGACCTGATTGACGCACCCGCCACGCCGCTGCTCATCACCTATGCAGAACTGGACCTGCTACAAATGCAGGTGCAGGCGGGAGAATTATTCGCGCGATTGGTGACGCAACACGGATTCGAGCCGCAACTACAGGTGATTCGCGGGCACAATCATTTGACCCAAACCTACGCGGTGAACACCGGGGATGAGTCTTTGAGCGCGCCGCTGTTGGCCTTTCTGCGCGCCCCACATTCTTAGTCTCGAACATCGGTGTTGTGGCTGCGCGACAGTGCTATCATGAACACGCGTCGAGGGCTGGAAAACACAACACGCTACACGCGGGGCGCGGGATTGAACCTACATCGTCTCGATTTGAATTTGTTGATCACCTTGGACGTGCTGTTAAGCGAACGCAGTATCACCCACGCTGCCGAGCGTTTGAACTTGAGTCCCTCCGCAACCAGCGGCGCTCTTGCGCGACTGCGGGCGTATTTTGATGATGAGTTGTTGACTCAAGTGGGGCGGCGCATGATGCCGACGCCGCTCGGTGAGAGCCTGCAGGCCAGTGTCCGGGACTGCCTATTGCATGTACAGGCCACGGTGGAAATTCGGCCGCACTTCGATCCTCTGCAGTCAAAACGCAATTTCCGGTTGATGATGTCCGACTACGTGTCCACGGTGCTGATGGCTCCGGCGCTACGGCGTCTGCAGCGAGAAGCTCCGGGCATCACCATCGAGTTGCTGGGCAACGAGAACGAGCCCTGGGAAGCATTAAGTCGCGGTGAAATCGATTTCTTGGTGTTGCCGCAGAACTTCGTGCGTCAGGGCCATCCGGCCGAGGTGCTGTTCGAAGACGACTATGTGTGCGTTTGTTGGCGCGACAATCCGCTCATCGGGGACTCGATCAGCACGGAACAGTGCTTGAAGATGGGCCATGTCGTGGCCCGCATCGGCACTTTGCGACCGCCGACGATCGACGCATGGTTTTTCGAGCGATTCGGCCCTGCGCGACGTGTCGAAGTCACCGCGACCAATTTCAACAGTGTTCCGCATCTCTTGCTGGGCACGAACCGTATCTCCATCATGCACCGGCGGTTGGCCCTCGCCTATGCCGATGCGTTTCCGCTGAAAATCCTGCCATCACCGATCGCGATGCCGCGTCTGGTCGAAATGATCCAATGGCACAAGTATCGGGACCGGGACCCCGGTCGCGCCTGGTTGTTCGAGGTGCTGAAGGCCGCCGCGAACAATAATCCGTAGATTCTCCCGACCCAAGCGTTGCTGTAACGCAACAATCTTAAGATCTGCCCCACTCCGGACTCCTGATCATGCGGTGGCGCCGAATGCACTGATCGGAACAATCGGATTCTCAACAACAAAGTGAGCTTCTATGCTGCTGGCAGGATTCCGGGAAGGCCGAATGCGCTGCTTTTAAAGCGCGGGCGGGGGAACGCCGGATGTCCCATTTTCTAATAAGAGCCATGGGGAGCTGACACATGAAACTACAGTGGACCGGAGCGGCGGCGATCGCTGGGGTATTCGCTGCGGGAGCGCCTGCAATGGCCGTCGCCGCTGACGCGACCGTTGTTGCCGATACATCCCCGTTGCAAGAGATCATCGTCACCGCGCAGAAGCGCGAGGAGAAGCTGAAGGACGTCCCCATCGCCATGACCGTGGTCGGTGCCGGCCAGCTGCAAGCCCAGAACGTCACGACCATTGCCGACTTGAGCCGCACGGCGCCTGCCCTGGAGATGATCCAATCGTTCGGCGGGCCCGGCGGCGGTGGGCAGATTCGCGGCATCGGCACTCAGTCCTTTACGCGATCCGCTGAGGGCGCCGTGGGCATCGTGGTCGACGGGGTTTCCCAAGGCAACCTTAACATCAACAATATCTTCGACATCTCGCGTGTCGAAGTGCTTCGAGGTCCTCAAGGCACGCTGTTTGGACTTACTTCATCGGCCGGCGTGATCAACATGGTCACGAACGCGCCGGATCCTTCCAAGGTCGAGTCAATCTGGCACGCGGAATACGCCAACAAGGGCACGGCGGGGTCGCAATACGGCCAGGAATTGCTCCACGGCGTCGTGAACATTCCGATTTCCGGCAATTCCGCCCTGCGCGTGGCGGGCAGCATCGACAATAACAAGGGCGTGCAACACAACAGTTTCACGGGCGAAGACGATACGGTCCACAACTATGCTTTACGTGCCCGATACCTGTGGCGGCCCTCGGATGAATTTACGGTGAACGTGATCGCCGACTACCAGGAAATTATTCAGCACGGCGCGCAAGGTGGCTCCATCGCGGCCTTCACGTACGTCACGGCCGATCCGACCTTGGCGGCACAGTTGGCGGCCTGCGGCATCACAGCAGGCTTTGCGAACCAGGATCGCTGCGCCAACCACAATCAATATGCCGCGGACAAGAACTACGGCGCATCGGTTCAGCTCGACTGGAATTTGGGTCCCACCACACTGACCTCCATTTCCGCCTACCGGCGCGATTTAACCGGGCCGAATGATCAGGACATCCAGGCGCTGCCGACCGCCAATCCGCAACTCTGGTCGACGGGCGCTCTCGCGGCCTCCCATCAGTGGTCGCAAGAGCTTCGAGCGACGTCCAATCCGGGGACCAAGCTCGACTATACGGTGGGCCTGTTTTTTTCAGACTACTTTAACCAGGGCTACCAGGCACCGGGCGCTGCCTTCAACATCGAGATTGCGGTGCCGTTTCCGCCCTTCAAGCTGGAGGTCGGCGGTCCGACACTCACGGTGACGCAAACCACGGCGAAATCGCAGGCGGCCTTTGCGCATCTGGAGTATCACCTCACCGATGAGTGGACGCTGATCGGCGGCCTGCGATACACCCACGAGAAGATCACCGACTATGACTCGGTGGCGGGATTTCTGCCCGGTGGAGATACTGCCGCCACCAGTATTGACCTGAGCGAGAACAATGTCTCGGGCGTGGTGGGGGTG
>DATLVC010000020.1:0-2893 GCA_035577685.1 Micropepsaceae bacterium | reverse complement strand
AAGGTGGTGTGAACAGCAGCACCAGGCCCTCGTCGCGCCGCACGAGATATTTTTCCACCGCCGCCATCGCTCGGGCCGTGCGCGCAGGTTCACCACCGCCCGATATGACGCTCCAGGATTGCGCGATGGAATCGATGCGGCATTCCGTATTGGTGACCGAGCCAAGCGGTGTGCCGTCGTCGAAATAGGCGCGGCGATACCAGTCGCCATCCCAGGCTTGTTCCAGCGCGGCTCTCAATTTATTGGCGTGCTCGCGCCAGCGCGCGGCGCGCGTGGAATCGCGGGGCTCGGCGAGCTGGGAAAATTCCGTCAGCGTAAGAACGAGAAGCCAGCCCAGCCAAACGCTTTCGCCCTTACCGCCTTCGCCGACGCGATTCATTCCGTCGTTCCAGTCGCCGGTGCCCATCAAGGGCAGGCCGTGCTCGCCCAAGGCAAGCGCCCCGTCCAGGGCCAAAGCGCAATGTTCGAACAGGCTGGCGCGCTTTTCGGAAATGTTCGGCTGGAAAAATGAATCATGCTCGCCGTCGTGCAAAAGCGGGCCTTCGATGAATGGCACCTCTTCATCGAGCACGGCGCCGTCACCCGTGGTTCGGACATAATGCGCCGCCGCATAGGCAAGCCAGACCCGGTCGTCGGACACGCGCGTGCGGACGCCGCGTCCGGTTTCGGGCAGCCACCAATGCTGCACATCGCCTTCCGGGAATTGGCGCCCCGCGGCGCGCAGCAGATGGCCGCGCGAGATATGCGGCGTGATCAGCGCCAGCGCAGTCGAATCCTGCAATTGATCGCGATAGCCATAGGCGCCGCTCGATTGGTAAAATGCGGAGCGCGCCCAGACACGGCAGGCGAGGGTCTGATACGGTGCCCAGCGATTGAGAATGATGTCGAGCGCCCGGTCGGGCGTCTTCACCTGGACGGTCGAAAGCGTCCTGTCCCAGAAGGCGGTCACCTCGCCCAACACGGCGTTGAGGTCCGTTGTGCGGTATTTGGTGATAAGACCCTGCGCTTCCGCCGGGGTTGCCACCTCGCCCAGCAGGAACAGGATTTCGATGGACGTATCCGGCTTGAGGCGCAGGACTGTTTGCAGCGCGCTGCAGGGATCGAACCCCGCGCCTGTCCTGCTGGACAAGCCCGTGCCGCGCAAGAGAGCAATCGGCCGCTGAAGCGTCCTGTTGCGGCCCAAAAATTCGCTGCGGTCACCGGTCCAACTGTTCTGGCGCCCGTCGAGGTCGGCAAAGGCGACGCGTCCGCCATGCTCGTTGTTCAAAGGATTGCGTGCAAACATCGCGCCGGTTTCATTGTCGATCTCGGTGACGATGTAAGGCGCGGTTGCCGCGCGCGAGGGGCCGAGCACCCATTCGACATAGGCGGTGATCGAAAGGTTGCGCACGCGCCGCGAATGATTGGCGATCTTCAGGCGGGAAATCTTCACCGGATCCTGCAGCGGCACATATTGCAGCAGCTCGACCGCGAGGCCATGCACATCGACCTCGAAGCGGGTGTAACCCTGGCCGTGCCGCGCGACGTAGGATGCACTTTCCTCGCGGATCGGAAGTGCGGTCGGTGTCCACAACTCGCCGCTGTCCAGGTCCCGCAGGAAGATGACTTCACCGGGTGGATCGCCCACCGGATCGTTCGACCATGGCGTCAGGCGGTTTTGCTGGCTGTTCAACGCCCAGGTGAATCCGGCTCCGGAGGTGGACACCTGGAAACCGAAATTTTCGTTCGCGATGACATTGATCCAGGGTGCCGGGGTCGATTGCCCCCGTTCCAGAATGGTGACGTATTCCCGGCCCTCGCTGGCGAACCCGCCCAGTCCGTTGAAGAATTCCAGCGCCGGACGCGGACGCGGGAGAGGAAGATCGGGCCCGGCGATGCTGAGCGCAGGACGTGGCGGCCGAGCGATGACAGGCGGCTTTAGTTCTTCGATGCGGTAGATCTGGTCGGCGAGCGTGCCTTGGCGGCTGAGGATCACGGCTCGGGCAACGGTCTGCAGCAGCAAGACGATCTCCGTGGGCACAAGATCGGCGCGCAGGACGAACACGCTGCCCCCTACATCATTGTCTCCCTTCGGGCGTGATTGTAGGGGCCGCACGAGATGATCGATCGTCTCCTGCAAATCCTGCAGATAGGACGCGGGACGCTCGTTCAGGATGACGAGATCTACCGCGAGCCGTTTTATCCGCCAATATTCGAAGGCGCGCAGCAATTGCCGCAGGAGATCGAGATCATCATCCCTGTCGATCCGCAAAAGGACGATGGGCAGATCGCCCGAAATGCCGTGGGCCCAGAGCGCGGAAATATTCCGTGCGCCGCGCCTCAAGACGTCCGACGACGGCCTCAGCGTCGGATCGGAATAGATCACGCGATTGGCGAGGCGCTGGAAAAGATGCGCTTCCTCCGCTCCGATGCCGAGATGATGGAATTGCCCCTGTGCCTGTGTCCAGGCCATGGTGCTGACGCGGTCGAATGCTGTCGGATCGCGATGCTTGTCGGCGAGATCGAGCGCCTCCTGCCGCGATTCCGCCACCACCGTCCAGAAGGACAGGCGCACCGTCTCGCCGCGGGGGATGTTGACGCGGCAGCGCAGGCTGAAAACGGGGTCCAGCACGCATCCGACCGTATTGGAAAGGGGCCAGCCCTCGATCACGCATTGCGGCGTACGGACGTGCTGACCGCGGCCCAGGAATTGCGCCCGGTCGGTTTCGAACTGAAGCCCCCCTTCGGCCTCACCCTCGATCACGACAAGATGGGCGGCCCAGACTTCCGATTGCTCGGGCGATCGGCGGCGTCGCGTCGCCAGAAGCGTGCCCGCGCCCGGGACGAACTCGGTTTCCACGAACAGTTTGGAAAAGGCGGGGTGGGTGGCATCGTCCCCGTAAGGAGCCAGCAC
>DATLVC010000019.1:0-7081 GCA_035577685.1 Micropepsaceae bacterium | reverse complement strand
GCTGCGTGAGCGTCGAGCCGCCCTGCACATAGGCGCCTTGAACCCAATCGGCATAGGCCGCCCGCATGAGCCCCGTGGGATCGATGCCGAAATGATAGCGGAAGCGGCGGTCTTCGATGGCGATGAAGGCATTGCCAACATAGGGGGGAAGCTCGCCGACCTTGATGCTCTCACCCTGGGTGAGACCACGGCGCGCGATCATGCGCCCCTTGACGTCGAGCACGGAAATATCGTTCCCCGGCTCATAGGCGAAGAGATTGGCGGTGTTCGGGAGCTGGGAAAACCAATGTGCGAACAGCACACCGCCAACGAAAACCGCCCATATCGCGGCCACGATCAGGGTCGTCCGAAGCCGCAATTTGAATTTGGGTGCCTTGCCGGGCGGTTCCTGATCCACGGGGCGGGCAGCGTGAACGCCACGCAGGGAATCGCCTGCGCCATGCGGCGCCCCTTTGTGTTCGCGAGCCATTCTGTCGCCCTGATTCCCCTCAAAATATGCAAGGTTAATGCTTATTATACAGTCAGAATGGCCAAATCGAGGCGGTTACGGGCGACATTGCTTCGATACGCTCCTACATAGGGGGTGTGATCCTGCAACCTCTATCCGCTCGCCTGAACCGCTCATGAACGAACAAGTGCCGACTTCCGATACCGACTTCAGCCGCGGCTTGTCGCTTGAGCCTGCGCGGCGCCGCTTCTTCACGGCGGGGCGGCTCATGCTGGCGGGACTCATTCTCTTGGTGCTCGCCGGGGGATCGGGTTTCTATTTCCTGCGCGCGGCCCGGCCGACGGCCTATGTCACGTCCTCCGTGGTTCGCGGCCCCCTGACCGTCACCGTGAATGCGACGGGCACATTGCAGCCGCAGGATCAGGTGGATGTTGGCGCCGAGATTTCGGGGCGGGTCGATTCCGTCAAGGTCGATTACAATGACCGCGTCAAACGCGGTCAGGTGCTCGCGATCATCAATACGGATCAGCTGAGGGCGCAGCTCGCCCAAGCCCAAGCCTCGATGAATGCCAACCGTGCGAACGTCGTGAACAACGAAGCGACGGTGCGCGAGACGCTCGACCATCGCGATCGCGCGCGGAGTCTGGTAGCCCATGGGGGTATCTCGACCCAGGACGCCGAAACGGCGGAAGCCGCCTATGACCGCGCGGTTGCATCTGTGGCCAAGGCGAAAGCGGACGTGGAAAACGCGAGCGCTCAAGTGAGCATGTACCAGACACAAATAGACAAAGCGGTCGTGCGCTCGCCGATCGACGGCGTGGTGTTGGACCGCAAAGTCTCGACCGGGCAAACGGTCGCGGCCACGTTTCAAACGCCGGTGCTTTTCACGCTGGCAAGCGATCTTTCCGTGATGCAGCTTCAAGTCGATGTCGACGAAGCCGATATCGGCCTGGTGAAGGAAGGCCAGACCGCGACGTTCTCGGTGGATGCCTATCCGCAGCGGCGTTTCGATGCGAAGCTGATCTCATTGCGCAATTCGCCCAAGACGGCGAATGGCGTGGTGACCTACCAAGGCGTCCTCACGGTCGACAACAGCGCGATGCTATTGCGGCCAGGCCTCACTGCAACGGTCGATATTCTGGTGTCCAACACCAAGGACGTGCTTCTGGTTCCCAACGGCGCGCTGCGATTTGCGCCCGCGGCGAAAGACGCCACCGCGCCGCCCCTTAGCCAGGAACACAATGGCGAGGTAATGGGCCGCGTCTGGGTCCAGGAAAATAATCGCCCCGTGGCGCGCGATCTTCAGATCGGCCGAACCGATGGACGCAACACCGAAGTCCTGTCGGGCAATCTGAAACCGGGCGAGCAGATCATCACCGATGTGGCCGTCCGCGCGAACGGCACATGAGCACGGAACTTATCCGCCTGATGGGCGTCTCGAAGATCTATGGCTCGGGCGAAGCCACGGTAGCGGCTCTCAGCCATATCGATCTTTCCATCGCTAGCGGAGAGTTTGTGGCGGTTCTTGGCCCATCGGGATCGGGGAAATCGACCGCAATGAATATTTTGGGTTGCCTCGATACGCCGACTTTCGGGCACTATTTCTTTCGTGGTATCGATGTGGGGTCGCTCACGCGCGATCAACGCGCACTGCTTCGCCGCAATTTCATCGGTTTCGTCTTCCAGGGATTCAATCTTTTGAAGCGTACCTCGGCGTTGGAAAATCTCGAGCTGCCGTTGATCTATCGGGGCACGCCAGCCAAGGAGCGCCATGAGAAGGCCCGAGAAGCCCTCGCCCTTGTGGGTCTTTCGGATCGCGAAAAGCACACCGCCTCCGAATTATCCGGCGGCCAGCAGCAGCGGGTGGCCATTGCGCGCGCGCTCGTCACTGACCCCGCGGTGATTTTCGCAGACGAGCCCACCGGCAATCTCGACACCGCACGCAGCTATGAGGTGATGAATCTTTTCACCAAGCTTAACGAAGAACGCGGCATCACGATCGTCTTGGTGACCCATGAAGAGGACATTGCCGCCTATGCCAAGCGGCATATCCGGTTTTTGGATGGGCGGATTGCTTCCGATACGCCCAATCCGCATCGGGCGGGTGTGGGCAAGGAAAGGGTCGCGTCGTGATCGGCAACGCGCTCATCCTCGCCTTGCGTGAAATCCGCCGCAACATGATGCGGGCCTCGCTGACGACGCTCGGCGTCATCATCGGCGTGGCCGCAGTCATTGCCATGGTGACGCTCGGCAATGGCGCGACGCAAAGCGTCACGTCGAGCATCGGCTCGCTGGGGCGCAATCTTCTGATCCTTGCCCCCGGCACCCGCCGCATGGGTGGCGCCCAATCCGATGCCTCGCCGTTCGAGACTGGCGATGTCGATGCGGTCCGTCGCGACATTGCCGGTCTGCGCGCGGTAGCCGCGGTGGCGATGCGTTCGGAAATCGCGGTTGCGGGAAATCAGAACCATCCGACCCAGATCACCGGCACTGACAATTCCTATTTCGATGCCCGCGACTGGCCCTTGGCAACGGGACGGCTCTTCACCGATGCGGAAATCCGCAGCGGCAAGCCTGCCTGTATTATCGGCCAGACCATTCGCACGACGTTATTTGGCAGCCAGAATCCGCTGGGGGCAAATGTCCGCGTACGCGACGTGCCATGCGATATCGTGGGCATCCTGACGGCCAAGGGCCAATCGACCTTCGGCCAGGATCAGGACGATCTCATCATCATGCCGATCCGCGCCGTGCAGCGCCGGCTCGCCGGCAACACGAATGTTGGCACGCTATGGATCGCCGCCGAACGCGCCGAGGATGTTCCCAAGATCAAGAAGGATCTGACCGATCTGATGCGCGAACGGCGTCATTTGAGTCCGGGAACACCCGATGATTTCCAGGCCAACGACATGGCGCAGATCACGCAGATCATGCAGACGACCACCGGCATTCTTACCCTCTTTCTTTCGGCGGTGGCGGCAGTCAGCCTGATCGTCGGCGGCATCGGCATCATGAACATCATGCTGGTGTCGGTAACCGAGCGCACGCGCGAGATCGGCATCCGGCTTGCCATCGGCGCGCGCGAACGCGACGTGCTCACGCAGTTCCTGGTCGAGGCCGTGATGATGTCGGCGCTGGGGGGACTCGTCGGAATCGCGTTCGGTCTGGGGGCTTCGGCCGCCGGAACGCATTTCCTGAAGATCCCATTCGTGCCTTCCATTTCCATCGTGGTGATCGCATTCATCTTCTCGGCCGGAATTGGCGTTGCCTTCGGCTATTTCCCCGCGCGGCGGGCGGCGCGCCTCGATCCCATCGAAGCGCTGCGCCACGAGTGAACGACACCCTCAAAAACCAAACCAGGTGAATATTCGAAAGGCATCGTTATCCGATGCGTTGTGTCCGAGGCCGTCGTAATTAGTCGTAGCCCCGTTTAGCTTCAGTTAGGCAAGCCGCGAATTATACTATTCGAGGCAGCACCTCGGCGGTGCAGTTTTCCTCAACAGGGGCTCGCCATATTGCGGCTCTCACGCCTCGCGAAGGTTGCCGCCGAAAGACGGGATTAACAATTTTGAAGGCGTGACCGGGTCAGATTCACGGCATGACCATGCTGGCGTCCGCGCTCGACATTCTCCGCTATCAAGTCCTGCGGTTCTTGAATCCCAGCGACGGATATTATTGGGCCTATCTCGTGGGCGGGCTGATGTTCGCTCTCGCGGTGATGCTGTGGCGCCGGAGAGGCCGGCGGACAATCCGCGCGAGATCCCTGCTGCCTCTGCTCGGCTCTCGGGCGCTTTGGTTTCACCGCTCCACGCGGCTGGATTTGAAGCTCTATCTCATCCACGGCGTGCTCTCGCTGACCGTTTACGGATTATTCCACGCATCGAGCGAAGCATGGCGCGCCGGCACAATTTCCGCCCTCGATAGGCTCGCAGGACCGGCGCCCCAGCTTTATCTCCCGGTTTGGATCGGGGGAATCATCACCACCATCGTTCAGATTGTGGCGCTGGAACTCGGCTATTGGGCAATGCACTACGCCTTGCACAAGGTCCCGGCATTGTGGGAAGTGCATAAAGTTCACCATTCGGCGGAGGTCCTGACGCCCCTAGCCGAGTGGCGGCAACATCCCATCGAGATCATTATCACCGCGAACGTCGTGGCTTTGACGAATGGCGGCGCCTATGGCGCCATGGAGTGGCTGTTCGGGCCGTCCGCTCACCCGCTCACCCTCTTTCAGATCAATGCGCTTCTCGTTCTGCATTTTGCGACGTTTCTGCACCTGCGCCATTCGAGCGTTTGGATCGCCGCGACCGGCTGGCTGGGCCGCGTCTTCCACAGTCCCGCCCATCATCAGATTCACCACTCCAGTGATCCGCGGCACTTCAATCGCAATCTGGGTTACGCTCTGTCGATCTGGGACTGGGCTTTCGGCACGCTTTGCATCCCGGAGGCCCGCGGCAAAGTACATTTTGGAGTGGCGAACGAGGCTCCCTACCGGGGTTTGACCGATACCCTCACAAGGCCCCTCGTCGCAGGCGCGAAGAGATTGCGGTTCATGCCCCGCATTGCCGCAATCGGAATGCCCGAGTTGAGGTCGGAAGCAACCGTCAAGACGGCCGCCCGGGCGGAGCATTAACGCAGATAGCCCACCGGACGCCACGCGCCGCCCTCTCTCCAAAACAAGCGGACTTCACGGATTGAGACGGTAACCGCCACTTTCGGTGATCAGCAATTGAGCCCGCGAGGGGTCTTTCTCGATCTTCTGGCGCAAGCGATAAATATGGGTCTCCAGCGTATGCGTGGAAACCGCGGGATTATAGCCCCACACTTCGTGCAGCAGCACGTCGCGGCTGACGGTGGAACCCGCGCGCTGCAAATATTTCAGGATGTTGGTTTCCTTTTCCGTCAGGCGGATGCGCTTGCCCCCTTCCAGAAGCACTTTCGCGCTGGGACGGAACGTGTAAGGGCCGATTTTGTAAATGGCCTCTTCGCTGGCTCCATGGCTGCGCAGATGGGCGTCCACCCGCGCCATCAGCACGGCAAAGCGGAAGGGCTTGGTGATGTAATCGTTCGCACCGGCCTTCAGCCCTTCGATGGTATCTGCATCCGAGTCGGAGGCGGTCAGAATGATGATCGGACAGGTGACGCCCGAATCGCGGAAGTGGCGGCAAAGTTCGCGGCCATCGCCATCGGGAAGCGAGACGTCCAGCACCATGAATTCGTAGAGGCCTTCGAGCCCCTTCTGATACCCTTCGCGGTAGGTTCCCGCTTCGACCGCTTCAAACGTCCCATCGGCCTCGAGCTGCTCAGCCAGTGAGACGCGGAGCATCTCGTCATCGTCTACGAGAAGAACACGCTTCGCGCTCGGCATCCAAAACTCCCACTATTCCGGCGTTACGGTAATGCGCCAAACTCTATCCCGTTTCCCGGGACCGGTGTATGTCGGGGCCATGACCGCAGACAAACCGGGCGAAATTAAGCCCGCGAACCTCCAGAACCTGGTTTCATCCGAACAGCGGGTGGAACGGGCCGCGGGCGATTTCCGCCGCGGTGCACCGGTGGTGATTCGCGCCGAAACGGCTGCACAGAGCGGCCTTGCGGTGGCGGCGGAAACGATTCGGGACGAAACCCTGGCCGCGCTCGCCGCCCTCGGAGGGCCGCCCTCCTTGATTCTGACCCATGCTAGGGCGGCGACATTGAAGATCCGCCTTTACACCGCGGCTGTGGTGCGCGTCCCACTCTCCAGCACCGTAAAGGCGGAGGAGATTCGTGCCATCGCCGATCCGGCGAGCGATCTGGACTATCCTTTGAAAGGTCCCTTCGAAGCATCGCGCAAGGAATCTTCGCAATCGGCGGCCGCCGCCGTGCGTTTGGCGAAACTAGCGGGTCTTCTCCCCGCCGCGGTGCTGTTTCCGATTGCCGACGATGTCCGCGATCGCGTTCAGGCGGAGAATGCGCTCAGCACAGTGTCCGCAACCGATATCGCGGGATTCGAAATGCGCGCCGCAGAGACGCTTCAGCTTGTGACGCGTGCATCCGTCCCGCTCGAAGGCGCGGAGGACACCGAACTCGCTGCATTCCGTCCTTTGAACGGCGGACCCGAACATTATGCCGTCATCATCGGCGCCAAGAATGCCCCTGCCCTCGCCACTCCGGGGCCGGTGCTGACACGGCTTCATTCGGAATGTTTCACCGGCGATTTGCTGGGTTCGCTGAAATGCGATTGCGGCGATCAGCTGCGTGGCGCCGTTCAAAAAATCGCAAAAGAAGGCGGCGGCGTGCTGCTTTATCTTGCGCAGGAGGGCCGCGGCATCGGGCTGATGAACAAGCTGCGCGCCTATCGGCTGCAGGACGAAGGCTTCGATACGATGGAGGCCAATCAGCGCCTCGGTTTTGAGGCCGACGAACGCCTTTACGATATCGCCGCGCGGATGCTGCGGCTTCTGGGCTACAGCAAGGTCCGTCTTCTCACCAACAATCCGGAGAAAGTGCGTGCCCTGGAAGCCGCCGGTATCGAAGTGACGGAGCGTGTCCCGCACGCCTTTCCCGACAATGCGCACAATCGCGATTATCTGCGCGTCAAAGCCGAAAAAGGTGGGCATCTGCTGTAGCGGAAACCGGCAAGATTTGCCGGGC
>DATLVC010000018.1:0-23737 GCA_035577685.1 Micropepsaceae bacterium | reverse complement strand
TGGCGGCGCATTTCGCGTCTGCAGCGCGATATTAGAAGCCGTCGGGGAACGCTTCCTCGAAATAGGGATAGGCGCCCACCTCAAGCATCGCCGCTTCGTCATCAAGCTCGCGCGCCAAGGATTCGACTTCGCTGATCAGGCTTTCGTTGTAGAGCGTCTTGGCGAGTTCGCGATAGCGGGCCGCACGCTCACGCAGGAGCCTCGCCGTTTCAGAAGCTGAGAGCTCCCTACCCGGCTCGGCCTTTTCGGATGCCACCTTTCCGGTGGGATCGAACCAATCGGCCTTAACGTGCAACACAGGCGTCTCCAACGAGTCGCCCCCCGTGATCAGCAGGGTACCGGCATCTCGTAAACAATCGGTAAATAAGGACTTTTCCCGAAAGCTCCGACCGATCACGCTTCCGCGAAGCTGTGGACCGTGCCGCTTGCGCCAGGACCTTGTGCCAGAATCGCCTCCAGGAACGGCATGATCTTGCGCATCTCCTCGGCAAAGCCAAAGGGCGGATTGACGATGAGAAGACCCGCCGCCGAAAGGCGTTCGCGCCCCGCCGGCGCACCGACATCGAGTTCCAGCTTCAGCAAGGATTTGATGCCCGCATTCAACAGCTCGCCCGCGGACGCCGCTACCAGAGGACGCTCCTTAGCCGGATACCAGAAAAGGTAAATCCCGGTGGCGAAGCGGCTGTGTGCGGCAATCAGCGCCCGCGTGGCCATCGCAAATTCATCCTCGGCCTCATAGGGCGGATCGATCAGCACGAGCCCGCGACGCTCCGCCGGGGGCAGCAGCCGCGGCAGCTCGCGCAGATAATCGCCCTCAACGACGCGCGCGCGCTTCTGGTTGCCGAGCACCGACGCGAGCGCGGCATATTCCTGCGGATGCTTTTCAATCGCGACCAGGCGGTCTTTGGTGCGCAGGAATTTCGCCGCAATCAAGGGCGAGCCGGGGTAGATCCCCTCGCCGAAGCTGCGCACGCATTCACGATAGGGCTCAAGAACGCCCGGCACGGATTCGAGTCGCAGCAGGCGGACGATCCCGGCTTCGGCTTCGCCGGTCTTTTTCGCTTCTTCCCCGCCGATGTCGTAAAGCCCGCGCCCGCCATGGGTATCGATGACGGCAAAGGGCGTCTCTTTCTTGCGCAGATGCTGCAGCACCGCGACCAGCGCCGCGTGCTTCAGGCAATCGGCGAAATTCCCGGCATGATAGGCGTGGCGATAGTTCATGGTGGCGCCCGGTGATTGCGCGCCGGAAGTCTAATCCTTCGCGCGTTCCAGATAGGCGCCGTCTTCAGTCTGTACCACCACGCGCGTTCCCGCGTTGATGTGGGGCGGCACCATAGTGCGGACACCGTTCGACAGCACCGCAGGCTTGAACGAGGACGAGGCCGTCTGCCCCTTCACCACCGGTTCGGTCTCCGTCACCTCAAGCACCACACGCGGCGGCAATTCGATGGAAATCGGAACGCCCTGGAACTGGCTCAGGCTGACCTCCATGTTCTCCTGAAGATAGACCGCGGAATCGCCAAGAATATCCGCCGACACGTGGATTTGCTCGAAATTGACCGGGTCCATGAACACGTAATGCTCACCGTCCTGATACAGGTAATTGTATTTGCCTTCGTCGATGAACGCCTTCTCGACCGAATCGGTGGTGCGGTAGCGTTCGTTCGTCTTCACGCCATCCGAAATGCGCCGCATTTCCAGATGCGTGACGGGCGTGCCCTTGCCAGGATGGATATTTTCGGCGCGTATGATGACATAGAGCTTGCCGTCCTTTTCCACGACGTTGCCCTTGCGAATGCTGCTGGCGATGACCGAAACCACACTGCACCTCTTAAATTATGCCGGAAACCGGGCTAACGACGGGCGAAACCCGCACCGGGGCCGCGACCCGCGCCCGGGCCGGGGTCATAGCAGGTGCGTGTCCGAGGGCCAAGATGGCCCATTCGCGCCATGATCGGGGCCTCGCCTTGGTGGGACAAAACCGTCCATGCCGACCGCCGGCCCTTGCTGCTCACGCGCGGACGCATCCGCGATAGCGTGCGGCGCCATTTCG
Organism: Micropepsaceae bacterium; assembly: GCA_035577685.1. GTDB lineage: Bacteria > Pseudomonadota > Alphaproteobacteria > Micropepsales > Micropepsaceae > CAIYRG01. Next base: position 21,684 of record DATLVC010000018.1, on the reverse strand, counting down.
CAAGCCAAGGCTTTGTCGAGGTCGAATGCGGCGCGCTTCAGGTCTCCCCCGGCAATGAGGCGCATCTGCACGCGTTTTCGACGGAACGGATCGGCACGGACGGTGTCGCGGACCGGCTTTATCTCCATACCTCGCCGGAATTCGCCTGCAAGAAGCTGCTGGCGGCCGGCGAGACCCGCATCTTCAGCCTCGGTCCCGTCTATCGCAATCGGGAGCGTGGGCCGCTGCATGCATCCGAATTCACCATGTTGGAATGGTATCGCGCGGGCGAGCCCTATGACGCGGTCATCGCCGATTGCCTCGCCATCCTGAAACTCGCCGCGGCCGAGGCCGGCACCACGAATTTTCGTTTCCGCGACCGGCGGGCGGATGTTACGCGCGCGGCCGAACGCATCAGCGTGGCCGAGGCTTTCGACCGTTACGCGAGTATTGATCTTTTGGCCACGCTCGATGACGCAGGCGAGCCGGATACAGATGCGCTCGCACGTGCGGCCAGCGCCGCCGGAATCAAGACAGGAGCCGGCGATTCCTGGTCCGACCTATTCAGCCGCGTGCTGACTGAGAAAATCGAACCGCGCCTCGGAATAAATGTGCCCACGATCCTCGATCGCTATCCGCGTGTGGAGGCAGCGCTCGCCCGCGCGATACTGAACGATCCCCGCCTCGCCGAACGCTTCGAGCTTTATGTCTGCGGCGTGGAATTGGCCAACGGCTTTGGCGAGTTGACCGATTCGGCGGAACAGCGGCGGCGCTTCGAAGCCGAGATGGCGGAAAAACAGGAGCGCTACGGCGAGCGCTATCCCATCGACGAGGATTTCCTCGCCGCGCTGGCGCAGATGCCGGAGGCGTCCGGCGTGGCACTAGGGTTCGACCGTTTGGTGATGCTCGCCACCGGCGCCCCTAACATCGATGCAGTGATGTGGACGCCCACGACGAAATGAACCGGTGCGCGCACTATGAGGTTTCCGGCAGAGCCCTCTATATTCGAGAGATGATGCGAACCCGCCGCTGACGCACAAATGACGGAACCCGTGCAGGAGTTTTGATGCTCGACAAAGGACGGACATTGCGGACGCCGGAGAAATTGGCGGCGGCTGGTTTGATTGCATACGATGCGGTCGATGCGCTCGCTCATGTGGCCGTGCGCTATGCCATCGCCATCACGCCCGCGATAGCCGATCTTATCGACGCCAGCGATCCCGACGATCCAATCGCGAGGCAATTCGTGCCCTCACCCGCCGAAGCAAAAACCCAGGATTGCGAACGTGCCGATCCCATCGGCGACGAAGTCCACAGCCCGGTGAAAGGCATCGTGCATCGCTATCGCGACCGCGCGCTGTTGAAGCTCACCCATGTCTGCCCGGTCTATTGCCGCTTTTGCTTCCGCCGCGAAATGGTGGGGCCGGGCGAGGATCAGATGCTGAGCACCGCCGATCTCGACGTCGCTCTGGCCTACATCGCTGCGCATTCCGAGATTTGGGAAGTAATCCTGACCGGCGGCGATCCCTTCATGCTGTCGCCGCGGCGGCTGCATGAGGTCACCGATCGGCTGAGCGCCATTCCCCACGTCAAGATTTTGCGCTGGCACACGCGCATGCCCATCGCCGATCCGGAACGCATCACGCCCGAACTGGTCCGCGCATTGCAAACCGAAAAAACAACCTATGTCGCCGTGCATGTGAATCATCCGCGCGAGCTGACCGATGCCGCACGCCGCGCAACGTCGCGGCTGATCGAGGCCGGCATCCCGCTTCTGAGCCAGACCGTGCTGCTGAAGGGCGTCAATGACGATGCGGCAACGCTGGAAGCCCTGATGCGTGCGCTCGTGGAGGCACGCATCCAACCCTATTATTTGCATCACATGGATCTGGCGCCCGGAACCGCTCATTTCCGAACCACCATTGCGGAGGGGCAGGCCTTGATGCGCGAACTGCGCGCCCGCAGTTCCGGACTCTGTCAGCCGCATTACGTGCTGGATATTCCCGGCGGTCATGCCAAGGCGCCGCTTATGCCCAGTGACGTTGAAACAAGCGGGCCGTCACACCGGGTCCGCGACGCGCAGGGCAACTGGCACGATTATCCGCCCGCCTAATGGTCAAAAAGCGGGCTTTGTGCTATGTCATTCGCCGAGGGGTTGAAAACATCGGCGCGTCGCCGATCTATAACAAGCGCCTGCAAATGCCAGGCCCGCGAGGCGCACATGGAGATACGAACATGAATAAATTGATTCTGCCGCTGCTGCTTGCCACCGTGGCCTTTGTCACTCCGGCGTCCGCAAACTGGTTCCACAATCCGTATCAAGGGATTAACCGCAATATCGGCTCGGCGCCGAACCCGACGCCGGAAGACATTCGCGAGATGCGGCTGCCGATCGCCGCGCAGAATGACCAGGCCGATCCCAGCGCCGTTGCGGCAACCGATGCAGCCAAGGATACCGCTAAGGCTGCTACCCCGGCTGCGCCAGCCAAGACCACGGCACAGAGCAGCAATGCCGGCGTGGTAGCGGCGGCTTCGCCGTCTCACTAAGAAACCACGCGAATCATCGTTCAAAGGCGGGCTGTTTTTCGGCCCGCCTTTTTGTTGCCATATTTTCGCTTCCAAACCATTGATTTAACAGGACTATTCGCGCCGATTTTGACGCAGCCCCAAGCCGTTCCGCGCGTTTTCCTTGTAACGGTTGCGCACGGCCATATTGGCCTGCTCAAAAACAAGGAGCGCAAGATGAAAACGGCCAAAACCATGATGTCTTTGCTGTTGCTTTCGGCAGTGTGCGTCACGCCGGCCTATGCCAATTGGTTCAGCAACAGCCGCACAAACACGATGTTGAACATCGGCTCGGCGCCGAATCCGACGCCGGCAGACCTGCGGGCCATTGGTGATTCGGACCAGAGTTCCGGCCCTCAGCGTGGCGGTGCTATCCCGCATTCGAGCCCGAGCTTCGGGGAACCGCGTCGCGGTGGACTGTCCTTCAATGAGGACTATGTCGCGCCGCAACAATCCGTTATTGCGGAACCTGCGGCCGTGACGCCCAAGAAAAACGTCCAAAACCGGGATAAATCGGCTTTGAACCGGATGGAAGGAAAGACGGTGTTTGGCGCCCATGGTGCGCGGCTGGGCACCATCCTCGCGATGGACGTGACGGCGCGAAAAGCCGAAGTTCAGCTCCCGAGCGGTATCGCGGTTGCCATGCCGGCCTCGATGCTGACCGATAAGGGCAAGCGCGTGGTCGCGCCGACCATTTCGCCGCTGGACATGATGGCCATGGCCAAGACCCAAACCGGCCATACGGTTGCGATTAACGTTGATTCTCGCCACTTGCGTGACCGCACGTCTCGCGGGTGAGAAATCGATGCCGGTCCAACCGGCTAAGCTTCTCCAAGGGCCATGGCGCATGTCGCCATGGCCCTTGTTTTTGTTGGTAAAAGTAAGCGAACGGACAGCGAAATTTTTCGCCATCACGTCTTCTATGGTGTAAATAGAGCTGGGGGAGGCGGCCTGACAGCGGTGTCGAAAGAGCACCGAGGGGCGCCTATACGCACCGCATGTGAGGAAACGAATTTACGAAATCCACCCAGATCGCGGGCAGTCGCAAATTCGCATGGCAATATGCAGCTAGTTCGCTGGAGCAATGGTCACGGACATGGATGGTAATGCGGCACCTGGGCCGGCCGAAATATCGGCCCCCTCGCGAACGGGCCAGAGCGTAGAACAAATTCCGGGAGCGCGTTTGGGCCTGGAGAGCGGCCAGATTTCCGAGGTCCCTCCCACCAACATCAAAGACCCGAACTATTTTCACAAAGTCGTCGATTGTCAGTGGGCATGTCCCGCGCACACGCCGGTGCCGGAATACATCCGGCTGATCGCCGCCGGGCGCTACAGCGATGCTTATATGATCAATTGGCATTCGAATGTGTTTCCCGGCGTGCTGGGCCGCACCTGCGATCGTCCCTGCGAGCCGGCCTGCCGGCGTGGACGCATCGAGGAAGGCAAGGCTGCGCAGCCTGTCGCGATTTGCCGCTTGAAACGCGTTGCCGCCGACCACAAGGACGACATCCGCGACCGGCTTCCCGTCGCGCCCGCACAGAAAAACGGCAAGCGCATCGCGCTGATCGGCGCGGGGCCGGCCTCATTGACGGTCGCGCGCGATTTGCTGCCGCTCGGCTATCATTGCGTGCTCTACGATTCCGACGCATCGGCCGGCGGCATGATGCGCACACAGATTCCGAAATTCCGCTTGCCCGAAACCGTGCTCGACGAGGAAGTGAATTACATCCTCGGACTTGAGCCCGAATTGCGGCTCGGTCAGCGCATCGATTCCATGAAGGCCGTCCTCGAAGAAGGCTATGACGCGATCTTTGTCGGCTGCGGGGCACCGCGGGGCCGCGAGCTCGATATTCCCGGACGCAAGGAAGCCACTACGAACATCCATATCGGCATCGACTGGCTCTCCAGCGTTTCCTTCGGCCATATCGACAAAATCGGCCGCCGCGTGATCGTGCTGGGTGGCGGCAACACCGCGATGGATTGCTGCCGCACCTCGCGCCGGCTCGGCGGCAAGGATGTGAAAGTGGTGGTGCGCTCGGGCTTCGAGGAAATGAAGGCGTCTCCGTGGGAAAAAGAAGACGCGATGGATGAAGGCATTCCGATCTTCAATTATCTGGTGCCCAAAGAGTTCACCCACGAGAACGGCCGCCTGACCGGCGTGATCTTCGAAAAGGTGAAAGCGGAATATGACGCCAAAGGCCGCCGCTCGCTAGTGCCCGCGGGCGAACCCGACACGCGCATGGAATGCGACGATGTGCTGGTCGCGGTTGGGCAAGAGAACGCCTTTCCCTGGATCGAGCGCGATATCGGCATCGAATTCGACCGTTGGGACATGCCCAAGGTGAATCCCACCACCATGCAGGCGACCCATCCCAAGATCTTCTTTGGGGGCGACGCTGCCTTCGGGCCCAAGAACATCATCTGGGCGGTGGCCCATGGCCATGAAGCCGCGGTATCGATCGATCTTCTGTGCAGCGGCGACAATGTGCATCACCGCCCTTCTCCGCTGACGAATCTGTCGAGCCAGAAGATGGGCATCCACGAATGGAGCTATGACAACGATATCTCCGCCGACAAGCGCTACAAGGTTCCGCACGCGCCGCCCGCGTTGACGCTGAAGGATGTGCGCATGGAGGTCGAGCTTGGCTTCGATGTAAAACAGGCTTTCCTGGAAGCCGAGCGCTGCCTGAATTGCGATGTGCAGACCGTGTTCGAAGGACCGAAATGCATCGAATGCGACGCCTGCGTCGACATCTGCCCGATGGATTGCATCACCTTCACAGAAAACGGACCGGAAGCCGAGCTGCGTCAACGGCTCACCGCGCCATCGACGCACGCCGACACGCAAGACCTTTACGTTTCAGAGGCTTTGAAAACCGGACGCATCATGGCGAAGGACGAAGATCTGTGCCTGCATTGTGGGCTCTGCGCGGAACGCTGCCCGACAGGGGCTTGGGACATGCAGAAATTTCTCTTCAATACGGCCAAGGCCGGCTGCCATGTCTAAACCGATCAAGTCTACCAACGATTTCGTCGTCAAATTCGCCAATGTGAATGGTTCGGGCTCGGCGTCCGCCAATGAATTGTTCGCGCGCGCCATCCTGCGCATGGGCGTGCCCATCGCGACGCGCAACATCTTCCCGTCCAACATCCAAGGGCTGCCCACCTGGTTCGAGGTGCGCGTTTCGGGCAAGGGATGGGTCGGCCGGCGCGGCGGCGTCGATCTGATGGTTCCAATGAATCCCCAGACCTGGGACAAGGACATCGCATCCATCGATGCCGGCGGCTATCTGTTCTACGATTCCTCCAAGCCCTTGCCGGAATCCAAATTCCGCAGCGATGTGAACGTCATCGGCATGCCGCTGACGGAGATCTGCAATCGCACCTATAGCGACCCGCGCCAGCGGCAGCTGTTCAAGAACATCATCTATGTCGGCGCGCTGGCGTCGATTCTGGACATCGACCTCGCCGTGGTCGAGAAGCTAATCACGGAGCAATACGGCGCCAAGCAGCAGCTTCTGGATTCCAATATCAAAGCGGTGCGCATGGGTCATGCCTATGCCAAGGAAAATCTTTCCGGCATTTGCGGCTTGCGCGTGGCGCGCGCCGACGCGGTGGGCAATCGTATCTTCGTCAACGGCAATGACGCGGCGGCGCTCGGTTGCGTGTATGGTGGGGCGACGGTGGCCGCCTGGTATCCCATCACGCCTTCGACGTCGCTCGCCGAATCCTTCATGAAATATTGCCGCAAATTCCGCGTCGATCCCGAAACCAAGAAGAACAAGTTCGCCATCATCCAGGCGGAAGACGAAATCTCCGCCATCGGTTCGGTGATCGGCGCAAGCTGGAATGGGGCACGTGCTTTCACGGCAACGTCCGGCCCCGGCATCTCCTTGATGCAGGAATTCCTGGGTCTTGCCTATTTCGCGGAAATTCCCGCGGTGATCTTCGACGTGCAGCGCGGCGGGCCTTCAACCGGCATGCCGACGCGCACGCAGCAATCCGATCTTCTGTCCTGTGCCTATGCCAGCCACGGCGATACCAAGCATGTCATGCTGTTTCCCGAAGACCCCAGGGAATTGTTCGAAATGGCTGCGCAGGCCTTCGATCTGGCCGAGCGGCTGCAGACGCCGATCTTCGTCATGGAAGACCTGGACATCGGCATGAACGACTGGCTGTGCCAGCCTTTTGCCTGGGACGATGCGCGTGTCTATGACCGCGGAAAGATCATGACCGCAGAAGATTTGGACGCGGGCAAGACTTTCGGCCGCTATCTCGACGTCGATGGCGACGCCATCCCCTACCGCACCCTGCCCGGCACGCATGCGACCAAAGGCGCCTATTTCACGCGCGGCAGTTCGCGCGACCGCTTCGCCAAATACAGCGAAGAAGGTGCCGTCTATGTCGACAATATGCAGCGCCTGCTGCGCAAGTTCGAAACCGCCAAATCGCTCGTTCCCGCGCCGGTCCTGCGCAGAAGCCGCGAGCCGGCGCGGCATGGCGTGATCTATTTCGGTTCGACCTCCGCCGCGATGGCCGAGGCACTTGCTGCGCTCGAAAGCCAGGGGATGCATCTCGATACGCTGCGCCTTCGTGCATTTCCTTTTTCGGACGAAGTGGTCGATTTCATCAACGCCTATGACCAGGTCTTCGTGGTCGAGCAGAATCGCGACGCGCAATTGCGCATGCTGCTGGTGAACGAATGCGCCATCGATCCGGCGCGCATCATTTCTGTGCTGCACTATGACGGAACGCCGATCACGGCGCGGTTCATCACCGCGGCGATTGCGGAGCGTCTGCAAATGAAAGCCAAAGAGGCTGCGGAATGACTTATATCGCCAAACCGAAATTCCATCATCCCGCACTACCCAAGAACAATCTCGGCTTTACCCATCGCGACTATGAAGGGTCGATTTCGACTCTCTGCGCCGGTTGCGGCCATGATTCCATCAGCGCCGCCGTCATTCAGGCATGCTTCGAGCTGAACCTCGAGCCGCATCGTTTGGCGAAACTGTCCGGCATCGGCTGTTCGTCCAAGACCCCGGACTATTTTCTCGGGCAAAGCCACGGCTTCAATTCCGTCCACGGCCGGATGCCGTCGGTCTTGACCGGCTCGAACCTTGCCAACAAGGAGCTGATCTATCTCGGCGTATCGGGCGATGGCGATTCCGCCTCCATCGGGCTCGGACAGTTTGTGCATTGCGTGCGCCGCGGCGTGAACATGCTCTACATGACCGAAAACAACGGCGTGTACGGGCTGACCAAGGGCCAATTCTCCGCCACGGCCGACAAGGGCTCGAAGAGCAAGGCCGGCGGTTCCAACAATGACTCGCCACTCGACCTCGTTGGAATGGCGCTTCTGGTCGGGGCCACCTTCGTCGCGCGCAGCTTCTCGGGCGACAAGAAGCAGCTTGTGCCCCTGATCAGGGCGTGCTAGAGCCAGCCCGGACCCGCCTTCATCGATGTCATCAGCCCGTGTGTTGCCTTTAACAACCATCCGGGTTCGACCAAAAGCTTCGATTTCGTGCGCCAGCATAATGAGGCGGTGAATCGTCTCGATTACATGGACCCGCGTGAACCGATCACGGTCGACTACGCGCCGGGGACGGTCAGCGAAGTGACCCTGCATGACGGGTCGATGCTGCGTCTTGCCAAGCTGCATCCCGAATATGATCCCCATGACCGCATCGGCGCGATGACCTATATGCAGAGCCGCGCTGCAGCGGGCGAAGTGGTGACGGGCCTCATCTACATGGACCCCGCGCCCAAGGACATGCATGCCATGCTGAATACGGTGGACGCTCCGCTCAATCGTCTGGGTGAGAAGGAACTGTGCCCCGGCTCGGCCGCGCTCGAGAAAATCAACGCGAGCTTGCGCTGAGGCCGTGGCGCGTATCGTTTTTCTGGCGCCCTTCGCAAGGCATGAAATCACCGGCGGGATAAAGACGCTCCATCGGCACGCCGAATTGCTGACGGAATTGGGCTTCGATGCCGCCGTGTTTCAACCAGACGGCCAGCCCTCCTGGTTCGAAACGCGCGCGAAGCTGCTCACACGTTTCGCACCGGTCTCGGGCGACATTCTGGTGTTTCCCGAAACGCTAAACGGCATTCTGGTGGAGATGCTGCAGCTGCCGGTGCGCAAGGTGCTCTTCTGCCAGGCGCATTATTACACGCTGTTCAATGCCATCGGCCCCGAGCGATATGGCGCGCTGGGGTTTGAACGCATCACCTGCCAAAGCGGCATCGCCAAGGGATTTCTCGAACGCGTGCTGCGTCTTGCCGACGTCGTGGTTCTTCCCTGCTTCATCGACACCGACCTTTTCTTCCCGCGGCCCAAATTGCTGCAGATCGCCGCGATCCCGAAGAAATTGCCCCGCGAAGCGGCTGCGGTTCAGCGGATATTCAACCTCAAATATCCCGAACTTGGCGGCATCGGCTGGGATATCATCGATAACCGGTCCGAACGCGAGACTGCGGAAAGCTTCGGCCGCTCCGCAATCGTGTTGTCGCTGCCATTTCTGGAATCGTTCGGCCTCGTCCCGCTGGAGGCCATGGCATCGGGTGCGATCGTGGCGGGCTTCACCGGCTATGGCGCGCAGGAATATGCAACGTCCGAAAACGGTTTCTGGTTTGCCCCCGACCATCTGGAGGAGTTGGCCGACGGGCTCGCGCGGATCGTCACGGGCCTGCAACAGAACGATGCGGCAATCCTGAAGATGCGCGAAGCGGGATTCGCCACAGTCGCCCGTTACGGCAAAGATCGCGCCGCGGCGGCGCTAAATGCGTTCTACGGGCCGTTGGCCGGCCAATAGATCGGGAGCCATCGGATGAGACGCGATACCACCACGACAGCGGGCACAGTCAGACGCCTCATCATCGACAGCGAGGTGCTCGAAGCCAATCCGCTGGGCGATCCCGCAAACCGGATCATCGACGTGTATCTGCCGGCGGGCCATAGCGGAGACGGATTGCCGCTGCTGGTCGATCTTGTCGGTTTCACGGCGGGTGGGCCGGCGCACACCAATTGGCGCAATTTCACCGAGAATGTGCCGGAGCAGGCGGATCGGCTGATCGCCTCCGGCGTCATGCCCCCTTGCGTGATCGCCTTTCCCGACTGCTTCACCAAGCTCGGCGGCAATCAGTACATCAATTCGGCGGGGATCGGCCGCTGGGCGGATTTTCTGCTCCAGGAAGCGGTGCCTCTTGTTGAGAGCACCTTCCATTGCGGCGGGACGGGCAAGCGCGGCCTCTTCGGCAAAAGCTCGGGCGGTTATGGCGCCATTGTGCACGCGCTGCTCTATCCCGATTTCTGGTCGGCGTCGGCCTGCCATTCCGGCGATATGGGCTTCGAACTCCTCAATATTCCGGAGCTGCCGCGCGTGCTGCGCGCCATCGCCAAGCAGAGCGGCAGCATCAAGGCTTGGCTCGAAGGCTTCTTCGCGAAGCGCAAGGTCAAGGATGACGACATCCATATTTTGATGATGCTCGCGATGTGCGCCACCTATGACCCGGATCCCGGTGCATTCATGGGGGTGCGCCTGCCGGTCGATGCGCAAACCTGCGAATTCATTCCCGAGCGCTGGGCCAATTGGATGAAATGGGATCCGCTCACCCTCGTCGAAACGCACCACGCGGGATTGAAGCGGCTGAAGGCGCTTTTCATCGATTGCGGCGATATCGATCAATACAATCTCGTCTATGGCGCGCGCCGCATGCACCGGGCTCTCGAACGATATGGCGTGCTGCACGTCTACGAAGAATTTCCCGACGACCACTCCAGCATCGATTACCGCATGGACCGGAGCCTGCCGGTGCTTGCCAAAGCACTTTCCGCTTAGCGGCGCGGTGCGGTTGCGCACGAAATAGTTGCGGGAATTATGCCCGCGTGGCGCGAAATCGACGCGGGATTAAGAGGCCTTTAACGGCTTAAGAAAGGTTCGGTAACCAATTTCCTCTAGCGTAATCGCTATGGGGAGAGGCATCCTACCGCTCGTCACTGTCATGCTGTTCGCGCTTTGCGAACCGGCGAGTGCGACCAATTTCACCGCCGAAGTCGTCGACCAGGACGGCCATCCCGTCGCCAATGCCGTCGTCACGCTTGTGCCCGAGGCAAAAACCTCGATGCCCGCGGCGTCGACTCGCCTCACAACCGACAAGACCATCGATCAACGCAACGAGACCTTTCTTCCGCTGGTCACCATCGTGCCGAAGGGCGGACATGTCGTTTTCGCCAATAACGATCAGACCACGCACCAAGTCTATTCCTTTTCGCCGGTGAAGCAGTTCGAGATCACGCTGGGACACGGCGAGAAATCTCCACCCGTTGCGTTCGACAATGCCGGCGTAGCGGCGCTGGGCTGTAACATCCACGACCACATGATCGCCTATGCGGTCGTGACAGAAAGTCCATGGACGGCGCTTACTGGAGCCGACGGCCACGCAACCATTGCCGACGTGCCCGCGGGGAATTATCAGGCCCAGGTCTGGCATCCCAAATTCCCGCCCGGACGCGAACCGCCGAGTCTGCGGGCCGTGCTCTCGGGCGATACCACGCGCCTTTCCGTGAACGTTAAGCTGCTCTATGCAGCCACAGCGTCACGCGGACATGCCGGCAGCTATTGAGGCGGCGCGATGAGCTTCCGCAAACGCCTCGGCTTCTTCCTGGTTGCGACCCTTATTGTGGTACAGGCGTTGACGGCGGTGGTCGCCTACGGGGTTATTCGGGCCAATCTGGTCGAACAGGCCAAGAGCCAGCTCAAACTGACCGCTTCGGTCTTTACGCGCCAGCTCAACGTGCTCTCCGAACGCGTCAGCGACGATGTCGAAGTCCTTTCGCTCGATTATGCGCTTCGCAAGGCCGTCGCCGAAAACGACCAGGCGACCGCCCTGTCCGCACTCCGCAATCACGGCAACCGGGTCGGGGCGACGCGCATGATCCTGGTGGGTCTCGACGGAAAGATCACCGCCGATACCACCGGTGAAAGCGCCGTGGGGACCGCATTTCCGTTTTCCGATCTGATCGAGACCGCCGGCACCAGCGACCAGGGCACATCCCTCGCCGTTCTGGACGGTGCGATTTATTGGATTGTGGTGGTGCCGGTGCGAGCACCCGTTCCGATTGCCTTCATCGCGGCCTGCGTGCCGGTGAACGATGCGCTTCTGGAAAAGCTGCGCCAGCTCTCCTCCGTTCCCCAATCGCTCGCGCTTGCGACCACCGATGCAAAGGGCCAATGGGCCGTGGTTTCGAAAACCGCCGGCTATTTGCCCACCGTACAGCTCGCGTCGACGGCGGCCGCGACTTCACAGAACGCAGTTGTCGCTGCGGAACAAAAGGGCGACCACCTGGCGATGATGGCGCGTTTGGTGACATCCCAAACCAGTCGGCCCGTGGTCGCGGTTCTTGATTATCCGCTGGAAGAAGCCCTGAACGCCTATCGCGTGGTGATCACCCCCATGCTCCTGGTGCTGGGCGGTGCACTTCTCGTTGCGCTTATCGGCGCCATGCTGATCGCCAGCGGGGTATCGCGCCCGCTTGAGGCATTGGCCGTAGCTGCGGGGCGCATCGCCAAAGGCGACTACACCCCGATGCCGCCCATCCGGCGCCGCGATGAGATCGGGGAGCTTTCCTCCGCGCTCACCAACATGACGCAATCGATCGCCGAACGCGAAACCGCGCTCAAAGGTGCAGTCGCCTCATTGGAATTGGCGCGCAATCAAGCGGTCAAAGCGAGCGAAGCGAAATCACAATTCCTCTCGAATATGAGCCACGAATTGCGCACCCCCCTGAACGCGATCATCGGTTTCTCGGAAATGATCCATCGTCAACTCTTGGGGCCCATCTCGGTCCAGCGCTACGTCGAATATGCCCGCCATGTTTTCGACAGCGGCGCCCATCTTCTGGTGCAGGTGGAAGAGATGCTGGATCTGTCCGACGCCGAATCCGGCAAACTCACGCTAGCGCGCAAGCGCCTGAGCCCTGGCGGGCTCTTATCCGCCAGTCTGGAATCGCTGGCACCGCTGGCGGCCAAATCGGGCGTGAAACTGGACATTGGCGCCGATATGGTCGCATGGCCTTTGATCGAGGCGGATGCCGCAAAGCTACAGCAAAGCCTGACCAACATTATCCACAACGCCATCAAATTCACGCCGGCCCAGGGCATCGTGACGGTTTCGGGCGATTGCGTCGGCGACATGTTGAAGATCACCGTCACCGACACCGGCATCGGCATTCGCTCCGAGGATCTGGCTCTGGTGGTACGCCCCTTCCACCGCAGGAAACCCGCTTTCGATGCGGCGTATCAGGGCGCCGGCCTCGGACTTCCCTTCGCAAAAACCATCATCGAATTGCATGGCGGCACCCTTGCCATCCAGAGCACCCAGGGCCTTGGCACGACGGTCATGATCGAACTGCCGCTTGCCATGGATGCGGCCCTCAACGACGCGGCGTGATGAACATGCACAGACTCCTGGCAGCACTCCTTCTGGTCGGGTCGTGTTCTCCCGCTTTTGCCGTCGATTTCCATTTCGATGGTTATGCCGATCTTCGACTGATCGTGCCGTCGAACCAGGACTCCTGGCAGAGCGGACTTTTCGGAAAACTCCGCTACGGAGCCGAGGATGGCAAACCCGAATTGCGCCTTGCCGAGGCCGTAGGCCAGGCCGTGGTCCTCATCACACCAGAGGTGATGGCTTTGGCGGTCGCGCGTATCGAGCCTGAGCAGCGCACCTTCTTCGATTTCCTTGAGGCCTATGTGCGCTATCGCCCAGTCTCCACCACGCCGTGGCGTTGGTCGGTCAAGGCCGGCGCATTCTTCCCGCCGATTTCGCTCGAAAATACCGAGATCGGCTGGACGAGCCCGTGGACTTTGACGCCATCGGCCATCAACACCTGGGTCGGCGAAGAGCTGCGCACCATCGGCGTCGAGGGAGATGTGGAGTGGCGCAGCGAAGAACGCACCATCACGGCAATGGCCTCGATCTTCGGCTGGAACGATCCCGCCGGCGTGCTCATCGCCGACCGCGGCTGGGCGCTGCACGACCGCGTGACGGGTCTCATCGACCGGCCGCGCGAGCCCGACGTCATCGCCTATGCGCTTAATGTGCCCGAGCCGCTCTATACCTATGAGGCGCTGGAAATTGACGGCCGCCCCGGCTGGTATGCCGCCGCGTCCTGGGACGAAGTGGGCTTGGGCTTTCTCAATCTCATCTATTACAACAATGAAGCCGATCCCACCGCAGTGCGGCGTCAAATCGCCTGGCGCACCGATTTCTGGGATGTGGGCGCGCGCACGCAACTGGGCGATGTCACGCTGATGGCGCAAGCCATGACGGGCGAAACAGTGATCAGACCGAGCGCGTTTTTCTACAGCGATACGATTTTCAAATCGGCCTATCTGTTGGCCGGCTGGACTATATCGGAGAATTGGCGCGTGGCCGCGCGCGCCGATGTATTCTCGACCGATGAGCGGCGCCCGTTCCCGGGAAACATGAGCGAACATGGCAATGCACTGACGCTTGCGGTGAACTATCTGCCTTATGATTGGCTGCGCCTGACGGGCGAGGCGATCCGCGTCGACAGCACGCGCAATCAGCGCACCCTGGAAGGGTTGAACCCGCATGCGGTCGAAAACCAGCTCCAGCTCAGCGCGAAATTCTATATCCCCTAATCCGCAAGCGGTTCGCCTTTGAGCCCGCTCACGCTATAGACCGCATATTCGTCGATGCGCACACCGCCGCGCGTGCGCGCAATATGGGTGAGTGGCGTGACATGCGCGAAACGCATCGCCAGCAGAGCCGACTGATCGTTGCGGACCTCGGTCACGTAAAGCAGCGGCCCTTCGAACAGGCTGCGCGGCGGCGTTGCTTCGTCGAGATAGCGAAAGCGTTCGTTCACCTGGACCACGGGCGGATGCGAAGGCATGTAGAAGTTGAGCCATCCCATCAGGGCATAGCTCGTCGTGAGAATCCCTTGCGCATGCGTGTTCGCGCGTTGGGTTTCGATGTCGACCACCACACGATCCATGCCGATGGCGAGCAGGCGCGAGACAGGATCGCGCACACCCGGGATGATTGTCCAAAGCGCTTGCGCATAGAGGATCAGCATCATCGCCACCGCGACCGGAACAGCCGATAGTTGCGAAATGCGCAACACCGCCGTGGCTTTCGTCTGCTTCACATGCAGCCAGGCCACCGCGGCGGCGATGGCAAAAACGGGATAGAGGAACGAGGGCCAATTGCCCTGCACGCGGTCATGCAGCGAATGCCACACGAAATACACCACGGCGGGCGCGATCATGGCGAAAAGCAACGCAAGCTCCGAGCGCATCATTTCGCGCGAGCGCAGGATCAGGATGGTCCCGGCCGTGCCGAGAATGGCGAGGAAGGGCGTTGCCAACACCAATTGCGCACCCAGGAACTCGCCGAGAAACCGCAAAGTGAAGCCGCCTTCTTCGACGCGGCCGAACTGTTTGGCGAAGGAAATCCAATTGTGCTCTGCGTTCCACAGCACGGTGGGCCCGAACATCAAAAGCGCGATGGCAGCGCCGAGATAGGGCCACACCGACAACAGCCAGCGCCGTTCCTTCGGTACGATGACGAGCCAAAAGACGATGCCCGCACCTAGAAAGAAGGCGGTGTATTTCGACAGCAGCGCAAAGCCCGCCGCAACGCCCACCGCAATCCACCAAAGCCGGTTCCGGGTTTCAGCGATCTTCGCCAAAGCGAGCAACACAAACGCTGCCGCCGCGATTTCCGGGGCGTCCGGCGTGGCAACCAGCGCTTCGACGCCGACCATCGGCATCAGGTTGAAGAACAGCGCGGACAGTGCCGCGCCATATTCGCTTTTCAGAATAAGCCCGCCCGCCTGCCACACGGCCCAACTCGCAGCGGCGGAAAGCAGCCACGACCCGAACCGCACACCCAGGCTGGTATCGCCGAACAACAGCGTTCCGGTGCGGATGACGTACGCAATCGCCGGTGGATGATCGTAGTAACCGACCGCCAGATGCTTCGACCACAGCCAATAATAGGCTTCGTCGTAAGAGAGCGGCGTCGCGCCGGCGACAATTCCGCGAATGAGAATAAGGGCAAGCGTGGCGAGCAGCAGTGCCCGAACGCGTCCCTCAGCGGGGCCGAAGATCACTTCACGCGCCACACGAGCAGCGGCGCGATCCTATCGCTCGGCGAGCGAGCGGCATTCGCGTGACGCTGCGGGAATGAGGCGATCTGCGACATGAATAAGCGACTCGCGAATGCAATCAGACCTGAACGGTCGTACCGGATGGGCTAGTCCCCCGCAAGCGCGGGACCGGGCCCTTTACTGGAGCGGGCTTTTTTAGCGGAAAAACGCCGCCAGATCAGCCATTTAAATGCCAAAACTCGCGCTTGGATAATGCCATGGCTCTGCCTATCATCCTGCCCGCATCGCGCGGGAGAACAGGGTGAGCGAAAATGGCCCCGGCTTCAAATCCAAGAAATCCGTCGCCCTTTCCGGTGTCGTTGCCGGGAATACGGCGCTGTCGACGGTCGGGCGCTCGGGCAACGATCTGCATTATCGCGGCTACGACATTCTGGATATTGCCGACCGCTGCGAATTCGAAGAGATCGCCCATCTTCTGGTGCATGAGCGGCTTCCCAGCGCCACCGAATTGACTGCCTACAAAGCCAAGCTTCATGCCATGCGCGGAATCCCGGCGAACGTGAAATCGGTGCTCGAAGCGCTGCCGGCGGCCTCGCACCCCATGGACGTGATGCGGACCGGCGTTTCCGCGCTCGGCTGCGTTCTGCCCGAGAAAGACGATCACAACATCGCGGGCGCGCGCGACATCGCCGACCGGCTGATGGCGTCGCTGGGTTCGATGCTGCTTTATTGGCATCATTTCGCGAACAGCGGAAAGCGCATCGAGGTCGAAACCGACGATGATTCCATTGGCGGCCATTTGCTGCATCTTCTGCATGGCAAGAGGCCGGATGCGGCGTTTGTGCGTGCCATGCATATTTCGCTGAACCTCTATGCCGAGCACGAGTTCAACGCGTCCACCTTTACCGCGCGTGTTATTGCCGGCACGGGCGCGGATTTCTATTCCGCCATCGTGGGCGCCATCGGGGCGCTCCGCGGTCCCAAGCATGGTGGCGCGAACGAGTTCTCCTTCGAAGTGCAGAGCCGCTATACATCGCCGGACGAAGCCGAGGCCGATATCGAGCGGCGGCTCGCCGCCAAAGAGGTGATCATCGGCTTCGGCCACCCGGTCTATACAGTGGCCGATCCGCGCAACCGGATCATCAAGGACGTGGCGCGGCGCCTGTCGCAGGAAGCGGGCTCCATGACCATGTTCCACGTCGCCGAACGTATCGAAAAGGTGATGTGGGACAGGAAGAAGATGTTTGCCAATTTGGATTGGTACAGCGCGATTTCCTATCATCTGATGGGCTGGCCGACGGCGATGTTCACGCCGCTCTTCGTGGTCGCCCGCACCTCGGGCTGGAGCGCGCATATTCTGGAGCAACGGCTCGACAACAAGATCATCCGCCCATCGGCGAATTATATCGGCCCTGACAACCGTCCCTTTGTGCCCCTGGCCGAGCGCGGCTGATGACCACCCATTTCGAAGCCGCACGGCCCGAGCCCGATTCCGTTCTGGCCGACATCGCCGATTATGTGGCGGGTTATAAAGTCACCAGCGCGCTCGCCTATGAGACCGCGCGGCTTTGCCTGATCGATACGCTGGGCTGCGGGCTGGAGGCGCTGGATTATCCCGCCTGCACCAAATTGCTGGGGCCCATCGTGCCGAGCACGATCGTCCCCCACGGCGCCAAGGTGCCCGGCACTGGCTATCAGCTCGATCCGGTTCAGGCCGCCTTCAACATCGGCGCGATGATACGCTGGCTCGACTTCAACGACACCTGGCTGGCGGCGGAATGGGGTCACCCGTCGGACAATCTGGGCGGCATCCTGGCGGTGGCCGACTGGCTGTCGCGCAACGCCGTGGCGAAAGGCAACGCGCCTCTGCTCATGCGCGACGTGTTGACTGCCATGATCAAAGCGCACGAGATCCAAGGCGTCATCGCGCTGGAAAATTCCTTCAACAAGGTTGGGCTCGATCATGTGGTGCTGGTGAAGCTCGCGACGACGGCCGTGGTTTCAGGGCTTCTTGGGCTTTCGCGTGACCGTACCATCAACGCCGTATCGCAGGTCTTCGTGGACGGACAGGCGCTGCGTACCTATCGCCACGCCCCCAACACAGGCTCGCGCAAGAGCTGGGCCGCCGGCGATGCCACCAGCCGCGGGGTGCGCCTTGCGCTGATCGCGGCAGCCGGCGAGATGGGATACCCCACGGCCCTGACCGCCCCCGTTTGGGGTTTCTATGATGCGCTGTTCCGGCGCAAGCCATTCGCATTCCAGCGCGCCTATGGCTCCTATGTGATGGAGAATGTGCTGTTCAAGATTTCCTACCCCGCCGAATTTCACGCGCAGACCGCCGTGGAAGCCGCGATGGCCCTCCACAGCCAGCTTCGAACCATGGGACGCAAAGTCGAGGATATCGCGGCGATCACCATCCGCACTCATGAAGCGGCGATGCGCATCATCGACAAGCAGGGACCGCTCGCCAACCCTGCGGACCGCGACCATTGCATCCAATATATGGTGGCGGTGCCGCTCATCTTCGGGCGCCTGACCGCAAAGGATTACGAGGACGATGTCGCGACTGACCCCCGCATCGATGCCTTGCGCGCCAAAATGCGCTGCGTCGAGGATTTGCAGTTCACGCACGATTATCTCGATCCCGACAAGCGCTCGATTGCGAACGGCCTGACGATGCGCTTCACCGACGGCACTGTCTTGCCTGAAATCGTGTGCGAATACCCAATTGGGCACAAACGCCGGCGCACCGAAGGCATTCCGCTGCTGGTGGAGAAATTCCGCACCAACCTCGCGCGGCGTTTCACTGCGGACCGGCAGCAGGCCATTCTCGATGTTTCGCTGGACCCCGCGCGCCTCGACGCCATGAGCGTCAACGATTATGTCGATCTTTATGCGATCTGAATCCGGAGGCTAACATGCCCTTTTTGGTCGGCGCCGACCTGCCCGATAGACCCGCAGGCGAGCGCTTTCGTGCCCTGCTCGCGCGCAACCAAATCCTGCCAATTCCCGGTGCCCATACCGGCATGGCGGCGCTTCTGGCCAAACGCGCCGGATTCGAGGCGCTCTACGTGGGCGGAAGCGCGATGACCGGCACCATGGGGCTTCCCGATCTCGGCATCATCACCGTGGAGGAGGTCTGCTTCTTCATCCGTCAGGTCGCGCGCGCTTCGGCATTGCCGGTGCTCGTGGATGGCGACACCGGCCATGGCGAGGCCCTGAATGTCATGCACATGGTGAGGAGCTTCGAGGACGCCGGTGCCGCGGCCGTCCATATCGAAGACCAGGTGCTGCCGAAGAAATGCGGCCATTTGAACGACAAGAAACTGGCCGATGCGCGCGACGCTGCCGCCAAGATCGCGGCCGCGGTGAAGGCGCGGCGCAATCTCTTCATCATCGCGCGCACGGATGCCGCAGACGCGGAAGGGATGGACGGCGCGGTGGCCCGCGCGAAGCTCTATCTGGAGGCCGGCGCCGATGCGATTTTTCCCGAAGCGCTGACGAGTGCCGAGATGTTCCGCACCTTCGCCGCGCGCGTGAAGGCCCCGCTGCTCGCCAATATGACGGAGTTCGGCCGTACGCCGGTCTTCACCGCAAGCGAATTCGAAGCCATGGGCTATCGCATGGTGATCTGGCCCGCGAGCGCCATGCGGGTGGCGGCCAAGGCGCAAGAAGAGCTGTACGCCGCGATCAAGCGCGATGGGGGCTCGCACAATATGCTGGCACGGATGCAGACGCGCAAAGAGCTGTACGAGACCATCGGCTATTCGGACTATGAGAAGCTCGATGCGACCATCGTGGCCAGCGTGGCTCCACAGGGGCCGGGGCGGTAAGGCCCACAATCCTTTTGCTATGGTTTACCCGATGTTACCCGTGGTCCCGGCGTGATACGTCCTTAGGGTATTTTTCCCCCTCCACTGCCATCCCGCCCAACTTTCTCGGCTGCGACATTGCGCGCGGGTTTGAGCCCCCTTGACGGGGTAGGGCAATTTCCTGTCCCCTTCGCATATGCAGCATACGCTCTTCGCGACGGTCGAAGACCGGGCCCCTCCGGGCACGCACCCTGTCTCGCGGCATTATACGAATTACGCGCTGGGCGCGGCCTATGACGAGATGTTCACGCCCGAGCGCAAGGTGCGTCCGCATTACGAGGAGCTTTACCAGCGCGTCGGCGAATTGCCTGCCGAGGAGTTGCGCCGGCGCCAGCAGGCCTGCGAGCAGTCGTTCCTGCACCAGGGCATCACTTTCACGGTCTACGGCGAGAATCAGTCCACGGAGCGGATCATCCCGACCGACCTCCTGCCGCGCATGATCACGGCCGCGGAATGGGCGCGGATGGAAGCGGGGCTGAAACAGCGCATTCAGGCGCTGAATCTGTTTCTTCTCGATGTCTATGCCGAAGGGCGCGTGCTGAAGGACGGTCTCGTGCCGCGGGCGCTGATCTACGGGTCCAAGCATTACCGTCGTGAGATGCGCGGGCTGCCGGTACCGCACGGTGCCTATGTAAATGTCTGCGGCACGGACCTGGTGCGCCGCGAGGATGGCACCTTTGTCGTGCTGGAAGACAATCTGCGCGTTCCCTCCGGTGTGTCCTACATGCTCGCCAATCGCGACGTGGTGCGCCGCGCCTTTCCGGCCCTGTTCCGCACCGCGGGTGTGCGCCCCATCGAACATTATCCCCAGGATCTGTTGGCGATGTTGAAATCGCTGGCGCCGTTCCAGGACGATGTTTCGATCGCCGTGCTGTCGCCGGGCGTCTTCAACTCGGCCTATTTCGAGCACGCCTTCCTGGCGCGCCAGATGGGCGTGGAACTGGTCGAAGGGCGCGACCTCGTCGTCAATGACAATGCCGTCTATACGCGTACCACCTCCGGCCTGAAGCGTGTCGATGTGATCTACCGGCGCATCGATGATGATTTCATCGATCCCCTCGCCTTCCGGTCCGATTCGACCCTTGGGGTTGCGGGCGTGTTCAACGCCTATCGCGCCGGCAATGTCGTAATCGCCAATGCGCCCGGCACCGGAGTGGCCGATGACAAGGCGGTTTATGCCTATGTCCCGCGGCTCATCCGCTATTACCTGTCAGAGGAGCCCATCCTGGACAGCGTCGAAACCTTTCTCTGCCGCGAGCCGAAATCCCTTTCCCATGTGCTCGCCAATCTCGACAAGCTCGTGGTCAAGGCCGTCGGCGAATCCGGCGGCTACGGCATGCTGGTCGGCCCCCACGCCTCGAAATCCGAGCGCGAAGCCTTTGCCCAGAAGCTAAAAGCCGAACCGGACAATTACATCGCCCAGCCGACGATTCAGCTTTCGACCGCACCCTGCTTCGTGGATGGCGCGATTGAACCGCGCCATGTCGATCTTCGCCCCTTCATCCTCACCGGCGAGCAGACAACCATTGTGCCGGGCGCGCTGACGCGCGTGGCCCTGAAGCGCGGCAGCCTGGTGGTCAATTCCAGTCAGGGCGGCGGCTCCAAGGACACCTGGGTGTTGAGCACCTGATGCTGAGCCGGGTCGCCGACAACCTCTATTGGATGAGCCGCTATCTCGAGCGCGCGGAACACACGAGCCGGCTGATCGCCGTAAAGCTCGAATCCATGATCGAAGAATCCCCCAGCGAAGCGGAGATATCCTGGCGCCGGGTGGTCACCGCGCTTTCGGGCGAAAAATTCGTCCCGTCGGCTGCTGCTGATGCTTTCGAGATCACCCACGCGCTGGCGTTCGACCCGTTCAACCCGTCTTCGCTGATCTCGTCCTTGCGTCTCGCGCGCGACAATGCGCGGCAGGTGCGCGAACAGATCTCGACCGAGATGTGGAATCTTCTCAACCGGCTTTATCTGAAACTTGCCCCGGTCGATCTGGCGGGCGCCTGGAGCGAGCAGCCGGGTCATATCTTCCGCGAGACCGTGGAAGACCTGCATATGCTCGAAGGCACAACCTATTCGACCATGCGCCATGGCGAAGGCTGGTACTTTCTGCAGCTCGGCCGGTACATCGAACGC
>DATLVC010000017.1:0-2492 GCA_035577685.1 Micropepsaceae bacterium | reverse complement strand
ACCAGGCCATCGCGCTCAAGCCCGGCTATGCCGAAGCCTTTTACAATCGCGGTGTTGCACTTCAGGAGCTGAAGTGCCCGGATGAAGCCGTCGCGAGTTATAACCAGGCCATCGCGCTCAAGCCCGGCTATGTCGAAGCCTTCAACAACCGCGCCGTCGCGCTCCGGGACGTGATGCGATGGGATGAGGCGTTAGCCAGTTGCAGCCAAGCCATCGCACTCAAGCCGGGTTATGCCGAAGCCTTCAACAATCGCGGCACCGTGTTGGAAGGAATGGATCGCCTGGATGAAGCGTTGGCGAGTTATGACGAAGCTATCAGACTCAAGCCCGATTATGCCGATGCCATCGGCAACCGCGGCACCGTGCTCAAGGACCAGGCCCACCTCGACGAAGCGCTCGCCGCGTTCCGTACAGCCCTTGACCTCGACCCGAGCAATGCCGGCATCCATAGCAATCTGCTGTTCAATCTCCACTACCGCGAGCCCTACGAACCGCAAGCCATCTTTGCGGAGCACCGCAACTGGGCCGGACGCCACGCCTCCCCGCAGCGCTTGGCATTGGCGGGGATCGATCGAGACCCCGATAAGCGACTGCGCATCGGCTATGTATCCGCCGACCTCCGGACCCATTCCGTAAGCTTCTTTCTGGAGCCGCTATTGGCCGCTCGCGACCGGGGTGCTTTCGACGTTATCTGCTACGCGAACAGTCTGACCGCCGACACGACCACCGCGCGGCTGCAAGCCTTGGCCGAAGGTTGGCGCCACATCGGCAATCTCGACGACGAACAGGCCGCCGCGGTGGTGCAAGCCGATGCCATCGATATTCTGGTTGACCTGTCGGGCCATACCCCGGGAAACCGCCTGACCCTTTTCAGCCGCAAGCCCGCGCCCATCCAAGTGACCTATCTCGGCTATCCCGACACCAGCGGCGTCGACGCCATCGACTATCGCTTCACCGACGAATGGGCCGACCCGCCGGGGCGCACCGAGCAGTTTCACACGGAGAAACTCGTGCGTCTGCCGCAGGGATTCCTCTGCTACCTGCCGCCGGCTTCCTGTCCGCCCGTCAGTCCCTTGCCGATGTTGCAAGAGGGCCACGTCACCTTCGGGTCCTTCAACAATCTGGCCAAGGTGAGCCCGACAATAGTCGGCCATTGGGCAGCGATCCTCGCGGCCATCCCCGGTAGCAGGCTGTTGCTCAAGTCTAAAGCGTTGGCAGGCAACGGGGCGCGCGAACATTTGCGGCAACAGTTCCGAACCCATGGCATCGATGCGGAACGGGTCGAATTGATCGGCTGGACGCTCGACCGCGACGACCACATGAATCTCTACGGCAAGATGGACATTGCGCTCGAAACGTTTCCCTATCATGGAACGACGACAAGCTGCGACGCGCTGTGGATGGGCGTGCCCGTGATCACGCTGGCCGGCCCGGTGCATGTTTCGCGCGTCGGGGTCAGCCTGCTCCATGCGGTGGGCCTGGACGAAATGATCGCCGAGACGCCAGCGGATTATTTGCTCAAGGCGGTCAATCTGGCTGGCGATGCCGTTCGGCTGGGCGCGCTGCGCTCCACGTTGCGCGAGCGCATGCGAGCCTCGCCGCTGACCGACGCCCGGCGGATCGCGGGCTCTGTCGAGGACGCCTATCGCCAGATGTGGCGGCGTTTTTGCCAGGGCTCACCCCCGTAGCGCTGGGCTTGCCACGCTTGACGCGATCCCTGGCGAATGCTCCCGTCGCGTCATGGGAAGAGCCTCCGGAAGATTGCTGACGAAGATCATCGTCCTCGCCGCCATCGGCGCGGTCGTTGTCGCGATTTATCGTGTGGAGCAGAAATGGACGGCCGCGCCCGAGCAGGGCATCGTCTATGTCAATCCCGGCTTCACCACCCCCTCGCCCGCCCCAACGCCTTAGCAAGGCGCCTCCAGCTCGTGCTATAAAAGGCCCAAGCACGCATCAGTGGCTGAGGAGGAAATCATGGCGGAAAACAAAGTCCCGCGCCGAAACTTCTTGAAGGGCGCCGGCGCGGCCGGTGCGGCGACGGTTCTGGCAGCCGGCCTAACGCGCAACGCCGAAGCCCAAACGGTGCCCGCGCAACCGGCCGCCGCTACGCCTGCCAATGAGCCGCTGTTGATCCTGACCGCCGACGAAGCAGCGTTCTTCTCAGCCGCCTATGACACCATCATTCCGGCCGACCGGCTGTCGCCCTCCGGCACCGATTGCGGCTGCGTCGCCTATATCGACCGCCAACTCGCCGGCGCCTGGGGCAATGGCGCGAGACTCTACCGCAACGGTCCGTTCCTTCCTGCAAAACCCGAGCATGGCTATCAGTTGCCGCTCACGCCGCGCGAATATTTCGCCGCCGGCATCAAGGCCGCGAACACCTGGAGCGTGAAGACTTACGGCAAGACGTTCGACCGGCTTTCGGCCGCGGATCGTTCCACAGCGCTGACCGCGATGGAAAAGGGCACCGCGAAATTCGAAGGCTTGGAGGC
>DATLVC010000016.1:0-12042 GCA_035577685.1 Micropepsaceae bacterium | reverse complement strand
GATCTTTCCCCATCGCGCCGACGACGGGACGATTTCCTGGAACAACACGCCGCTCAATCCGCGTGAACATGCCGAGCCGCCCTACATCATGGCGGCTGTGGCCGGAATGCCGTGCCCCCAACAGGACGCCGCAGCCTATGCCGCCCTCGAAATGGGGATTTCGGATGCGGAATTCATCGCGGTCTCCAATTTCTGGAAGGACATCTCCAAATCGGAAAGCAAATTCGACGAGGCTTCGGTGTATTTGTCCCTGATCGTGTCGCAAAAGGCGGGTGAAGCTTTCGCCGCCTTCCGCACGGCCCTTTTCAGCCCGAACGGCCAGCCGCCGCAAATGCAAGCGATCTTTCGCGGCGGGCTCGATGCCTATGATCTGGCGTTCGGCGATGGCTCGGCCAATTCCTCGGATTTCTTCCTCTCCATTTCCAAATCCACCACCGGATTCCAGTTTCTGAACTTCCAGACCCAATATTGAACGGTTCGGGAACAGCGGTTTGGTAGGATTGGTAAATGCATAACCATATGCAGATTTCTTTATATCCTTCTTGCTCCAGCCCCTTGTGCGCTGCTATAGGCGAACCCTGACACCCCTTGAGAGCGCCCCCCATGAGTAAGCAGGCCAGCCAGGATTACGCCGTCAAAGACATCGGACTCGCCGAATGGGGCCGGAAGGAAATCGCCATTGCCGAGACCGAGATGCCCGGCCTGATGGCGACCCGGGACGAGTTCGGACCGGAGTTGCCTCTGCGCGGCGCCCGCATCGCCGGCTCGCTCCATATGACCATCCAGACGGCGGTTCTGATCGAGACCCTGGTCGCGCTGGGCGCCGAAGTGCGCTGGTGCTCCTGCAACATCTATTCGACCCAGGACCATGCCGCTGCGGCGATCGCGGCCGGGGGCACGCCCGTCTTTGCCTATAAGGGCGAGTCGCTGAAGGAATATTGGGATTATTCGCGCCGCATCTTCGAATGGGGCGACGGCGGCACGCCGAACATGATCCTGGACGATGGCGGCGACGCGACACTGTTCGTGCATCTGGGCCTGCGCGCCGAACAAGGCGACAAGGGCTTCCTGCGCCATGCCGGCAATGAGGAAGAAGAGGTGCTGTTCGCGCTCATCACGCGCACGCTGGAAGAAAAGCCCGGCTGGTTCGCCGAGCTGGCAAAGAACATCCGCGGCGTGACGGAGGAAACCACCACCGGCGTCCACCGGCTCTATCAGATGCACAAGGAAGGCAAGCTGCTCTTCCCCGCGATCAATGTGAACGATTCCGTCACCAAGTCGAAATTCGATAATCTCTATGGCTGCCGCGAGAGCCTGGTCGACGGCATCCGCCGCGGCACCGACGTGATGATGGCCGGCAAAGTGGCCATGGTCGCCGGCTTCGGCGATGTCGGCAAAGGTTCGGCGGCCTCCTTACGCAATGCCGGCTGCCGGGTGATGATCTCCGAAATCGATCCCATCTGCGCGCTGCAGGCCGCCATGGAAGGCTATGAAGTCACCACCATGGACGACGCCGCGCCGCGCGCCGATATCTTCGTGACCGCGACCGGCAATCTCGACGTCATCACCATCGATCATATGCGCAAGATGAAAGACCGCGCCATCGTCGCCAATATCGGCCATTTCGATTCCGAGATTCAGGTCGGCGCCTTGCGCAATTACAAATGGCACAATGTGAAGCCGCAAGTGGACGAGATCGAATTCCCCGACGGTCACCGCATCCTGCTGTTGTCGGAAGGGAGGCTGGTCAATCTCGGCAATGCCATGGGCCATCCGAGCTTCGTGATGAGCGCCTCCTTCACCAATCAAACGCTGGCCCAGTTGGAGATCTTCTGCAATCCGGGCAAATACGAGAAAAAGGTCTATACGCTGCCCAAGCATCTCGATGAAAAAGTGGCGCGTCTCCATCTGAACAAGATCGGCGCCAAGCTGACCGTGATGAACGACAAGCAATCGACCTATATCGGCGTAGCAAAAGACGGCCCCTTCAAGCCGGACCATTACCGGTATTGAATGCGGTCAGTGGGCCGCGCCGCTTGGTGTGGCGGGGCGCTACTTTTTGAACACCGCGTCGATGCCGGCCTGGGCGCAGGCCCGGTCGTCGGTCGAGCCGCCAATGCCGATGCCGCCGGCCACCTGCCCGTCGATCATGATGGGCAGCCCACCCGGCGAGAGCACATAACCGCCGGCAACGGCATTAACCGTTGCGACGAACTGGCCCCGCGTTTCGGCATTGCGGACATAGGCTTCGTTCGGCTGGC
The DNA here is from genome assembly GCA_035577685.1 of Micropepsaceae bacterium. Taxonomy (GTDB): domain Bacteria; phylum Pseudomonadota; class Alphaproteobacteria; order Micropepsales; family Micropepsaceae; genus CAIYRG01. The sequence goes on along the minus strand of DATLVC010000016.1, from coordinate 9,781 downwards.
CCGTGCGCACCGCGACTTTGGCCTTGGCCAATGCAGGCTCCACGGTGAACATGGGCGTGCCCTGCATGCGGTAAAAATAGAGCGGCGTCAGGGTCTCATCGAGCACCCAGACACTGACGTGCCAGCCCTTCGCTTTCGCAAAGGCTTCGCAGCCCTCGGCGATTTTGCGCGCGGCGTCCGCGCTGATGACCTTCTTGTCGATGACCATCTGAGCCGACGCGTTAACCATCAATAACGGCGTCAGCGCGAGCCCGAAAATGCACGCCATGCGTTTCATAGTTTTATCCTCCCCTGTGGCAGAACAGCATAACGCAAGTTCAGCGCCCGGCTCTGTCCCAGAATGAAACAGAATTACGTCATCATACGTACTATCGCTGTAGCAATATTTAGCGTTTACGCTTTTTTAACCACGTTCTCTTGCGGAGCAAATTAAGCCTCGTATCATGTTGATTCTTCGATGATTCGCCGATCAGGCGAACGGGGCGGCGGGCATGGGTCCCAGGGTGGGCCAAACAAGACAAAGGCCGTGCGCAAGGGGGAAACGGGCTGGAGGTCTTTCAGGCTTGGTATCGGCCGGCATTCTTGCGGCCTTTCCTAGCCGTGCACTTGCGGCTGATGCAACGCTGATTTCCTCCGACACTGTATTGATGGCAATCGTGCTGGCCTCCGCGGCCCTGGGATTCGCCGGCGCGCTGTGGGCCCTTTCCGAATATCAGAGCACGAACCATCTCAGAAAGGCCCTGCGCGTCGCCACCGCACATGCCCGCACGCTTCTTTCCGCGCGCGATGCCTGGTTGTCGGCGGGGCGGGAATCGCTTCTCGTTTGGGGCGCGGACATGGCCGAGCCGCTAAGCTTCGGCGAAGGTGCGGAGCTGATGCAGGCCTGCCTCAGCGGGCCGCAGGCCCTTGAACTCTCGACGGCATTGGATGGGCTCGCGGCCAATGGGGCGACCTTCGCACTCAACTGCGCCACCGACGGCGGACGCACCATCGCGGTGCGCGGCCGACCCGCTGGCGGGCATTTGGCCGTCTTCTTCGAGGCGCGCAGCCAGGAGGCAGCCTTGCAGCTGGATTTTCGCGCGACGGTGAATGCACTGCCGATGCCGGTTTGGATTCGCGGACGGGACCAGACGCTGGCCTTCGTCAACCGCGCGTTTCTCGCCACTGCGGGAACGACGGAAGAAGACGCGATGAAAGCCAATGTCGTCTTCGACCGCTCCGAACGCGATCTCGCGGCCACCGCGCTTTCGAATCAGGAAACCGTCGAAGCCAAGCGCTTCGCCATCATTGCGGGCCACCGGCGCGCTCTCAGCTATACGCTGGCGCCGCTTCCCGAAGGCGGAGTCGCCGGCGCCGCCCTGGACGTCACCGATGTTGCGGAGGCCGAGACGCGGCTGCAGCGGCACATCGATGCCCATTCCGATATGTTGCATGCGCTCACCACTGCGGTCGTCATTTTCGGGCCCGACCAGAGGGTCAATTACTACAACCATGCTTTCGTGCGGTTGTGGGGGCTTTCGGAGGTTTGGCTCGAATCCCGGCCGCGTCATGGCGAACTGCTCGACAGATTGCGCGAGCTTCGGCGACTTCCGGAACAGCCGGATTTCCGCGCCTGGAAACAGCTGCGGACAAGAATGTTCGAACGCCGCGACAATCATCCGGAAGAGCTATGGCACCTGCCGAGCGGGCAGACCTTGCGCGTGACCGCACGCCCTCACCCCATGGGCGGGGTCGTCATCCTCTACGACGATGTGAGCACGCAGCTGAGGCTCGAAAGCTCGTACAACACGCTGATCAAGGTGCAGAAAGCCACGCTCGACGCCCTGCACGAAGGGGTCGCGGTGTTCGGCCTCGATGGACGGCTGAAGCTGTATAACGCCGCCTTCGCCCGCATCTGGCGTCTGGAGAGCGACGAACTCTCGGGCGAACCCCATCTCAAGCGCATTGCGGAATCTTGCGCCGCACGGCTCGGCGGCGATCGAAGCTGGGAGATCGTGATATCGAGCGTGACGTCGGCCGCGGCCGAGCGCAACCGCGAATGGCGCGAGATCGAACGTTCCGACGGCACGGTGATCGCGCTCAATATCGCGCCTTTGCCCGACGGCGCGACGCTTTTGAGTTTCGCCGACGTGACCGATCGGTTCCGCATCGAATCGGCCCTGCGCGAGCGCAATGAAGCGCTCGAAGCGAGCGACAATCTGAAATCGGAATTCGTCAAGCGCATGTCCTATGAATTGCGCACGCCGCTCAACTCCATCGTCGGCTTCGCGCAGATGATGAAAGGCGGGATCACCGGCCCGCTCAACGAGCGCCAGAGCGAATATGTGGAGGCGATTGTCGCGGCCTCCGATACGCTGCGCAATCTCGTCAGCGGCGTGCTCGACCTCTCGCAGATCGAGGCCGGCGCCATGGAGCTCGAACTGGAGAGGCTCGATCTCTATCTGCTCCTTTTCGGCGTGGCCGAACATGCGCGCGAATGGGCGGCCAAAATCGGTCTCACCTTCATCCTGGACTGCAAGGAGGATGCCGGGCAATTCGTCGCCGACAGCCGCAGGCTGAAGCAGGTGGTGTTCAACCTGATCTCGAACGCCCTTAAATACACGCCCCAGAATGGCAGCGTGACGCTCGCTGGCGAGATCCGCGGCGAAGATGTGCGGATTTCCGTCCAGGATACTGGGCCCGGCGTCCCAACCGATTTCATGCCGTCCGCTTTTGAACGCTTCACCGCGAAGGGAAATGCCGTCGGGCGTCCCGGCGCGGGGCTGGGCCTTGCGCTCGTCAACCGCTTTGTGGAGTTGCATGGTGGTTGGGTGGAACTGGAGTCCAACCAGAGCGGGGGCACGCGCGTCACCTGTCACCTGCCCCGCAATCTCAGCAAGCAAATTCCGAAAAAGCCAGCCGATATGGCGGAAAGCGCCTGACGCGCACGCTCCTATTGGGCGGCAGTGCGGACGGTGGAATTGGCGTTCAAGACGCCGATCAGATGGTCCGTGGACATGATATCGCCGAAGCGCACATAAAACGCCGCAAGCGACGCGTTATGCATCTCATCGGTTATGGCCGCGTTCGCATCGCTGACCATGATGGTGCGGAAATTGCGCATCATGGCGTCGCGTGCCGTGGATTCGCAGCAAATATTGGTGACGGTGCCGGTGACAATGACGGTGTCGATGCCGCGGCCACGCAGCTGTGCTTCCAGATCGGACGATCCTTGGATGAAAGCGGAAAAACGCGTCTTCTGCACGAAAAGATCATCGGGCCTGGTATCGAGCCCAGCCCACAGAGCATAGCCCTTCGTGCCCGGCGTCATGGACTGCATGCGCGTGGCCGTGCGTTCGGGGCCATCCATCTCGATCCGGATGGACCAGCTCTCGAGCGTCTCCTCCGTCACCGCATTCTGGATCCACACGATGGTGCCGCCGCTCCGCCTTAACGCCTCGGCGATACGGTTGATGTTGGGCACGATGTTCACCGCCTCGCGGCACAGGGAATGCGCGACGCCTTCCATCATGAAGCCGTTCTGCATGTCCACGACCAGAAGCGCAGTCTTCGCGGGATCGAGAGTATCGTAGATGTGCTCGCGCCCTCGCGAGCGGATCACGGAATCGATGACCGATTGTGGGATTGCGATCTTGTGCATGGCGGGCATCCCCCTGGGACGCCCCACCATACAATCAAGTCGAGACGCGGGCGAGGGTCAGGACGCTTTTGTCGTAACCCTCGCGTTGGCGCTCAGATGGCGGCCTTCGCCTTGCGGCGGCGCCCGACCAAAAGGCCCGCCAGACCGGTCCCGAACAGAGCCAGCGTGGCCGGTTCCGGAACCGGGTTGGTCGGCGGATCGATGCCGTAGAAATCGATGTGCGAAAGCGCCGGATGATTGTCATGGCCGACGATGATGTCGTTGGTGTTCCAGTTTCCGGTGCAGGTATAGGTCGTCGCCACCAGCGAGCAGGCGGCAGAACCAAGGCCGGCCGGATTTTCGTCGTACACCAGAGCTTGGCTGGCGGCGCTGATCTCGATTGCGAGCACATTCCAAGCCGGCCCCGTCCCAAGATCTTCGGTCAACGTCCACGCTCCCGACGTTGACGTCAGGCCCGTTCCGACGAGGGTCGCGCCCAAACCGCTCAAGGGAGATCCAGTGAAATCGGCGCCGCTGCTGTCCAGACGCCCGAGGAAGCTGACGCCCGAAATGCCGTAATAGCTGTCGAGAAAATTCTCAACCGTCGTATCGTGTGAGGACCCGAATGGAGCTCCATAGGATGCGATCGGCCCGTTCAACCCCGTAGGTATTGCCATAGCAGTTCCGCTCGCCAATGTAGCGGAGGTTATCGCGATCGTCGCTGCGATCGTCTTCCACTTGCTGCTCATTGCTTCTCGCTTTCTCGAATACGGATCGAAACCTAGCGGTCCAGCAGCCAAAGGAAAGAATTGGTTAGAATGTTGGTTAAGTTTGACGGATCGGCGCGGCAGGGCCGGGGATTGCGAGCGCAGAAATCAAAGTGAAAAAAAGATTAATGCTGGCTCTTCGGTGTACGGACGATTAACCCGTCCAGCGCCGGCGTCACCTTGATCTGACAGGAAAGCCGGCTGTTCGGTTTCACATCCTGCGCGAAATCCAGCATCTGCTCTTCCATATCCTGGCGCGGCGACAATTTCGGCAGCCATGCCGGATCGACATAGACGTGACAGGTGGCGCAGGCGCAGGCTCCGCCGCAATCGGCGTCAATGCCGGGAATGCGGTTCTTCACCGCGCCCTCCATCACGGTCCAGCCCGCCGGCACCTCGACAACATGTTCTTTGTTGTTGTGTTCGATATAGGTGATCTTCGGCATCAATCGCGTTCCATTTTCAAATGAAGGACTTGACCGGCACGTTCGGGTCCGCGAGCCGCTCCGGGGCAACGCGGGCGCGCGCGGCAATGAGCTTACGCCCGATAATATAATCCGGCGGCGCGTTCACCGCTTCCACGGCCGCGATCACACCATCGCGCAAATGGAAGACGGAGAATTTGCGTGCCTGCGGATCGCCGCGCAGCACCGTCACGTCGCCCGCCTGGGCGAGACCGGCAATCTGCAGCTTGAGATCATATTGATCGGACCAGAACCACGGCACCTCGCGATAGGCGGACGGTTCGCCCAGCATGCCAAGAGCCGCATGCTTTGCCTGATCAATGGCGTTCTGCACCGATTCAAGCCTCACCCGTCCCCCGGCAAAGCCGGGATGACAGGTGCAGTCGCCGGCCGCGAAAATATCCGGATCGGAGGTTGCTGCGAATTCATCCACGGCGATGCCATTGTCGCAGGCGAGTCCGGCTTCCTGGGCCAGTTCGCAATTGGGTACGATGCCGATGCCGGCCAGCACGAAATCGGCGGGCACGCGCCCCTGATTGGTCCTCACCGCTTCCACCCGCGCGGTTCCCTCGAAAGCTTCGGCCATGGCGCCGAGCTGGAATTTGACGCCATGGGCGCGGTGCTCGGCTTCGTAGAAGGCGGACAATTGCAGTGAGGCGGCGCGTACCATCACGCGGGCGGCGGCTTCCACCACCGTCACCTCCAAACCGTGCTTAACAGCGACCGCGGCCACTTCCAGCCCAATATAGCCGCCGCCCACCACCGCAAGGCGGGCGCCGGCACGAAAATTGGGCCGCAGCGCGTCCACATCCTCGATACCGCGCAAATAATGCACGCCCGGAAGATCCGCCCCCGGCACCGGCACCTTGCGCACGCGCGCACCCGTCGTCAGCAGCAGGCGGTCGTAGGCAAGCGCGGTTCCATCGGACAGGCGCACCGTCTTGGATGGCCTATCGATGGCGGTTGCAGCCGTTCGCAGCCGCAAATCGCATCGGGTCTCGGCGTAAAAGGAGTCGGGTTTCAGGAACAACCTTTCACGCGCAAAATCGCCGGCCAGATACGCCTTCGACAAAGGCGGCCGCTGATAGGGCGGATAGGGCTCCTCGCCGATCAATGTCAGCGTACCGCCGAAACCTTCGGACCTCAGGGTGGCGGCGGCTTGTACGCCGGCCTGACCTGCGCCGATAATGACGATCCGCTTCATGATGCGATCCTGAAATCCGGGCCTCGGCGGTTAGCACGCGCGTGCCCGGCGGGCAATCGAGCAAAATCCTGAAATCGCGCGCCCATTGCCGCGTTGAGCCATGAAGGGCGGCCCGCTACAACCTTCCCGTGGCAGGATTCGAGACCATTGTGACGCTGAAGGACGAGGCGGCGACGGCAGGATTGGGCGCGCGCATCGCGGCCTCGCTCCGCGCCGGGGACGTGCTGGCCCTTTCAGGCGAGCTGGGAGCCGGCAAAACCGCCCTGGCCCGGGCGATCCTGAGGGCCCGGGGGGTCGAAGGGCACGTCCCGAGCCCAACTTTCACCTTAGTCCAGACCTATGAGACGCCCGGCCTGACGGTGCACCATTTCGATCTCTATCGAATCGAGGATGAAAGCGAATTGCGGGAACTCGGTCTCGACGACGCGCATGAGGACGGTGCCGTGCTGATCGAATGGCCGGAGCGCGGGATGCCCCGCGGCTGGAGAGACGACGCGCTCAGCATCACGCTCACGCCGGCCGGCGAAACGGCGCGCACGCTGCGGATTTCCGGGCCAGCGCGTTGGCGAAGCGTGTTCGGCGGAGCGCATCCATGAATGTCATGACCAGCCGTGAGGACGCCATGACAGCCTTCCTTTCCGAGGCGGGATGGGCGGATGCCGAGCGGCGGCCGCTGCCGGGCGATGCATCGACGCGCCATTATTTCCGCCTGCACCGCGGGGCCAAGACCGCCATGCTGATGGACCAGCCGCAAAGCGCCGAAGCCCCAGTCGCCGCGGCGGAGGCGAGTGCCAAGGAGCGCCGCGCGCTCGGCTATAATGCGCTGGCGCGGCTTGCCGGTGCCGATTGCGCGCGTTTCATCGCCGCTGCGCGCTATTTGCGCGGGCAAGAGCTTGCGGCACCCGACATCTATTCCGCCGATACGGTGCGTGGTTTCATCCTGCTGGAAGATCTGGGCGATGATCTGTATACAGATGTCATCGCGAGAGGCTGCGATGAGCGCGTGCTGTACGAAACCGCTGTCGAAGCGCTGGTTCGCCTCCACGCCGAAGAAGCGCCGGCCGCACTTGCTTCGGACAAGCCGCTCTTTGCTTATGACGAGACGGCGCAACTGGCCGAGACCGATCTTCTGACCGAATGGTTCCTCCCCGTGGCGCTCGGCCGGCCCGTGGAGGGTGCCGAAACGGAGGAGCATCGCGCACTCTGGCGCCAGGTGTTGCAAAGTCTCGACCGCAGCGCCCCGGTTTTCGTGCATCGCGATTATCACGCGCAGAACCTGCTCTGGCGCGGGGACAGAAACGGCCTTGCGCGTGTCGGCATGATCGATTTCCAGGATGCACTGGCGGGGGCACCGGCCTACGATCTCGTATCGCTTTTGGAAGACGCACGCCGGGATGTCGCGCCCGAACTCGCGGACGCGATGACTGCGCTTTATCTCGCGCGGGCGTGCGCGCGGGGGCTGCGGCATGATCCCGAAGCCTTCCGCGCCAGCGCCGCGATTCTCGCCGCGCAACGCAATGCGAAAATCATCGGCATTTTCGCACGGCTGGCCAAACGCGACGGCAAGCCCCGCTATCTCGCGCATCTGCCGCGCGTGTGGCGCTATATGGAACGCGACCTTTCGCACCCTCTGCTGGCTCCGCTTCGGGACTGGTATGACCGGATGATTCCGCGACCCCTGCGCGGCGCACCGACCCTAAATGCCGCGGGAGTTGCATCGTGAGCGCACCGACACGGGCCATGATTCTTGCCGCCGGCCTCGGCACGCGCATGGCGCCGCTGACGTTGGAAAAACCGAAGCCCCTGATCGCACTGCACGGCAAGCCGCTGATCGATTATGCCATCGATCGGCTGGCGCAAGCGGGCGTCAATTTGATCGTCGTCAACGTGCATTACATGGCCGATCAGCTCATCGCCCATCTCGAAAAGCGCAAGGCGCGCGAGACGAAACTGGAAATTCGCATCTGCGATGAAACTGCCATGATCCTCGACACCGGCGGCGCCATCGCGAAGGCTCTGCCCTATTTCGAAGGCGAACCGTTCTTTGTGCACAATTCCGATTCGCTTTGGGTGGAGGGCATGGGTTCCGCGATGGCGCGCATGAAAGCGCGCTGGAACTCAGAGACCATGGACGCGCTGATGCTGCTCGCGCCCTGCGCCACGGCAATCGGCTATGAGGGACGCGGCGATTTCGAGATGGATGCCTGGGGCATGTTGAAGCGGCGGACCGAAATGCATCTGGCGCCCTTTGTGTGGACCGGCTTGCAGATTGTTCATCCGCGCCTGTTCGACGACGCACCGACCGGACGGTTCTCGATCAATCCACTCTGGGACAAAGCGATCGAGAAGGGGCGCCTGTGGGGCGTGCGCCTTGACGGCGTCTGGATCCATGTGGGCACGCCGCAAGGGCTCGAGGATGCGGAATCTTTCCTGCGCGATCTTGCTCTCGAACCCTGATGGCGCTGGCGCGGCCGCAGGTTTTCACCATTCCAGCCGGTATCCCGTTTGCGCGTGCACTTGCCACCGGTGTGATTGCGATGAGCGGCTCCAGCCCGCTGTCGCTTGCGGATGCGGTGGTGCTGGTGCCGACGCGCCGTGCGGCGCGGGCGCTGCGCGAAGCCTTCGCGGAGGCGCTGGGCGGGGCGGCGCTGCTCCCGCGCATTCGTCCGCTGGGCGATGTGGATGACGAAAGCGACCTGTTCGATCCGTCGACGGATGATCTCCAGGCCGTGCCGCCCATGGCCCCGCTGCGGCGCTGCCTGCTGCTCGCCATGCTCGTGCAGCGCTGGGGCGAGGCCAAGAGCGCAGCCCTTCCCTTCACACAGGCGCTTTCCTATGCCGGCGAGCTGGCGAAATTCCTCGACGAGACGGCGACCCAGGGCGTGGACTTAACGACGCTGAAAACGCTGGCGCCGGAGAGCCTGGCCGCACATTGGCGGGAGGTCGTGGCGTTTCTGGATATCGTCGCAGTGGAATGGCCGAAGCTGCTGAAAGCGGAGAACGCCGCCGAACCGGCCCGCGATCGCGACGCGAAGTTGCGCGCCCTTGCCGCCCAACTCGCCGCTCAGCCACCCGCCGCGCCGGTGATCGCCGCCGGTTCCACCGGCTCGATCCCCGCCACGGCGGAGCTGCTGAAGACCATTGCACAGCTTCCATCCGGCGCAGTGGTACTGCCGGGGCTCGACAGCGATCTCGATGCGGCGGGCTGGGATGCGCTCGATGCCGCACACGCGCAATTCGGATTGCGCCAATTGCTGGGCCATCTCGGGATCGACCGCGAAGATGTCGCCTTGTGGACGCCATTGCCGAAACGTCATGCCGGCAATGCCAATCGCGTGCGTTTTTTGAGCGAGGCGCTGCGGCCGCCGCCCACAACAGATGCCTGGCACGATCTTATGGAAGCGGGCGACGATGTCGCGAACGGGCTCGAGAACCTCGCTTTGGTAGAAGCGCGGGACTCGCGCGAGGAAGCGCTCGTCGTCGCCTGTGCTTTGCGCGAAGTGCTGGAGACCAAGGGGCGTACCGCAGCTCTGGTCACGCCCGATCGCGGCATCGCCCGCCGGGTCGCGGCGGAGCTGACGCGCTGGGACATCGCGATCGACGATTCCGCGGGTGTGACTTTGTCGCGGACGCCTCCCGGCGCGTTTCTTGCGCTGCTGGCCCGCGCGGCAGCCGAACGGTTCACGCCCGTCCCGCTGCTCGCATTGCTGAAACACCCGCTGGCGGC
>DATLVC010000015.1:0-5619 GCA_035577685.1 Micropepsaceae bacterium | reverse complement strand
CACCGGTGGCGGCGGTTTGCGCGCGCAAAGGCAGGGGCGCGGTTGCCGCCACAGCACCAACGACAGCCGTGCCTTTCAGCAGGCTCCGGCGCGTGACAGACGGGCCTTTGCGCTTCGACATCTCACTCTCCCGAGCGGCTTTTGTTGCTGAGCGTAAGCCGGTCTCAGCACCCGGGCAAGTTCATGCCGCCGCGGCCTAAACTGCCGATTTGACCCGTCCTGCCAATCGTGCGACATGCCCGCCTGATGCCTCCAACCGCGCGAGCCGCAATGGCCGGACGAGTCCTGTCTCTGCAACTGCAAGCGGCTAACGGCGACGTGCGCCGCCAGGACATCGCGGTCGAACAGGCCGTCATTGCGGGCTGGACGGGGCGCGATGCGGCCGCCGTCGAAAAGCACATCAAGGAATTGGAAGTCCTCGGTGTGAAACGCCCCGCGACCACTCCGATTTTCTACCGCGTGGCCGCCGTGCGGCTGACGACGGATGATTCCATCCAGGTCTTGGGCGGGCAATCCAGCGGCGAAGTGGAATTCGCGCTGCTCCAGACCGGTGACACGCTCTGGGTCGGCGCGGGCTCGGATCACACGGACCGCGAAGTCGAAGCCTATGGCGTGTCCGTGTCCAAGCAGATGTGCGAGAAGCCCATCGCGCCCATCTTTTGGCGCTTTGCGGATGTCGTTCCGCATTGGGACCGGCTGACCCTGCGGTCCTACGCCATCATCGACGGCAAGCGCGAGTTGTATCAGGAAGGCTCGGTCGCGGCGATGCGGAAGCCGGAGGATCTCATCGGGCGTTACGCGAAGGACGGGCTTCCCGAAGGCACGCTGATGTTCTGCGGTACGCTCGCCGTGCATGGCGGTCTTCGCCCGGCGCAACGCTTCGAATTCGAACTTGAAGACCCGGTCCTGAACCGCAAGATTCAGCACGGCTATGATGTCGTGAGCCTTCCCAATCTGGGATAGGTGTGAGGGAACCCGCCATGCCGATGAACAAGCCCCATCTGGAATTCACCGCGCTCGATATGAATGCGGGCTGGGTGACGCCCGACGGCTATCCCGCCGGCATCAAGCAGAAGATTCTGGCCAGCGATATCGACGAAACGAAAAAGATGGGAAGCCGCACCCGGCTGCTGCGGTTTGATCCCGGCGTCTATACCACCGCGCCCTTCGTGCACGATCATTGGGAGGAGGTGTATCTTCTCTCGGGCGATCTGATCGTCGGCAATGATGCGCGCGGCGAGGGAGGCGAGCGCTTCTTGAGCCCCACCTATGCCTGCCGACCGCCCGGCGTCCATCACGGTCCCTTCAAATCGGACGGCGGCTGCATGCTCTATGAAATCCATTATTACGACGAAAGCCGCAGATAGCGGCGCGGGGAACCATGTGGCCGTTCCAGCCTCTGCTTTCCGCTTTTGCCGCCGGCAGCGATACGCCGGCATCGCTGTTGGAGCATTGCCTCGCTTGCATCGAGGCGCATGAGCAGACAATCGGCGCCTTCGTGCATGTGAACGCGGAGGGCGCGCGGCAGGCTGCGGCCCGGTCAACGGAGCGCTGGAAGGCGGGCAGACCGCTCTCGAAAATCGACGGCATGCCGGTGGGGATCAAGGACATCGTCGAAACCATCGACATGCCGACAGAGATGGGTTCGCCGCTCTACAAGGGCTGGCAGTCGGGGCGCGACGCGGCCAGCGTGGCGGCGTTGCGCGAGGCCGGTGCGGTGATCGTGGGCAAGACGGTCACGACAGAGTTTGCCGCGACCTATCCCGGCGGCACGTGCAATCCGTGGGATGTGAAGCGCACGCCCGGCGGATCGAGCAGCGGTTCGGCGGCGGGCGTTGCGGCGGGCATGATTTCGGCGGGCTTGGGAACACAGGTGGTGGGCTCGATCATTCGCCCGGCGAGCTTTTGCGGCTGTGTCGGATTCAAGCCGAGCCTCGGCGCGATCAATCGCGGCGGCAGCCATGACGGGCTGTCGCAAAGCAGCCACGGCGTTCTGGCAGCGTGTTTGGAAGACGCGTGGAATTTCTGCTGGGCGATTGCGAACCGCGCCGGCGGCGATCCCGGTTTTCCAGGGCTGGCTGGTCCGGAAGAGATGCCGCCCGCGGCGCGCCCGCGCACGCTGGCCGTGCTGGAGACAAGCGGCTGGGGCTTGGCGTCACCATCGGCGAAAGCGGCGTTTTCCGACGCGGTGGAGCGGGTGCGCGCGGCGGGCGTTCGCATCGTCGACCGGCGCAGCGATGTGTTGGTGGCGGACATCGAGACGGCGCAGGAACAGGCAAGGCCCGTCACCGACGCGGTGAATGCATGGGAATCGCGCTGGCCGCTCAATACCTATCGCGAGAAGAACGCGGCGGGCCTGAGCAAATTCATGCTGGATCGTTTGGCACTGGCCGAACGCATGAACATCGCGGATTACCGCCGCGCGCTTGCTGAACGGGTCCGCATTCGCGGGGTTTATGCGACACTCGCGTCGGTGGCCGATGCGGCGATCACGCTTTCGGCCATTGGCGCCGCACCGGAAGGACTGCACTCCACCGGCAATCCGATCTTCGCGGTGGCGGGTTCGATGCTGGGTGTGCCCGCGATATCGCTTCCCGTTTTGAGCGATGAAGGTTTGCCGCTCGGGTTGCAAATCATGGGCTTCGAACAGGAAGACGCCGCGCTGTTTGGCGTTGCCGCCTGGCTTGGCGATACGCTGAAGCGAGATATGACATGAAGCTTGCCGTTCCCGACGTTATTTCCAATTCTTATTTCCCCACTGCGGCAGCGATCGAATTGGGTTTCTTCTGCAAGGAAGGGCTCGATGTTTCGCTCGAACTAATCTTCCCGGTTGACAAGGCCTATGCAGCGTTGCGCGACGGCGCGGTCGATTTTGTCGGCGGCTCGTCCCATTCCGCGCTGTCGGCCTTTCCCGAATGGCAGGGCGTGAAGCTTCTCTGTGCACAGGCGCAGGGCATGTATTGGTTTCTGGTTCTGCATGCCGATCTGGACGCCAAGCGCGGTGACATTTCCATCGTCAAAGGCAAACGCATCGGAGCGGCGCCTTGGGTCGAGATGGGTTTGCGGCGTCTGCTGATCGAAGCGGGCATCGATCCCGTGCGCGACGACGTGACTATCGCGCCGGTGCCGGGCGCGCAAGGCGCAGGCGTGAATTTCGGCGTCACCGCCGCGAAGGCCCTAGAAGAGCGCAAGATCGACGGCTTCTGGGCAAACGGCATGGGTGCGGAGGTGGCGGTGCGCCGCGGCGTCGGCACCATGGTGCTGGATGTGCGCCGCGGCGACGGGCCCAAAGCCTGCTTCAATTATACGATGGCCTCCATCGCGGCCACGGACGCGCTGATCGCGAAATCGCCCGACGTGGCGGCCGCAGCCATACGCGCCATGGTGAAGACGCAGGCCGCGCTGCGCGCCGATCCCGAACGCGCAACCGAAGTGGGACGAAAATTGTTTCCGCCGTCGGAAGCCGCTTTGATCGCCGAGCTGATCCGGCGGGACGGTCCTTATTACGATGCATCGATCTCGCCGGAATTCGTGTCCGGCATGAACCAATTCGCCCGCGATGTCGGAATCCTCAAAGGTGATCCGCGGTACGAGGATGTCGTGGCAGTGCAGTTCCGCGATCTGTGGAAATAATGCCACCAATAACTCGGGTTGACGCTTGCTCGGGAGCCGGACCCCTTGGCCGCCATCCGCGCAAAGCTCGCGGGCAATCGCACGACGCATCCGCTGTTCGACACGCGCCGCTTCACGCGCAATCTGGAAGGCGCGTTTACCGCCATGTGGAAACGCGCCAATCTCAGTGAGGCGCCGGCAAGCTTCGTGGCTGTTACGGCGCTTCCAGCCAGTGGATACTGAAGAGGCGATTCTGGTCACACCAGACATTGCGCGGAATGAACCCCGCCGATTGTGCCAAGCTGCGAAAATCTTTCACCGTATATTTGTGGGAATATTCGGTATGAATAGCCTCGCCTTCGGAAAAACCGAAGGTGCGGCCACAGACCGTCACGCGCTGATCCTTCCTGCTGACGAGATAGATTTCGATCCGGTATAGAAGCGGGTTGTAGAATCCGTAATGATCGAATTGATCGAGGTCGAAATTGGCGCCGGCCTCGCGGTTGGCACGCGCCAGAAGGTTCTTGTTGAAGGCGGCGGTCACCCCTGCGCCGTCATTATAGGCGGCGTGAAGGATTGACGGGTCCTTCACCAGATCGACGCCGATCAGAAGCCCGCCGCCTTTCAGCATCCGCGCCGCATTGGCGAGGAACGCGCGCGCCTCGGCCGGTTCGAAATTTCCGATGGTGGAACCGGGAAAGAAGCCTACGCGTCGTCCACCCGGCGGGGGTAGGGCGACATCGCGCGTGAAATCGCCGATGATCGGTTCGATGACGAGCGCGGGGTATTGCATTTGAAGCTGTGCGGCGATGCTGCGCAAATAAGAGCCGGAAATATCGATGGGAAGATAGGCGCGCGGGCTCTCCAGCGCATCCAGCAGCGGCCTGATCTTCTCGCTCGCGCCGGCGCCGAACTCCACGATTTCCGCACCGGGTCCGATGGCCGCCGCCATGGCATCGGCATTGCCGTTCAGCAGAGCAAGCTCGACGCGAGTTGGATAATATTCCGGCAGGGCGCAAATCTTCTCGAACAGCAGCGAGCCTTCCTTGTCATAGAAGAATTTGCACGGAATGCTCTTGGGCATGCGCCTGAGCCCCGCAAGCAGCGCATCGACGAAATCTTCTTCGAACGCGGGCGCTTCGCAACGGCCCAGGGTGGCAACCGCGGCACGGCCCAGGGTGGCAACCGCGGCGCGCGCGCTCATGCATCCTCCGCGAGGCGGATGCCGGAGAATTGCCAGCGCGCGGAGGGGGGGAAGAAGTTGCGGTAGGTGGGACGGATATGGCCCGGCGGCGTGACACAAGAGCCGCCGCGCAGCACCATCTGGCCGCACATGAATTTGCCGTTGTATTCCGCAACTGCGCCGGCGAGCGGTTTGTATCCGGGATAGGGATCATAACTCGACCGCGTCCATTCCCAGGTATCGCCGTAGAATTGCGTGATTTTACCGTCTGCGGATGCAGGTTTCGGATGTGGCCGGGCGGGATCAAGAACATTGCCCGCGACGGGCACATCAATAGCCGCCGCTTCCCATTCGAATTCGGTCGGCAAACGTTTGCCGGCCCAGGCAGCGTAGGCAGCCGCCTCGTAGAAACTGACATGCACCACCGGCTCGTCGCGTTTGAGCGGTTGCGTACCGTTCAGCGTGAAGATTTGCCAATGGCCGTCATCATTCGCCCAATAAAGTGGGGCGGTCCAACCTTGTGCCTGAACCATGGCCCAGCCGTCGGACAGCCAGAATTCGGGCCGGCGATAGCCGCCATCGTCGATGAAATCGCAATATTCGCCGCAGGTGGTCAGGCGCGAGGCCAGCCGATAGGGCGTCAGCACGACCAGATGCCGCGGGCCTTCATTGTCGAAGGCAAAGCCATCCCCGGTATGGCCGGTGGGCACGATGCCTCCGGCGTAATCCGCCCACCCGAGTGGGGGGGCATTCTTCACCGCGAGCGGTCCCGCCGGCACATAGGTCGGCAGCAGCGGATTACACGAAAACGCGTGCTTGATGTC
>DATLVC010000014.1:0-8828 GCA_035577685.1 Micropepsaceae bacterium | reverse complement strand
AAAGCGCTTGCACGCTTCGGCCAGGCCATCATTGACCGCGCGTGCTGCCGGCACGGAAATCTCCGGTCCTCCGAGTGCTTCGGGATGGGGCAGCCCCAGGGTCAGCACCTGCCGCAGCTCAGGCCAGCGTCCGAGCAATTCCACCCGCGCATCCAGGTCCCACAGCACCGGAATGCTCGCCATGCGCTTGACGATGCCGGTGTCCTTGGAGTGCTGCTTCAGAAGCTCGAGATAGGCCGGCGGAATGAAATGGTTGAACGCGTCGATCTTGATGTCGCTCATTGTCAGGCTCCCTCGCCTCAGCGAGGCATCTTGCACAACCGGTCGTCCGGATCAAAAAGCGCGGATCGGTCTACCGCTCCCGCATGCCTTTCTCGATGACATCCAGAACCGGCGCCAGGAAATAATCCATCAGCGTGCGCGTGCCGGTCGCGATCGCGACATCCGCCGGAAGGCCGGGCACCAGACGCACCGCCGAATAATCCTTCAGCGCATCGCGGTCCACGGTGACGGTGACATTGAAATAAGGCTGGCCCGTGCGCTGGTCCACCAGCCGGTCGGCGGAAACGGTATCGACCTTTCCGGTCAGCTGGGGCAGACGGCGCTGCTTGTAGGAATTGAAGCTGACATGCGCGGTCATGCCGCTCACAATGGTGTCTGCGTCGTCCGGGCGCATATGCGCCTCGATCTCGAGGGCATCTTCCGCCGGCACGATTTCCATCACCGTGTCGCCGGGTTTGATCACCGCGCCTTTGGTGTGGACCGCGAGGCTGACAATCTTGCCCGAGACGGGAGCCACAAGGTCGAGCCGCGTCATGACGTCTTTCGCGGCGTTCAGGCGGGCTAACACATCGTATTTTTTCGTTTCCACGTCGCGCAGGTCGTTGGCGACGCTGGCGAGCTGCTGATTGCGCAGATTGGTCATCTGCAAATTGTTTTCTTCCGAATTGAGCTCGATCTCCGCCATGTGTTCTGTGATCTGCCCGCCCTGACCGGTCAGATCGGCGGCCTGCCGGCGAAGCGCGAGCACGCGGGGCAGCGTCGAGAGGCCCTGCTTGTACAGATCCTCGACACCGCTTGCTTCCTGGTCGATCAGCGCGCCCTGCTTGGTCACGGCATCCTGCTGGCTGCGAAGGCCGGCGATCTGGCTTTTGTTCTCGTCATTGCGCTGGCTGAGAATGGCGATCTGCTTGGCCAAGGCGTTCTTGCGGGTGACAAAGGTGTTTTCTTCGCCTGCCAGGATTTGGGCGACGTTCGGATCGTTCCGTTTGGTAAGCAAATCGGGCGGAAATTCAATTTTCGCCGCGCCGTCGCGTTCGGCAATCAGGCGCGCTTCCTGCGCCAGGAGGCCGTTGGCCTCGTCGCGAAGCAGGCTGAAATTGCTTTCGGCCTGTGTTTCCTCGAGTCGCAGCAAAGGCTGGCCGGCCGACACCAACTGGCCTTCGGTGACGAGCACCTCTTTGACGATGCCGCCCTCCAGATGCTGAATGGTCTTGCGGTGGCTCTCCACGACAATGACGCCCGGCGCGCTTACCGAGCTCTCGAGCGGCGCGAACGAGGCCCATCCGAAGAACCCGACCACGAAAACAAGAATAACGGCCGCGCCCTTACCGATCAGGCGGCGCGGATTCATGAAGGCCGTTTCCGAATCCTCGTCAACGCGCCCGGTATATTCCTGTAACGCGCCACCCATGCTCGGCTTCGACGCCGGCATTTGCCGCGTCTTGTCGCCGGCGTCCATCGGCACATTTCCGGACGGCGGTGTTGCTCCGCCGTTCGTGGGTCCGTCCTGCGGGTTCATCGGTTCATTGCTCACGAGCCTGCACTCCCCGTGGGTTCTACCGCGCTCCCGTGAGCCGTCGCCAAGGGCACCACATTGGGGCCTTGCGGACGCGCTGTGGGCGCCCGGGAATATTGCGCCAGGACTTCGGCTTTGCTGCCGAAAGCCGCCACCGTGCCGTTGGCCTGAAGCACGAGCATCTTGTCCATATCGGCGAGGACGCTCGGCCGGTGGGCGATGACGATGACGGTGACGTTCAGCGCCTTCAGCGAGGCGATCGTTTGAATGAGCGCCTCTTCGCCGGGCCCGTCGAGGTTGGAATTGGGCTCGTCCAGAACCACCAGTCTCGGGTCGCCGAAAAGCGCGCGCGCCAGACCGACGCGCTGGCTTTGGCCCGCCGACAGGCGATAGCCATTCTCGCCGATTTCGGTGTCGTAGCCCTTGGGAAGGGCAAGGATCATCTGATGCGCATGGGCAAGCTCGGCTGCGCGGACGACCGCCGCGGGGTCGCCATCACCCATGCGCGCAATGTTGTCGCGTATCGTGCCGGTGAAGAGCTCCACGTCCTGCGGCAGATAACCGATGTAATGCGACAGCTCCTTGCGCGGCCAGGCATAGATGTTCGCTCCGTCCAGACGGACCACGCCGGCCGATGGCGGCCAGGCGCCGACCAGAAGCCGGGCGAGCGTCGATTTGCCCGAAGCCGACGGGCCAATGACCCCCATCGCTTCGCCGGCGGCCAATTCGAAATTGATATTGGTGAGGATCGGTTTGCGCGCGCCCTGGGGGACGTAATGGACGCTGTTGGCCTGGATTTGGCCGGTGGGCGCAGGCAGCGCCATGCCTTCTTCGCGTTTGGGCGCGTTGAGCAGGAGTTCGGAGAGTCGCACACGGGCGAGCCGAACGGCGATGATATTCTTCCACATGCCGATCGCCTGCTCGATCGGCTGAAGCGCGCGCGAGCCGATGATGGTCGCGCCCAGCATCACGCCACCGGTTGCCTTGAAATCCAGGATCAGGATTGCCCCCGTTGCCATGAGCGCGACCTGGATAAGAAGGCGCACTGCTTTGGAGGTCGCCGAAATGCGCGCCTCACGGTCCGATGCGCGAGAATTCGTCCGCATGGCGCCGACCCATTGCCTGCGCCAGCGGTCGACGAAGGTGGACGACATGCCCATGCCTTCCAGCACATCGGCATTGCGAAGCCCGTCTTCAGCGAAATTATGCGCCCGCATGGATTGGCCGATCGAATCCGCGGTGATCCGGCCCGACACCCGGTTGTTGAGAACGGTCAGCCCGACCAGGATCGCGCCGCCGCCGAGCACGATCAGAAGATAGAAGGGGTGCAGGAAATACAGCACCACCATCAAAACGATCGCGAACGGCATGTCGATCAGGGTTGCGAAACTCTGGCTGCCCACGAAATTGCGGATGGTGTCGATATCGCGCAGGCCCGAACGCGCGGACATGCTGCCGGTCTGCGAATTGACAGCGACCATCGCGCGTAACGTGCGCGCGGCAAGGGCATCGCCGATCCGCATGCCGATCCGCGTCAGGATCCGCAGCCGCAAAGAATCCAGCATGCCCATGATCGCCAGGGCGCCCACGGCGATTGCGGTCAGAAGGATCAGGGTTTCCTGGCTGCGGCTGGTCAGAACGCGGTCGTAAACTTCCAGCATGTAAAAGGAGGTGGTGAGCGTGAGCAGGCTCATCGCGGCACTGAAGCCGAAAATGGAAGACAGCAGCCGCGCGTTGGCAGCGAAGGCTTCCCTTACCGGGTCGGGCCTCGCTGCTGGACGCCCCAGATTCCCAAAGCCAGCCAAACTCGCCTCCGCTCGCGCAAAAAACTCATATTATTGCGTCTTTGCCTGGTCAACGCGTCGGACCGAATTGATCAGGCTTCCGATTTATCGGCCAATGATGACCGACTGATAATCATGGCCGATTAACATGCGGTATACCGATTAATACTTAATTCAATCTTGCGTCCCCGCCCACGCGTTTTATGGCCCGAGGCCGATCCAGGCCGAAGCGTCGCTGTTATAATGGTTTTGTGGGTCGTAAAGCTTGACGTCCAACGCCATGGCACGGGCGGTGAGCTGTCCGCTGGCAGCCAGCAATTGGTAGGCGGCTACGGTCGCGTCATGCTGGGCGTTGACCAGGCCGATCTGGCCCGAAAGCAATTCTTGCTGCGCGTTCAGAATATCGAGGATGGAACGCTCCCCGGCGCGCTGCTCCTGAATGACGCCCATCACCGCGCCCTGATTGGCGACGACCGCCATTTCGTTGGACGCGATGGAGGCCTGCGCCGCGTTGAACGTACCCCAGGCGGTCTGCGTGCTTTCCCGGACCTGGCGATCGACATCGGCAATATTGGCGAGCGATTGGCTGCGTTGCTCCTTGGCTTGCCGAACGCCGGCATATTCCGCGCCACCCTGATAGAGCGGCACCGTCACCTGCACAAAGGCTGACGCCGCGCGCTGGGTGACGCCGGGGTTCACCAACTGGCCAAGGATGGTCGAGTTCTTTGCGTATTGATATTGCAGCTGTAACGATACCTGCGGCAGCAGCGAGCTGGTGGCGGCATCGACGGCGTAATCCGCGGCACGGGAATTCTCCTGCGCCGCGATCAGCGCGGGCGCGTTGATGACCGCACGATTGACGGCTTCCTCCAGCGTGCCGGGCAGGGAGGGCAGAGACGGCGTCGTCTCCAGCATCTCGGCGGGCCGGCCGATCGCACGCTCGAACCGCGCCCGGCTGGTGGCGAGTTGTCCTTCGGCAACCGAGAGGCCGGCACGGGCAACGGCAAGCCGTGCTTCGGTTTGTTGCACGTCGGTCTGGGTGATGGCGCCCGCAGCCAGCTGCGTGTTGCTCGCATTCAGCTGATCTTGCAGGACCTGGACGTTGCTGCGCCGGTATTCGAGCGTGCCGGTATCGCGGACCACGTCCATGTAGGCCGTCACCGCATCGAGGAGGACGGTCTGCTCCGCATTGGTGAGCTGCGCCTGGGCTGCACGCACCAACGCTTTGGCATGACGGATCTCCGCCACTGTTCGGCCGCCGCGAAAGAGCGGTTCGGTAAGTGTCGCGGTGCCGGTCAGCTCGTTGCGGTCCACATTCGAATGGGCGGGCTGGTCGGTGGTGATGTCCTGGTAGCCTTCCGTGCCATTCACGCTGAGGCTGGGACGCCAGCCGGCATTCGCCTTGGCGACTTCCTCGTCGGTTGCGCGCAAATTTGCCCGGGCCGCCTCGATTTGGGGATTGGTCGCGTAGGCGGTGGCCAGCGCTTCCTTCAACGACAGGGCTTCGGCCGGAAGGGGATAAGAGAAAACGATCGGCACAAGCACCGAGGCAAGCAAAAGATCACGCAAACGGCTCATGGATTTAAGTCCCCCAACATGGCGCTGCCCGCATTCAAAGACACAAGGCCGACGAGGCATTCCCGTAGAATGCGCCAATCCCCTCGAGAATGTTAACCTTTGGTCCCACAACCTGGATTGTCTAATAAGGGCTACTCCAGCGAAAGTCATGCCGATCTTGTGAGGGCGCCGGTGAAGTTCAGGGGAATGCTTAAGATCGCCGTGCCGATTTTTCTGGGTTCGGCGGTGGCATCGCCGGCGCAGCCCGAACGTCCCATCGCGCTTGAGCTTCCGCTCGCCTGCCGGGTCGGCGAGAACTGCTTCATCCAGCAATATTTCGATCACGATCCCGGGCCCGGCGCCAAAGATTATCGCTGCGGTCCGATGACCTATGAAGGCCATGACGGAACGGATTTGCGCGTGCCCACCATGGCCGAACAGCAAAAGGGCGTGGATGTGCTGGCCGCGGCGGCGGGCGTGGTGCGGGGTGTGCGTGACGGTATGGAGGACGTCAATGTGCGTATCGCGGGGCTCGCCAGCGTCAAAGGGCGCGAATGCGGTAATGGCGTCGTGATCGCCCATACCGGCGGGTGGGAGACGCAATACTGTCACATGGCCAAAGGTTCGGTGCGGGTTAAATCAGGACAGTCCGTTGGCGCTGGTACGGTATTGGGACAGGTCGGCATGTCGGGCGAAGCGGAGTTTCCGCATCTGCATCTTTCCGTGCGCTACAACAAGGAGAAGATTGATCCCTTCGCGCCCGACTCCAAAGCGGGCGCCTGTGGCGGCGGCGAGCCGCTCTGGTCGAAGTCGGCGGCGATGGCCCTCGCCTATCATTCGCCCGACGTGGTCAATGCTGGATTCGCGGGCGCGCCCATCACCATGGACGATGTGGAATCGGGGCGGGCGGCGTCAGCGGCTCCCGCCGACGATAGTCCCAACATGATCGCCTATGTCCGCCCGATCGGATTGAAGGAAGGGGACGTCCAGATCATGACCGTGCGGGGACCGGAAGGCATCCTGGCACGCAGCGAGAGGCCGCCGCTGGACAGCAATAAGGCGCAATCGCTTCTTTACATCGGGAAAAAGCGCACCATCGCAAGCTGGCCGCGCGGCAGCTATGAAGCGCTGTACGAGGTCAAACGCGAAAAAGTTACCGTGTTAATCAGAAGATTCAATTTCGACCTGCGATGACTTGCGCGACACGGGCAATTTGGATGACAGTCCGGCGCTTTAAAAAAAGAGGGGCATGATCATGGCGTCGAAACCGGAAAAAACCGAAAAGATCGAGAAGACCAACCAGAAGCCGCCGGTGGTGGACGATGCTTCGGTAAAGGAAACCTTCGCGGACGATTTCCTGGGCCTTTATGGCGTCGGGCCGAATTTTCACCTGACCTTCGCAGCGCGCCGTCCCGTGCGCCAGGCGCCGGGGGCGGCCCGGTTTGTATGCGCCCGCGTCGTGGTACCGCTGGAAGCTGCCATGGAGCTCTATGCGGCGCTTCACAATGCGGTTGCGAATTTGGAATCCCGCGGCGTCGTCAAGCGCCGGCAAGTTCCCGCCAAAGCCGACAAAGAATAAAGCCGCCGCGTCTTACGGCTGGTGCAGGGCCGCTCGATGCCAATCGAGGCATTGGGCGAGCCGTTGTTCCAGCGTGGCGACGGGTTTGAAGCCGGCCTCACCGGCAAGTCGCGCGACGTCGGCCACGAGCGAAGGCGGCTCGCCTTCGCGGTCGGCGAGCTTGCCGAATTGGAGCAGGCTCTCCGGCTTGCCAGAAATCTCGGCGAGCATCGCGCCGACTGCACGCAGAGTCACGGCCTGGCCTGATGCGACGTTCACCGCGCCGGTTACGGTGTCGGCGTCAAGCAGCGCGGCAAGTGCCGCCCCAATGTCGCGCGTATCGGTGAAATCGCGAATCTGCCGGCCCGAACTCAGTGCCACTTCCTGGTTCCCAATGAGGCCGCGGATCATGGACGGGATCAGCCGGCGCGGATCCTCGCCGAAGCCAAACATCAGAAAGAACCGCGCCCAGGCGAACGCGAATCCGGTGCGTGCCGCAAGCGCGCTTGCCTGTTCCATCAGCGAAAGCTTCGCCCGGCCATAAGGGGTTGCGGGAGTGCATAGATCGGTTTCGCGAAAGGGCCTGCCGTTGCCACGCGTCCAATCATATTCCGCGCAAGAGCCGGTCAGAACCGCGCGCTGCCCGCCATGGGCCGCGAACAGATTCAGAAGATCGAGACTGGCCGCGACCCAAACCTCGTTTTCCGGTGCGGTCCAGAATTTCCCATGCTCGACATACCAGGCCAGATGCAGCAGATGAGTCGGGCGTATCGTCTCCATCAGGTGACGGCGCGCGTCGGGAGTCAACAGATTTGCCGCGTGCCAGGTGACGCCATCTGACGTTTCGGCCTGTGGCTGCCGCGCGACCGCGTGGACGCGAAATCCGGCGGCGCGCAGGGCCGCCAAGGTCGGGGTTCCGATAAATCCGGAAGCGCCGGTGAGAAGAACCGCGCGCCCGCTATTGCTCATGGCGCGTAGTCCGGCCATGTCCTGTCGCGCTCACTCATGGAGACGGGCGCCGCCGGCCACGCGATGCCGAATGCCGGATCGTTCCAGCGGCAGCCGCGCGCGAGCTGCGGCACGTAATCGGCGTCCATCATATATTCGACGGCACAATCGTCTTCGAGCGTGAGAAATCCATGAGCGCAACCCGGAGGTATCAGAAGCGCGTTCTGCGCCGCTGCGTCCAATTCGATGCCGAACCATTGCCGATGCGTGGGCGAGTCACGGCGTAGATCGACAATGCAGTCAAAGATGCGTCCTCGCGAGGCACGGACGATCTTTCCCTCCTGCGCCGGCTCGGCCTGGAAATGAAGTCCGCGCAACGTGCCGCGTGTTGCATTGAAGGAAATACTGGTCTGACGGATCGTACCGAATTGCGCGCCGCTCTTGCGCAGGGTCTCAAAACAATAGAGACGGGCGAAATAGCCACGCTCATCGCGAAGGGGTTCGATCTCGATCGCGAACGCGCCCGCAACCCCGGTGGGCGTCAGCTTCACGCCGCGAGCACCTGAAGTTCGGGAACTGGAACCGCAAATTGGCCGCCCCAGGACCCGATAAATTTGTTCTGCTGCACGATCTCCTCCTTCAAATTCCACGGAAGGATCAGAACGTAGTCGGGCCGCGTCTCGGCGATTCTCTCCGGAGCGTAGACCGGCAGATGCGTGCCCGGAAGGAGCAGGCCCTGCTTGTGCGGATTGCGGTCGACGGCATAGGCGATATCGGTATCGCTCGCGCCGCACGCGTTGAGCAGCGTGTTGCCTTTGGCGGCGGCGCCGTACGCCACTACGGTCTTTCCGGCGGCACGGGCGGCTTTGAGGAAATTCCGCACCGATGCGATGGTCGCCGTTACACGCCGCGTGAAGCCATCATAATAATCGGAGCGCTGCACGCCCGCATCGCGTTCCAACGCGCGCAGCGCATGCAGTCTTGCCGATGCCGGGCGCGGGGTTTTGCTGTCTGCGCGTTCGGCAAACACGCGCAGCGAGCCGCCATGGGTGGGAAGCTGTTCGACGTCGAACACTTTCAGCCCGTGCTTTGTGAAGACGCGTTCAATAGCGGCTAGCGAAAAATAGAAGAAATGCTCGTGATAGATCGTGTCGAACTGGACGTCTGCTATCAGCCGCAGGAG
>DATLVC010000013.1:0-10618 GCA_035577685.1 Micropepsaceae bacterium | reverse complement strand
CGATCCCAGCAGCCGCTCGAGATTGCCTTCCGCCGTCAAAGCCTGCTGTGCAGCCTTGCGGACGAAATTCTGGAACTCGCCGCCGCGCGCCACGAAATCGGTTTCGGAATTGACCTCGACAATGGCTCCGCGGCCGTCCTTCGCGGCGATGCCGATCAGCCCGTCCGCGGCGATGCGGCCGGCCTTCTTCGCGGCCTTGGCGAGACCTTTCTTGCGCAGCCAATCGACCGCACTTTCGATGTCGCCTTTGGTCTCGGCCAGCGCCACCTTGCAATCCATCATGCCTGCGCCCGTTTTGTCGCGCAGGTCCTTCACCATTCCGGCGGAGATATTCGTCATTGGAGTTTTCCTTTTGCCCCCCTGATTGGCTTGTCGAGGTGCAGAAGATCAGCCCAGAGGACTGGCTTCGACCTCGGCCGGCGGGGTGACGCGCGGAGTCAAATCTTCGATCACATGCTCGGATTCGCCGATATCCTCGCCGGAGGCAACCTGACCTGCCGAGAGCCCGTCGATCACAGCGCGCGCGGCAAGATCGCAATAGAGCGCAATCGCCCGCGAGGCATCGTCATTGCCCGGAATGGGATAGGCGATGCCGGCGGGGTCGGAATTGGAATCCAGAATCGCCGCCACCGGAATGTCGAGTTTGCGGGCTTCGGCAACCGCGATCGATTCCTTGTTGGTGTCGATCACGAACAGCATGCTGGGCAGCCCGCCCATGTCCTTGATGCCGCCCAGCGAGCGTTCGAGCTTGTCGCGCTCGCGCATGATCTGCAGCAGCTCTTTCTTGGTAAGGCCGGACGTGTGCGCCGAATTCAGCGTTTCTTCCACGTTCCGTAGCCGCTTGATCGAATGCGAGATGGTCTGCCAATTGGTCAACGTGCCGCCGAGCCAGCGATGGTTGACGAAATATTGGGCGCAGCGCTTGGCCGCGGCGGCCACCGGCTCCGAAGCCTGCCGCTTAGTGCCGACGAACAGCACGCGCCCGCCCCCGGCCACCACATCGCGCATCGTGACCAGCGCCTGATGCAACAAGGGCACGGTCTGGGTCAGATCCATGATGTGGATGTCGTTGCGAACGCCGAAAATGTAGGACCCCATTTTGGGGTTCCAGCGCTGGGTGCGATGACCGAAATGGGCGCCTGCTTCCAAAAGCTGGCGCAACGTAAAATCTGGCAGTGCCATAAGAACTCCTGTTTTTTCCGGTTCAGCCTAACGCGGGGGTGATTTCTAGGATTATGGTCCTAGAAACACCGGATGGGCGGCCATCCATGATCGGCTGGAAGCCCGGCCCCGCGTGCGGGATGGCCGGGCTTATAGGTAGTTCTCAGGCCCCGCGCAAGCGCTCGGGGTGGCGGCGGGATGAGCCCGTTTACTGGCTAGCCGAACGTATCTGCCCCCTCGAACTTATGCTCAACAACGCATTATGCCGATTGTGAACAATTCGTCATAGTCCCCCCATAGGGAAAGAATCGGGCGAGAAAACTCGTCCCCCGGGGGGAAATGTGCGTCGGCTATCTCGGAAGCGCACCAAGGCTGCGCTGGCTGCGATGCTATGTTGTTGCTCGCCTGGCTTGGCCGCCACCCAGCAGCCGGCGACCGGCCCCGCCTTCGTCCGGCCTTCTATTTCAGCGGTTCGTATCGATTCATCCGAAGCCCCGATGATCGACGGCGATCTATCGGATGCCGCCTGGGCCAAGGCTGCGGTGATCGACAAGTTTACGCAGAAGCAACCGAATCCCGGTGCTGCGCCGACGGAGCGCACGGTTCTGTACATCATGTATGACGAGAACAATCTCTATTTTGGCGTCTACAATTACGACAGCGAACCGGATGCAATCATCGCCCGCTCAATGCAGCGCGACGGCCCACTTTTCACCGCCGACTCCATCGTCATTCAGATCGATCCCCAGCAAAGCCGACGCAACGCCTATAGCTTCGAAGTCGGTGCGTCGGGCGGACGCACCGACGAACTCGAACTCAACAACACTCAGGAACTTACCGAATGGAACGCTATCTGGGAGGCAAAAGTTCGCCGCGTCCCGGACGGCTGGATCGCCGAAATCGCCGTGCCGTTCCGAAGTCTTTCCTATGATCCAAATCAGACGACGTGGGGTTTCGATTTTTCACGGCGCATCCGTCACAAGAACGAACGGCTCTATTGGTCCGGCTGGAGCCCGACGCTGCAATTCACCGACCTCAGCCAGAATGGCGACTTGACTGGCATCAGCAATATCAACCGCGGACTCGGCCTCGACGTCCAGGTCTACGGCGCCTTGCGAGCGAAGCATGATTGGCAGGCGGAAAAAAACGGAGCCGGCATTAGCTTCACGCTGGGCGGAAACGCTTTTTACAAACTAACCCCGGCCCTCACGAATACCCTGACCATCAATCCGGATTTTTCCGATGCGCCGCTCGATGCGCGACAGGTCAATACCACGCGCTTCTCGCTCTTTACGCCGGAATCACGGGCGTTTTTCCTGCAAGATATTTCGGCATTCGAGTTCGGTGGACGCAATTTCAATCGCAATTCGAACGATCGCGCCAACAACAATGGGCGCCCGTTCTTCTCGCGGAATATCGGGCTCGTGAGCGGCACCCCGGTCAGCCTCGTCGCTGGAGACAAGTTGTCGGGCCAGTATGGCGGTTTCGACATCGGTGCGCTGAGCGTTCTCACCGACCGCACGCCGGCATCCCCGGGACAGGTTCTATCGGTCGTACGCATGACACATCCCATTCTCGCGGAATCCAAGATCGGTTTCATCTTCACCAATGGCGACCCAACCGGCGTCACGCAGAACAGCGTCGCCGGCGTTGACTTTCAGTATTTGAATTCCGCTTTTCTGGGCCGCTACATTCTGCAATCGGACGGTTTCTACCAAAGGAGCTTTTCTAGCGCCGCGGGCGACGACGAGTCGGCGGCCCTGTCGTTCAATTTTCCCAATGAGCCGTGGGGCGGCGATTTTATCTTCAAGCAAATCGGAAAGAATTTCCTGCCCGCACTCGGTTTCATAAACCGAACCGATATCAAGCAACATCTTGGAACGATCTTTAATCTGACCCGCTATCGCAACATGTTCCTAAACCAGGCGGAAGTCGGCACCGACTATGAATTCGTGACCGATTTGGGCAATCGACTCGAATCGCGGGAGAATGACATTTATGTTCGCGCCGCCTCCAATCTCGGCGACGAAATCACACTCAAAGCGGTCAACAGTTTCGAGAATGTGCCGGCACAGTTTTTCCTTCCGCGCAACGTACTCATTCCTGCGGGCCGTTACGATTGGACGAATCTCGACGTCAGGATTCGGAGCTTCGACGGCCGCCCATTGCGGTTGGATTGGGAAATCACCTGCTGCAGCTTCTATGGCGGCAGGTCTGTCTACAGCAAATTGCAGATTGCCTATCGCCCGAGTGCGTATTTCGAATTCGTGCCGACATGGGAGGCGACCTATATCAGTCAGCCCGGTGGCTATGTCGGCGTCCATATCCTGTCGCTCGATTCCGTCGTCAATTTCATTCCCGACATGCAATTGTCGCTACAAGCGCAGTTCGACAACATCAGCCGTGGAGTCGGGTTCTCTGCGCGTTATGGCTGGGAATACGAGCCCGGCAACGAAATATTCGTGGCCTTCGGGCAGAGCGCACTGATCCCGGGCACGACGTTCAAAACCGGTACCAGTCAGCTTTCCATCCGCCTCGGCCACACGTTCCGCTTCTGACGTTAGCCGTAATTGAGAAACGCCATCAGAAACGCGGCATAGATCCAGGGCGCGGCGAACATGGCCACGATCCGGCTTGGCGGACGCCGCCGTTTTTGCGCCCGCCAAGCGGCGAAAAGCGCGAGGATGCAAAGGACCGGCAACGCGAGGAACAGCCCGGCCACCGCAATAGCCAAGGGCGAGCGATCACTTCGCCCGACCACATCGACCGTCACGATCGCCATGTAAAAGGCAAGCCCGAGCAGAACGAGGTCCAACCCAGTTCCGACCCATAGCCAAAGCCGGGTCATCAGACCGTCTCGATTTCAACGACGCCGGAAAGCGATGCGAGGGTGGATTTGAGCTGCGGATTGACGGCCACGCGTTTGGGCAGCGCGATCTCCACGTCCTGATTTTCGGATGCGCCAGGAACGATCAGGGTGATCAGCCCCTTTCCCGCGGTCTTCAACTCGCGTGCAATCGCAGGAATTGGCGCGGGATCGCTGAGACGTATCTTCAGGCCCTCGCCGGCTTGCGCGGCCGCCGCATCGAGGTCTTCGACCGATATCGCGCGCAGCTTCAATTCGTCGTCAATCCAATCGCCTACGACGCGCAACAGGATCGCGCGGCCGACGTCCAGAAACGGGCGCGCACTGGCGAGCGCTTCGGAGAACACCATCACTTCAAACATGCCGCTCGGATCGGAAAGACCGATGAAGGCAAAGGGATCGCCGTTTTTGCCGCGGCGCTCCTGGCGGCGGATCACGGTGCCGGCCAGCATAGCCTTCACCGCGGAACGGCGCGCATCAGCCAAGAGATCGGCATAACGGATGACGCCCAGCCGCTTCAACGATTGGGCATAGGAATCCAACGGATGGCCAGAGAGATAAAAACCGATGGCCGAGAATTCTTCCGCTAAGCGCTCATGCACCGGCCAGTCGTCGCCCGCCACAAGCGGCAGCGTTTCGCGCTGCGTTTCGGCGGCGCCGAATAGGCTCGATTGTCCGACATCGCGGTCGCGCATATTGCGCGCGGCATCGCCCAGGATGATATCCGCCGATTGCACCAATTGGCGGCGGTTCTTATGGAGGCCGTCGAACGCGCCCGCCTTCACCAGGCTTTCAAAGGCGCGCTTGTTGATCAGCCGGGGATCGATACGCCGCGCAAAATCCGCGATCGAGCGGAACGGACCTTCGGCTTCGCGCATGGCGACCACATGGTCCATCGCCTGACGGCCGACATTCTTCACCGCAGCGAGCGCATAAAAGATGGTGCCGCCACCATCGCGTTCGGCGGCACTCGTCCCCGCATCGCAGGCGAAAAAAGCGGCAGACCGATTGATATCCGGCGCGCGCACTTCGATGCCGAGGCGCGCGGCTTCCTGGCGGAAAATATTGAGCCGGTCGGTGTTGCCGGTATCGAGCGTCATCGAGGCGGCGAGAAATTCGACCGGGTAATTCGCCTTCAAATAGGCCGTCTGATACGCAACCTGGGCATAGGCGGCGGCGTGGCCTTTGTTGAAGCCGTAGCCGGCGAATTTGGCAGCCTGTTCGAATATCTGCTCGGCGACGCTCGCGGAAATCCCGCGCTCCTTGCCGCCGCTGATGAATTTTTCGCGGTGCTGCGCCATTTCGGCGGGTATCTTCTTGCCCATCGCCCGGCGCAAAAGATCGGCCTCACCCATGGTGTAGCCGGCAAGCTCGCGCGCGATCCGCATCACGTCTTCCTGGTAGGTCATCACGCCGAAAGTTTCGGACAGGATCGGCTCCAGGCTCGGATGCAAATAGTCGGGTTTTTCGCGGCCATGTTTGCAGGCAATGTATTTGGGGATCGAATCCATCGGTCCCGGCCGGTAGAGCGCCACCAAGGCGACAAGATCGTTGATGTGGTCGGGCCTGAGCTTCTTGATCAGATCGCGCATGCCCTGGCTTTCCAGCTGAAACACACCGACGCATTCCCCGCGTGAGAGCATCTCGAAGGTGGGCTTGTCGCCGAAATCGATACGCTGCGTGTCGAGCACGATGCCGCGCGCCTTCAGTAATTCCTCGGTCTTCGCGATGACCGTGAGGGTCTTGAGACCGAGGAAGTCGAATTTGACGAGGCCGGCTTTTTCCGCATCCTCATAATCGAATTGTGTCACCGGCATTTCGGAGCGCGGGTCGCGATAGAGCGGCACGATTTCATCGAGCGGCCGGTCGCCGATCACGACGCCCGCGGGATGCGTCGACGCGTGGCGATAAAAGCCTTCGATCTTTTCGACGGTGGCAAAAAGATTGCGCACCTGCTCTTCCTGTTCGGCGGCCTGGCTGAGACGCGGTTCGCTCAGGATCGCATCGGCGAGCGTCACATGCTTGCCCGGCGGATTGGGAATGAGCTTGGCCAGCCGGTCGATCAGTCCGAACGGCATCTGCATCACGCGCCCGACATCGCGCACGGCCGCACGCGCCTGCAGCGAACCCAGCGCAATGATCTGCCCCACCCGGTCGCGGCCGTATTTCTGCTGGACATAGCGCACCACTTCATCGCGGCGCTCCTGACAGAAATCGATGTCGAAATCCGGCATCGAGATGCGTTCGGGATTGAGGAAGCGTTCAAACACCAGCCCGAAACGGATGGGATCGAGATTGGTGATATCCAGCGCCCAGGCGACCAGCGAGGTCGCACCGGAGCCGCGCACGCCCACGGGAATTCCATTGGCGCGGGTCCATTTCATGAAATCGGAAACAATCAGGAAATAGCCGGGAAATCCCATGCCGATAATAACTTTGAGTTCGAATTCCAGACGGTCCCAATAAACTTTCTCATCGGCGAAGTGACCGTGTTCGGCGAGGCGCCGCTTCAGACCGGCGACGGCTTGGGCGCGCATTTCGTCTGCGGGAGGAAGGCCCGATTCCGGCACGAATTGCGGCAGAATGGGCGCGCGCCGTTTGGGCCGGAAGGCGCAGCGGCGCGCAATCTCCAGCGTGTTCGCGATGGCTTCCGGAAGATCGGAAAACAGCGCCGCCATTTCATCCGCGCTTTTGAACCGGTGTTCCGGCGTTAGGCGCCGGCGGTCCTCCACGTCCAGAAACGTGCCGTCAGCGATGCAGAACAGCGCGTCATGCGCGGCGTACATGTCCTCGCGGCCGAAATGTACGTCATTGGTGGCGACGATGGGCAGGTTCTTGGCATAAGCGAAGTCGATCAGTTTCTCTTCGACCGCGGCCTCGTTCGGCAGCCCGTGCCGCTGCAGCTCGACATAGAGCCGGTCGCCAAAGGCTGCCGCGAGCCGATCCAAGACGGCTTCGGCGGCTTGCGGCTGGCCTTCCGCGAGAAGCCGGTTGACGGGGCCGTTAGGTCCGCCGGTGAGAAGGATCAGCCCCGCCGCATGTCGGGCCAAACGCTCCGCATTGGCGTGGGGAAGCTCGCCGGGCTCAACCTCCAAATAGGCGCTGGAGAGCAGTTTCGAGAGCTGGATGTAACCGTCCGCGTCTTTCACAAGCAGGGCTACGGACGGATAGGACTGCCGGACCTGCTGGTTCTGATGGGCCGGCACCGGGGGATCGAGATCCACCGACAGCGTGACGCCTACGATAGGCTGAATGCCGTCTTTCGCCAGCGTATCGGCGATCTCATAAACGCCGAAGAGATTGTTGGTGTCGGTGACGGCCGCCGCGGGCATGTGCATCTCGCGGGCAAGCTTGGCCAGCTCTTTCGGCTGCACCGCGCCCTCGAGCAGCGAATAGATGCTACGCACGCGCAAATGCACGAAATTGGCGTGGCCGTATTTGGCCTTGGGATTCTCAACGCCCATGCATCACCCGAATGCCGACTCGCAGTAAGTATCGGCGACCCTGGACATCCCCGCACCCGGTTTGCGCGAATCCTCCACAGGAGATGCGTTTGGCCCCCTCCCCCCCCCCGGTTCTTCCGGAAGGTACGCAAAATTTCCGTGGTTTTCCTGGGAATTTGGGGAAAACAACCCGCGTTTTGGGAGCGAATTGCGGTGCATTTGAGGTACAATTCCGGTGCATTGAGCGCGACGCTCAGCCCGTCAGGCCAGCAGCGCCTGCCCCGCTATCGCTAGCACCAAGACCGACGCCACGAAAACCAGCATGCCCGCCGCCGCCACCGCTTCCTGAAACCACAGAGCCATCGTCGCCTCCCGCCGTTGAGGTGTTGTTCTTATTCCGTTCTCATTTCGTTGTAAAGAACAAAACTAGAACTGCGTGCGGGAGCGTTCGACCAGCACGCCCTTATCCAGCATCAGCGTGCGGTCCATTTTGGCGGACAGATCGTGATTGTGGGTTGCGATCAGGGCGGCCAGCCCTTCGGAGCGCACCAGCCCGATCAGCATGTCGAACACCCCATCGGCGGTGCGCGGGTCGAGATTGCCGGTGGGCTCGTCGGCCAGCAACACGCGGGGGTGGTTGGCGAGCGCGCGCGCCATGGCGACGCGTTGCTGTTCGCCGCCGGAGAGCTGCGCCGGCCGGTGATCCATTCGCTCGGCCAATCCGACCAGCGTCAGCAGCCGCTTCGCTTCCACGGCGGCGTCCGCACGGCTCGCCCCCGCGATACGCCGCGGCATGGCGACATTTTCCTCGGCGGTGAATTCGGGCAGCAGATGATGGAACTGATAGACGAAGCCGAGCGCGTTGCGGCGGATCTCGGTGCGGCGCCATTCCGGCAATTGGCTCGCCGCTTCGCCTTCGATGGTAACTTCCCCCGAGGTCGGTGCCTCGAGCAGCCCGGCAATATGCAGCAGCGAGGATTTCCCGGCGCCCGATTGACCGACCAGCGCCACGATCTCCCCGGGCGCAAGCGCCAGCGACACATCGCGGAAGACCACGAGCTCGCGCTCTGCTTGTTTGTAGATGCGCGTGACGTTGGTCAGCCGAAGCGGCGGCTGAGGCTCATTCATAACGGAGCGCTTCCACCGGATCGAGCCTTGCCGCCCGCCACGACGGATACAGCGTCGCCAAGAACGACAGCGACAATGCCATGGCGACGACGGAAATCACATCATAGGGATCGATCTTCGCCGGCATCTGCGAGAGGAAATAAATCGTCGGGTCGAACAAGGTCGTACCCGTGATGCGCGACAGAAATTGCCGGATGCCTTCGATGTTGGCGCAGAAAAGCACGCCGATCAGCACCCCCGAAACCGTGCCGATGGTGCCGATGGAAGCCCCGGCAATGAAGAACACGCGCATCACCGCCCCTTGGCTCGCCCCCATGGTGCGCAGGATGGCGATGTCGCCGCCCTTATCCTTCACCAGCATGATGAGACCGGAAATGATGTTCAGCGCCGCCACCAGAATGATCAGCGTCAGGATCATGAACATCACATTGCGCTCGACCGTCAACGCGCCGAACAGGCTCGAATTCATCTGCTGCCAATCGATCAGCCGCGCTTGGGGGCCGACGATACGCGCGATAGGCAGACGCCACGCCGCCACCGTGTCGGGCTGCGTCACCATCACTTCGATCCCTTGCACATTGTTGCCGAGATCGAAAAAAGCCTGCGCCTCCTTCAGCGGCATGAAAATAAAGGTCTGGTCATATTCCGACATACCGATGCGGAAGGTCCCACCGACGCGATAGGTTTTGATCCGCGGCGTGTTACCGAACGGCGTCACCGCCCCTTTGGGGGCGACCAGCGTCACCATCATGCCTGGCACCAGGCCGAGCTTCTCGGCCAGCCGCGCGCCCAGAATGACGGAATCCCCTTCGTCGAAGGAATCCATCGCACCGGGTGAAAGGGTGGAAGACACGGTCGTCAGACTTTTCAGGTCCTTGCTCTCCAGCCCGCGCACCAGTGCGCCGAAGGACGTGCCTTCCGTGTTCACCAGCACCTGGCCCTCGATGATCGGGGTCGCGTTGGTCACACCGGGAACCATGCGGATGCGCGTGGCGAGCGAGTCATAATCGGGGATGCTGCCGCTGATGCTTTGGACGATCAGATGGCCGTTCAGCCCCAGGATGCGGCCCAGAAGCTCCGCCCGGAAACCGTTCATCACGCTCATCACGATGATGAGCGTGGCGACGCCGAGCGCGATGCCGATCAGCGAAAAACCCGAAATGACGGAAATGAAACTTTCCTGGCGCTTGGCGCGCAAATAGCGCGCGGCCACCATCCATTCGAAGCCGGAAAAGGGTCGCAATCGGGCCATGTTGGCTCTTTTTGTGGCGAATCGCTTGGGATAGTCCTAGGAACGTTATTCATAACACCAATGTGGCGATTTGGAGCCCGTAAGATGCAAAGAGCCCTGAGCGCGCACCGCATGACGGACGGGCGTTCTAACTTCCCGGACTGGTACCAGGCCGTCGTGCGCGAGGCCGATATGGCCGAAACCTCGCCGGTGCGCGGTTCCATGATCATCAAGCCCTGGGGCTATGGGGTCTGGGAGCTGATCCAGCGGGAACTCGACCGCCGCATCAAGGAAACCGGCCACGACAATTGCTATTTTCCCCTGTTTATCCCGCTCTCCTTCATCGCCAAGGAGGCCCAGCATGTGGAGGGATTCGCCAAGGAGATGGCGGTCGTCACCCATCACCGGTTGAAGATGATCGATGGCAAATTGCAGCCCGATCCGGAGGCCAAATTGGAGGAACCGCTGGTGGTGCGGCCGACCTCCGAAACCATCATCGGGGACGCCTTTTCGCGCTGGATCAAAAGCCATCGCGACCTGCCGCTGCTGATCAATCAATGGGCCAACATCGTGCGCTGGGAAATGCGCACGCGGCTGTTCCTGCGCACGTCGGAATTCCTCTGGCAGGAAGGCCACACCGCCCACGCCGATGCATCGGATGCGATGGCCGAGACCTTGCGCATGCTGGAGGTCTATCGCGATTTTTCGGAGACCACGCTCGCCGTGCCGGTGATCGCGGGCGAGAAAAGCGAGAACGAGCGCTTCCCCGGCGCCGTCAGCACCTATTCC
>DATLVC010000012.1:0-14275 GCA_035577685.1 Micropepsaceae bacterium | reverse complement strand
CGATCAGGCGATTGGCGGGCACGGTCAGCATGGCAAAGGTTTCGAGCGCCGTCCCATGGATCTCGCCCCAGCGCTCCCAGATCACAGCGATCGCAAGCGGTTTGCGGTCGTCGGGCGTGATGACGTGCTGTTCTGTCTTGGACGGGGTGATTTCCTTACCCTCGTTGAAGGTGCTCACCACCACGAGCCCGCGACGGTTCAAGAACGCGCCCGAAAAGGTTGGCCGCTCGTCGGCCGATTCCGCCCGGGCGTGAATGAATGGAGAGCGGTTCGGGTCCCTGGCGGATGGCGGCGCCAACCCCCACCGCATGCGCGCAGTTTCGCGTGTCCGGGCTGCGTTCAGCCGGATGACGGTCGCAAACCGCATGGGCGTCACCGTCTCAGCGGCGCCGTCCGACGCGCCGACCAGATCGGCGAGCGTCACCAAATCGCCCCAACCCATCATTTGGGTGAATTTTCCGCACATCGAAAAAGCCTACGCCGCGGGCGTGGCGATTTCACCGGGGCGCCGTCTCGACACACAGATTTTGCGCAGGCATGGTTTCTCTCCTGCTTGGAGCCGTATTCGTGCGGATCAAACTATTTTCCGTCGCCGTTCTGATGGTCTGCGGGTTTGCGGGCGCCGCCTGGGCTGCGGATGCCACGTTCGACGCGCCCGATGCCGGCAATGCGCTACATGCGGTCAACGGCAAGCCCTATTGGGAAATGTTTGCGATGTGTTTTTCATCTGTCAATGCGGCGCTCGCGAAAGCGGCGCGCGACAAGGACGAGACGCAGCAACGCGACTTGAGCGATTTGGCTGCATCGCTTCTCGAGCGCGGGATCTCACGCCTGGTTGACGACCGCACGGTCTTTGAAGGTGAAGCCGAAGAGGTCTTTTACGCGCGCGCTGCGCAATCCATGCCAGTTGCAAATTTCGCCGACGCCTGCCGGCTGTATATCAAGGATCATGATTCCCGCTTTGGTACATCGAGATAGCGTTTTGTTCCGGTTCGTGAGGCGTTTTCGGAACGCAAGCGCGCCCGGTGTCGCGAATTCAGAACCGCATCGGTATAATGAATTACGTATCATTCTTAATTGTGAAGTCGGCTTGCCCGAGACTGAGCGTAAGCTAGGGTCCGCGCGTCTCACCTGAGAATTTTCGGGCGACACGGGGAGGGCCGCCATGGCGCTCTATTGCTTTTTGCTATTTCGGGACGGTGAAGTCATGGGGCAGACGGATTGTCAATGCGCCGATGATCTGGCGGCCATCGAGATCGCTGTCGCGCTTGCCGCCCATCACACGGTCGAGATTTATTCGAAGAACAGACTCGTGTCCCGCATCGAACACGCGCCCGAACCGCGGAAGACCCGCAACCGGCAACCAAGCTAACGTGGCTTGCCGTTTCCTACCGCGCCGCGGTTTCCGGCGCGGTCGATTTCGCCAGCCAATGTTCGATCACCGCGGCCACTTCGAGATTGTTCTTTTCCAGCATCATCATGTGACCATTGCCGTGCACGCCAGCTTTGCCGAGATCGATCCAGGTGGGATGCACGCCCGCCTGTTCCAGGTATTTGACCGTGCAATGCTCGAACGGCGCGTGGAAGGATGCTTCACCGTTCACGATCAGCATCGGCATCTTGGCAAGATTGGGCAGCGACCGCGCCGGCGCTTTCTGCAGCCAGCAGCGCGCGAGATCGGGACCGTCGGCTTTTTCCTGCTGGACGAAGGACAATTCGGCGGGTGAAGCCACACGGGGAGCATAGCCCATCGGGATGGCGGACAATCCCCAGGGTCGCGCCGCCGCGCCATCGCGCAAATAATCGGGTGCCCCAACCATATCGACATCATGCACCGGCGGTCCGGACGGCTCGACCTGGATCAGCGCGCGCACCAGATCGGGGCGCGCGTCGGCCACCAGCCAGCCCATGGCGCCCGATTGCGAATGGGTCATCACCACCGCGGGACCGATTTT
Source organism: Micropepsaceae bacterium (assembly GCA_035577685.1). Classification (GTDB taxonomy): domain Bacteria; phylum Pseudomonadota; class Alphaproteobacteria; order Micropepsales; family Micropepsaceae; genus CAIYRG01. The sequence continues at coordinate 12,320 of DATLVC010000012.1, read as the reverse complement.
TTCCAGCAGCGCAACGAGTCCATCACGTGTCATGGCTTGCGCTTTTTCCGGCGTGCGCACGAACGGCACTTGCGACATATAGAACTGATCGAAAATGGGATCGCCTGCGACGCCCGTTCCGGGCCATTGCGTGTGCAGCTTTGCCTGCGGCCACAGCTTTGTCCGCTCGGGTGCGGTGAAGCGTTGCTCGGTGGCGACAAGATCGGGAAAGGCCTGCTCGCCTTCGCTGTCCGCGTCATACCCGGCGCGCGCACGGCCGGGCTGGTCGATCACATAGACGGGATAACCGGCGCGCAGGAAATATTCGGCCCAGCCCATGCGGCCGTCCGGCGTCCCGGTGAAATTGGTGCCGGTCTGGATGGCGCCATGCACCATCACGATGGGCGTGCTGTGCCTCTGGTTTTTCGGAATCTGGAACTCGGCGTAGATCTGCCCGGCCATGATTTTCTTGCCCTTGAGGGTCAGATATTTCCCGCCGGCGAAGAGATAGCCCTGCTTGGCGATAGGCGGGCCGTCATTTCCGGCCGGTGCCGCATGGGCGCAGAGCGCCGTGCCGATCGTAAGAAGCAATGCGCCTGCGAGTGCCGATTTCATAGTGTCTCTCCCGATTGCCTATTCCAGCCGATCCCCGAGAAGCTTCTGCTTTATGTTATCCAGCCTCTGCTCTTCATCATGGCTGAGCACGATGGTGACGTTCTTCTCCGTCTTCATGACACCGTTGAGCCAAGTCAGCTCGCCCTTGATGGAGGACTCGTCCTCGGTGATCCAGGGCGCGTCCTTGCCGGTGATGGTGCGAACGCCATCCATGTGCCAGGCGACATCGCCGGCGAAGACGAATTCCTTTCCCGAATCGAGCGCGACATAGATCATCTGCGAGCCCGGCGTGTGGCCCGGCGCCTTGATCAGCGCCATGCCCGGCGCAAAGGGATAATATTTGTCGTAATCCACCACGATGAAACGTTTGGCCTGTTCCGGTGTCAGCTTGATTTCTGGCATTTGCGGCTCGGTCAGCAGCGTCTGGACTTGCGTACGCGTCAGCACGGTTTTCGGGGCCAACTCGGCAAAGAACGGTGTGCGGATGACACCGGCGACGTGGTCGCCATGCTCATGGGTCATGACGATGACCTTGGCCGCGCGCACCGCCCGCTCCACCTCTTTGGCCGCATCCGGGAAATAGGGTTCCTCGACACCGCGGCCGAAGAATTTGTGCACCTGAAGGTCCATGCCCGAATCGATCATGATGGTGCCGTCGCGATAGACGACTTGAAATGCGGTGCGCGCCTGGATGCTCGGCTCCTTCGGAGCACCCTTGACGGAGAAATTCTTTGTGCGCCGGCTCTCGGCGAATTTGATGACATTGACGCGCAGGGGCTTTGCGCCGGGAATCATCGCGGCCACATGGCGGACATCGTTGATATCGGCAGTCCAGGCCTCGGTCCCTTGCGCGAAGACGGACGGACAGGCGGTGAAAAGAAAGAGGAAGGCCAGCACGGCGGTGCGGTTCATGCGGGAATCGTCCTGGGCTCGGCGTGTCGGCGTGCACTTTACCGCCAAAGACCCGAAAGTGCGAACCTGGCTACCGCGTGGGGGGAACAGTAGATTTGGCCATGGATCGGACGGATGGGATGAGGGGCATAGCACTCGCTCTTGCCGCGGCATGCGCTCTCGGGGGCTGCGCCAGTGTTGCGCCGCCGGCTTGTGAGCCGGGATTGGCGCGCATGGAGCAGGCCGAGTTGTTCTTTGGCCGCGAAATGACGGGGCGCGGAATGGTGAGCGAAGAGGAGTGGCGGCAGTTCCTCGACGAGGAGGTGACCCAGCGCTTCCCGGACGGATTTTCCGTGGCCGATGTTTACGGCCAATATCGCAACCACGCGGGCGCTATCGCACGCGAACAGAGCAAACAATTGGTGATCGTTACGGCAGGGGGCAGCGCCGACCAAGCGAAGCTTAATGCCATCCGCGACGCCTACAAGCGCCGCTTCAACCAGGAATCCGTGCTGCTCGTCGAAGCGCCTGTTTGCGCCGGGTTCTAATCACGCAAATCGGTACAGCCGCTGCGGGGTATCGACGAGGATCATCTTGCGCATCGCCGCGCCGGGGCATTCTTCCGCGAAGATTCGCAGCAGCGCCGGATTGTCGACCACCTGATAGGGCGTGATCTGAGTGATCGGTCCGCGGGCATTGCCGGGATGCGGCCAATTGGTCCCCCACAGCATGCGGTCGGGACCGGCCGCGATCAGCGCCTTGGCGAAGGGCACCACATCGACCCAATCGGGCCGCTTGGAAAGATTGTAAGGCGCGGATAGTTTCACATAGACGTTGCGGCTCTTGATCAGATCGACGAAGACGCCGAAGCCCGGCTGGTTCACGCCTTTCTCCGCTTCCAGATTCGCCATGTGATCGAACACCACCGGAACTTTCAGATCGGCGACGGTGGATGCAATGGCCGCCACGACGGGAAGCCCGGTGTTGATCTGGATGTGCCAGCCCATCGGCACAAAGCGGGGCGCGAAGGCGTTGATCGCATCGATGGCGACTTTGGGGTCCTTGACACCCGCCGTCGCAAGATTAAGCCGCACGCCGGTCACGCCCTTGGACGCCAGCCGCTTCAATTCCGCGTCCGAAACATCTTTCGGCACCACCGCAATGCCGCGCGCCGATGTTCCGAGCTCGGTCAACGCATCGACAAGCTGGCTGTTGTCGAAGCCATAGAAGCTCGGCTGCACGATGACATTGCGCGCGACGCCCAGCTCGGTCCGCAAGGCCCGCAATTGCGCCACGGATGCTTCGGGCGGCGTGTAGGTGCGGTTCGCCGCCATGGGATATTTGGATTGCGGCCCCACGATGTGATTGTGAACATCGATGGCGCCGGCCGGCATATCGGCGAGCGGGCCCGCGGCTTTGGCTCCGCGCGCCAGCGTCAGCCCTGCGAGCGATGTGGCGCCAAACGCGGTGAACTCGCGGCGTGTGATCCCCGTCTTTGTCATCTCATCCCTCTCTCAAGTGAAGCGGTAAAGCTTGGCCGGGTTGTCCACCAGGATCATCTTCTGGGTCGGCGGGTCCGTGTACCAGGATTTGAACTGCCGCAGAATCGCGTCGTCGTCGATTTTCGAGAACGGCGTTACCTGGGTTGCGGGATGGCCGGGAATGTTCTGCGTGTGCGGCCAGTCGCTGCCCCACAGCATACGGTCCCGCGCGTTATAGATCAGTGACTGGGCCAGGCCCTTTACGTCCTTGTAATCGGGTTCTTTGGAAATCCGATAGGGCGCGGAGAGCTTCACATAGACTTTGCGCGCATGAACCAGATCGACCAGCGCGGCGAACCCGCGGGAGTAACCTTCAGAGGCAACCGGCATGCCGTAATGGTCGATCACCACCGGCACCGGAAGATCGGCGATGGCCGATGTAAGCTGCGCGATCACCGGCGCAACGGTGTAGATCTGGATATGCCAGTTGAGGGGCGCGACTTTCTTGGCATAGGCGGCGAGCATCGCTGCAGCCGCTTTGGGATCGCGATTGCCGGCGGATTCCAGATTGAGGCGGATTCCTTTGACGCCCTTGGCGTCCATGTCACGCAGGGCCTGCTCGGATATGCTCGGCGCCACCACAGCAACGCCGCGCGCCGCATTGCCAAGTTCGGCCAGCGCATCCAGCATGCAGGAATTGTCCGTGCCGTAGAAGCTCGGCTGCACCAGCACGGTGCGCGTGATGCCAAGCCGCGCATGCATCGCCTTCAACTGCGCCACGCTTGCAGCCGGCGGTGTGTAGGGGCGATTCGGCACCATGGGATATTTGTCGGCGGGTCCGATGATGTGCACATGGCAATCGGTGGCGCCCGTCAAATTTTCCGCGGCCTCTGCTTGGCTCATCGCCAACCCGCCGAGTGAGCCGAGCGCAAGCCTGCTGAACGCGCGCCGCGTAATGGCCATGACGTCATCCTCCCTACTCCTGGCGGACCATGAGTTTCAGCGAGGCCGAAAGGCCGGTCGTCACAACCATGATGACCGCCATGGCCATGATGCCGTAAGTAAACCCGCCCGTGGCATCCTTGAACACGCCCATCATATAGGGGCCGACGAAGCCGCCGAACGTGCCGATGGAATTGATGAAGGCAAGTCCAGCCGCGGCGCCAGCGCCCGTGAGCATGCGCGGCGGGATGGCCCAGAAGATGCCGCGCGCGGCGGTGATCCCGACGAGCGCCAGTGTCAAATCGATCAGCGAAAAGAGCAGCGAATTGGATAGGAGATAACCGGCGAGCCCGACGACACCCAAGGCGAGGGCAACCGTCATGTTGCCGATCTTCTTGCCGGTCCGGTCGACATGACGCGCCCACAACAACATGCCGCCGGTCGCGAACACATATGGCACCGCCACCAGAAATCCGACCGCGACATTGGAAAGACCGTATTCCTTGAAGATCAGGGGTAGCCAGATGCCGACGCCATAGGAGCCGAGCGTGAATCCGAATTGCACGACCGAGAGAAGAATGACGCGGGAGTCGGTGAGGGCACCGAGGATCGAGCTTTTGGGCCGGTCGTGGGTTTCCGCCGCATGCATCGCTGCGATAGCGTCGATCTCTTCGCGGCTGAGCCAGGCGGCGTCCTGCGGCCGCTCGGGGAGCATGCGCAACACCACAAATCCGAGCAGTGTCGCGGGCCAGCTCACCATGATGAACATCCATTTCCAGCCGGCTAGCCCGAAAATGCCGTCCATCCCCAGAAGCAGGCCGGAAATCGGCGCACCGACCAGAGAGGAAAGCGGAATCGCCGCCAGGAACCAGGCGAGGATGCGCGTGCGGTATTCGCGCGGAAACCAGGAGGCGAGATAGAAGGTCACGCCGGGGAAAAACCCGGCCTCGGCTACGCCAAGCAGAAAGCGCATGAAATAAAGACTGTCGGCACCCTTCACCAACGACATCCCGGCGGAGATGAGACCCCAGGCGATCAGGATGACACCGATCCAATAGCGCGCGCCGAACCGGTAGAGCGCGATGTTGCTGGGAATTTCGCACAGCGTGTAGCTCAGGAAGAACCAGCCGGCGGCGGCGCCGAATTGGGTCGCCGTCAGACCCAGATCCTGATTCATGGTCAGGGCCGCGAAGCCGATGGAATTGCGGTCGAGATAGCTGAAGAGATAGGCGATGGTGAGCAGCGGTACGAGGCGCCATGCGGCTTTCTTCAGCGCCGATTCCTGAATGGGCGTGAAAATGATTTCGCGCCGCCCCGGCAGGATAGGCGCCTCATAGGCTGCTTGGCTCATGTTCCCCCGATGCGGGCCGCTAAGGCCTCGCCTGTTTGTTTGGTGCCGAGCCTACCACCAATATCGCGCGTGATCTCCCCCGCGGCGATGGCGGCTTCGATTCCGTGTTCGATGGCGGCGGCCGCCTCGGCGAAGGCGGGCAATCCCTTCCGGCGCCCGTGCCAGGCCAGGAGCTGGGCGGTGGAGAGGATCAGCGAGAAGGGGTTGGCGACATTCTTGCCGGCGATGTCCGGGGCCGAACCGTGGCTGGCCTGCGCCATGGCATAATCAGCGCTCGCATTGAGCGAGCCGCCAAGGCCGAGACTGCCCGCGGCCTCTGCCGTCATGTCGGAAATGATGTCGCCGAACATGTTGGTGGTGACGATGACATCAAACTTCGCTGGGTTGCGGATGAGCAGCGCCATCATGGCGTCCACGATGACGTCGTCTACCGTGACGTCGGGGAATTCGCGGCCGCATTTGCGGCATTCCTCCAGGAACATCCCGTCGCTGAGCCGCAGCACATTGGCCTTGTGCACGATGGTCACGTGCTTCTTGCGCCCCTGCGCCAGTTCGAACGCGCTCCGCGCGATGCGCGCGCAAGCCTTGCGCGTGATCTTGCGAATCGCAATCGCCACATCCTCGGTCACCAGCATTTCGGCATTGCCGACGGTCATGTTGCGATCGGCATAGAAGCCTTCGGTGTTCTCGCGCGCGATCACCAGATCGAACGCCCCCAGTTTCTGCGGCAGTCCAGGATAGGTCCGCGACGGGCGGATATTGGCGAAGAGATCGAGGTTCTTGCGGAAGAATGCGGACGGGTTGATTTCCCCCTTGGTGGGGTCCTTGAAATCGAAGGTTGCCGTGGGTCCCAGGATCAGCCCGTCGGCGGCGCGCGCCCTGTCGAGCAATGCGGTGCGCACGGTCGTTCCGTGCACGGGAAGGCTCGCATGGCCGACGATGTCCTCCTCGATGGAGAGGTCGAGGCTAAAGCGCCGGGCCGCCGCGGCCAGTACGGTTAGGGTTGCCGCAGTGATTTCCGGGCCGATGCCGTCGCCCGCAAGTACTAGAAGCTGCATGGAGATTTGCTCAAAGGCTGCGGGGAACAGGTTCTGAATGCACCGCGGGAAGTCAATCCCGAGCCGGAAATTTACGAAAGAATGGCCGGACAATTACCGGCATGGCTTCGCCGGCATCTTCAATTATAAAAGCCTGTAAGAGCGCTCTGTACATGTGAGCAGCGCCATGGAACCCGGTTTGGTGCCGCCGTTTCGTATAGGGGAGGTTGTCTTGAGAAAATTGTCCATCGCCGCTTGGCTTTTGGGTTCGGCTGCCGCAATCGGGCTGAGCGCCGCCACGCATGTCGCCGCCCAAGGTCAGGGCCAGGCGCTCGTGATTCAGGGCGGCACGCTGATTGACGGCAATGGCGGCCAGCCGGTTGCGAATTCCGTGATCGTGATCCAAGGCAACCGCATAGCGGCGGTCGGTCGCGCCGGGCAGGTGCAAATCCCCGCCGGTGCGCAGGTCATCAATGCCGCCGGCAAATGGGTGACCCCGGGCCTGATCGACGCCAAGGCCAATTGGAATTGGATGTATGGCGAGGGCTTCCTGCATTGGGGCGTGACCTCCGCCATGGTGACGGGCGCGCGCAACGATCAGGGCATCGCCGAGCGCGACGCGGTCAATCACGGCATTTTTCCGGGTCCCCGGCTTTATCAGGGTGTGCTCAATATGCGCGGCGGCGGCCCGAAGGGCGAGACCAAGGACAACTACAAGCCCGGCGACGGCAATCGCGTGGCCGGCACGGTGGACGCCGCGCGGGCGCTTGCGAAATCCAATCTCGATGGTGGCGCGGATTTCCTCGGCAGCAATGACGGCGATGGCCCGCCAGAAATATTCGCGGCCTATGCGGAAGAAGGCCATAAGGCGGGCAAGGGCGTGATCATGCGCTGCGTGGGACCGCAGACGCGGGGCAAGGAATGCGTGCTCGCCGGCGCCGATGTGATGATTCACACCGGCGAACTCGGGGTGCAGATGAACAAGGATTCCGACAAGTGGAAGGACTATGTCGGCCTGCCGTCGGACGCCTATTGCGACATGGACCCTGCCAAAGAAAAAGACATGATCGCCTTTCTGGTCGCGCACGACACCGCTCTCGAACCGGATTTCATGGCGACGGACCGCGGCTTTCCCTCGATGTGGAAACGCGTGCAGGCCGAAAGTCGCGCCGCCTACACCGATCCCGAAATGCTCGCCTATTACCCGGCGTTCAGCATTCAGGACCTCTACGACAATCAGCAGTCCAAAGAGGATTATCTGACGCCAGATCAGATCTCCTTGCGCGAATGCGGCTACAAGAACCACGCGAAATTCATCGGCGATGTGGTGGCAGCGGGCGGCCATGTGGTGGCGGCATCGGACATCACGCAAACACCGCCGGGTCTCGGCCTGCATCAGGAAATGGCCGTGATGCAGGAAGACGCCCATATGCCGCCGATGAAGGTGCTTCAGGCGGGCACGAAATGGGTGGCCGAGCATTTCAAGATCAAGGACATCGGCACCATCGAAGCGGGCAAGTTTGCCGATATCGACATCGTGAATGCCGATCCGCTGGCAGACATCAAGAATCTTCGTCAGATCGATAGCGTCATCAAGGACGGCAAACTCGTCGACCGCGCCTATCATGCCTGGTACGCCGGCGACATGTTCTCGAACACCCATGAATCCTATGACAATGCGGTGGTGAGCGACCTCGAATGGGAGCGCGGCCTGAAAGCCGCGACGCGCAATCGCGAGCCGCGGCCGCTATTCCAGATCAAGGCACCGAACGGTGCGATGGTGAATGTGGGCGCGGGTGTGAACGACGTCCGCCGCGGTCCGGGGCTTGGAACGGTTCCCAATCCCACGCTGTCGCCGACACCGGGCATCGAAACGATGATGCCGCATACGTTGATCCAGGGCACGGCCGATACCGCGGTCGCGCTCACCGGCATCGGCTTCACCACACGCTCGGTCGTGTATGTCAACGATGCCCCGGTGCCGACCAATGTGCAGAGCGGCACCAAGCTGACCTTTGTCGTCAGTCAGAACGAGCTGGCAAAGGCCGGCAAATTGCACGTGGTGGTGAAGAACCCGCAGCCGCTCGACACGCCGGTCTGGGGCGATACCTCCAACAAGGCGCATATCCTGGTGCCGTTCACCTTCACCACGGCGTGGTCGCACAACAAATATTGATAGATCGTATACGGACGAAACCGGCGGGGTATTCACACCCCGCCGGTTTCTGCACTGCGTTCGGGATCGGCGAAGCCGGCGTGTAAAATTCGGTGCTCGAAAGTCTCCGGCGTCACGCGGTCGATGGCCTCACCGACGACGAGGCCGCCATAAATCCGTTCCGGCTGGAGATAGATCGCAACGCCCTCGACATAGCGCGGCGGCCTGTTCTGGATATGCACGATCTGGCGCATCCAGACCGGTTCGCGTGTGCGCGCGCAATGGTGGAACCTGTCGATCACGCTGGCGCCGCGGGGACCATGGATGAACTCTTCGAGCCGGCGATCCTTGAGGGGCTTATTGAAGGTCCGGTCGAGCTCCGTGCCTACCAGACGAATCCGCAAGCCCGACAATTCTCCCGCCGGAGTCCGTTCGATATCGAGCACAAATAAATGTGGCAGGAGCTTTGCGCCGATGGAAGCCGGGCTGAACTCGGACGCCTGGCTGCGCGCCAAAAAATATTGGGCGATCTTTTCTAGCCGCTCATCCATGTCGCCATAGCCCGCCGAATCGAAAGCGGCGGCATCCAAGCAGAACTACGCAGGTCAGGCGAATCAAAACGCTGGATGGTCGTCCGTCGGCATGCCGGGTACGGGCTTGCCGGTGAAAGGATCGACATTGTTCTCGGAGCAGGGGTCCTCGCCCCATTCCTCCTTGAAAGGATGAAATGTTAATGAGGCATCCCAGGGCATCGTGAAGGCGCCCGGGTCCTCGATGTGATAATCGATCCGCAAGGTTTTTGGCCCGGCTTTGCGGATGCGCTCCACGACGTGAAGCTTTTCCGTATGCGGTGTTCCGAAACGGTCGAGCGGAACGACGTCCCTGGTTTTGATCCCGACCGTGTCCACCACCAGCACGTCGCCCTCGTAATGGCCCACGGATTCGCCGTACCAGGATGGTTTCACAACTTTCGAATGCGGGACGTTCAGATAGATGCGCCGGGTCTGCCACTGATTGGCGATGATGATGGTGACTCTGTCGGGTTCCTGCAGGAATTGATAACCCTGGTGCAGGGTCATCACGCCCGGCACGGAGGTCGGCAGGCACAGCGCATGGGCGTGTGCCGGGGCGCGGCCGGCATGGCTTTCCTCCGCCCAATATTTCACCTGCTTCGCAGCCCAAGGCTGGAGGATGGGATTGGTGTAATCGCCTTCCGGCTTCTGGACGTCTTTGGAGACATTCGTCACCGGTCCCGGACCGCCCTTGTCCGGCGGTGCCAGATCGAAGCCCGGGCCTTCCCACTGACCTGATAAATCCGGTTTCTGTTCGGCCGCGCCGGCCGTCATTGCGGCTGCGGCTATCAAGCCCGCCACCGCACCAGAAAGACTCAATCTCGCAGCAGACGTCATGCGTGTGGACTCAAAATGACGGGCCGGAACGATTGCTACGTCCCGGCCCGCGATGGAACGTTAAGCGTTACGCGCGGTTGGCCTTGGCGCCTTTCAGCGAGCGGTAGACCATCTTGACCATATTGTCGTCCGCCATCTGATTGGTTTTCAGTGATGCGCCGATCGGAGCAAGCGGCTTGTCGGCGACGGCCTGGTCTTCGGTCTTGCCGGCTTTGATCTCGGCCTGGACCGAGTCGCGCACCTTCACCAGCATGTCGTGATATTGCTGTACGTCGGCTTTGGTCGCGAGCGCGCCGTGGCCGGGGACATATTTCGTCTCGTCGTTACCGAGCTTGAGATAGGTCTCTACCGTGGAGATGATCCCGTTGATGCTGCCGCCATTGGCATAGTCGATGGTGACATATCGGTTGCCGGTGCTCAGCACGTCTCCGGTCGAGATCACATTGGCGGCCGGGAAGTAAACATAGGAATCGGTGTCGGTATGGGCGCTGGCGGGATGGTTCACGACCGCCGTCTGACCGTCCACCATCAGCTGCAACCCTTCGGTCGTATAGGTCTTGGTCGGAATCGCCATCTTCGGAGCCGGGTCGGTCTTGGCGCCCGACATGCCATTGGTCGAGCCATGCTCCAGGCGCATCGCGAGATTCTTATGCGCCACGATGGTGATGCCGTCCTTGGCGAAATTCTCGTTGCCGCCGGTGTGGTCGCCGTGGAAATGCGTGTTGATCAGATATTTGACCGGCTTGCCGCCCGACACCTTGGCGACGGCAGCGGCGATCTTGTCGTGCAGCGGTGCGAATTCGCCGTCGACCTGAATGACGCCGTCATTGCCGACCGCGACGGTCATGTTCCCGCCTTGGCCTTCGAGCATATAGACATTGTGGCCGAGCGGCGTGGTCTTGATCTCCACCTTCGAAAAATCCGGCTGGCCCTGCGCGTACGCGGATGCTGCGAACAGGCTGACCGCCGCCGCGAGCATGACTGTGTGTCCAAGCTTCATTGGAAACTCCCTCTTCCAAACCCCAAAATTGGTGGCATGGTGCTGCGCGCCAGAGCGGCGCGGACTTGCCGGCGCGGACTATAGCCTATTTCCGGGGAATGGTTAGCGTCCCCTTAGCGGCGCGGCCGGGGAACCACAGCCTCCCGGCCCCCTTATTCTTTGGCGGAAATCGCGCCAAATTTGCTTATTTGCCGTATCCTCACGGGGATGTGCGGGAGCCCCAATCGCGGCCTGTCAGGGGGGACTGCCGCGTTGGCGACGAAGATAGCGAAAAAATCTCTAACAAATCGATGCAATTACGGGGGGCGGCCTTTGCCCGATCGCAAGACCTATCCCTTAGAAAGGAGGGGCATTTTCTGTAGGTAACCCCATGATTGTCGTAGCGGTAGCATCCCAGAAGGGCGGCTCGGGCAAGACCACACTTTCGGGCCATTTGGCAGTAGAGGCAGAACGGGCCGGGGCGGGGCCTGTCACGCTGATCGATACCGATCCGCAAGGCTCGCTTTCGCAATGGTGGAACGCGCGCGCCGCGCGGGCGCCGCAATTCGCCAAGGTGGGCGCATTTGAGCTGCAAAGCGCGCTCAGTCATCTCAGCCGTACCGGCACGCGGCTTGCCATCATCGACACGCCCCCCGCGATTTCGGAATCCATCTCCCATGTCATTGCGCATGCCGATCTGGTGATTGTGCCCACGCGGCCCTCGCCGCACGATCTTCGCGCGGTGGGTGCGACCGTCGATATGGCGGAGCGCTTCGGCAAGCCGCTGATCTTCGTCATCAATGGGGCCACGCCGCGTGCGCGCATCACCGGCGAGGCAGCCGTGGCGCTGTCCCAGCACGGCGTCGTGGCGCCGGTGTTCATCCATCACCGCGTCGATTTCGCCGCCAGCATGGTCGATGGCCGGACGGTGGGCGAAGCGGTACCCAAATCGGCCTCGGCGAAGGAGATCGGCGATCTCTGGGTCTATATCCAGGATCGGGTGGCGCGCCTCACCAAGGATGCGAGCCTGTCTCCCGAAGCCGTACCGGCCCATTTTGCACTGGCATCTCTCAGCGGGCTCGACGCCACCGAGGTGCCAGAGGCCGAGGTCGTGAGAGCGGTGACCGCGCCGATTGCCGCGGTGCCACCGGCCTCTGCCGTCCCGCCACCTCCGTCCGGTGCACAAGACAATGGCGAAGAACCCTGGAACGGCGTTGAGCGGCGATCTCGCGTCGGGGCGTTCTTCGCCGGTGTGGAACGGCGCACCAGCGTGTTCGGCCGCCGCCATGCGGAACAGATTGAAGCGAGCGTCAGGAAATGAGTGAAGGCAGATTTGCAAGCCTGACCGCTGGCCTTTTGGTACGCAAAGGCGACGCGCGGCCATCCGCGATCGTGGTCCCCTGGACCTCGCCGGTGTCGCGCGGCCCGGAGCGGATACAGCTGTCGCCAGTCCAGGACTGGACGCCGGCGGCTCCGTCTCC
>DATLVC010000011.1:0-4639 GCA_035577685.1 Micropepsaceae bacterium | reverse complement strand
CGAGGCGGCGCAGCTTATGCCGGTGGCACAGATCGCGGCCGTTCCGCTTGGCCTGTTGAAGGGGATCGATACCGCCCGCGACACGCTTTTCGAGAACACACGCCGTTTCGCACGCGGCCTTCCCGCCAACAACGCGCTTTTGTGGGGCGCCCGCGGCATGGGCAAAAGCTCGCTCGTCAAAGGCGTGCACGCGGAAGTGAACGGCGGGGCCACCGGCGCGGCCCGGCTCGCTTTGATCGAGATCCATCGCGAGGACATCGTGTCCCTGCCCGTCCTGCTGCGGCGGCTGCGCGGACAAACCCGCCGGTTCCTGCTCTTTTGCGACGATCTGTCCTTCGACCGCGACGACACCAGCTACAAATCGCTGAAAGCCGCGCTCGAAGGGGGCGTCGAGGGCCGTCCTTCCAACGTGCTGTTCTACGCGACCTCGAACCGCCGCCACATGATGCCGCGCGACATGATGGAGAACGAACGCTCTACGGCAATCAATCCATCCGAAGCGGTGGAAGAAAAAGTTTCGCTGTCGGACCGCTTCGGCCTGTGGCTCGGATTCCACAATTGCGGACAGGACGAATATCTCGCAATGGTCGAAGCCTATGCTGCGCATTTCAAATTGCCGATCGCGAAAGACGATCTTCGCGCGCGCGCGCTGACTTGGTCGGCGGGACGCGGTGCGCGCTCGGGACGCGTTGCGTGGCAATTCATTCAGGACATCGCCGGAGAATTAGGCAAGACGCTGACGCTCTAGGCACATACATGCCGTTCGTGAATTTTTTTGCGCAACGGTACTTTCGAATCGTCCCGCCAAATTGTTGAGAGTATCGTGCGCGATCTGCCGAGGGGGCCAACTCGGAGATGCGCCATGTCGACATTCAAAACCAAGGACGGAACGAAGATTTATTTCAACGATTGGGGCGCGGGACAACCGATCGTTTTCAGTCATGGCTGGCCGCTCAGCGCCGATGCATTCGAAGATCAAATGTTCTTCCTGGCGCAGCAGGGCTATCGCTGCATCGCGCATGACCGGCGCGGTCACGGACGTTCGGGCCAGACTTGGAACGGCAACGATCTCGACACTTACGCGGACGATCTTGCGGAACTCGTGCAGAAACTCGACCTGAAGAACGCGATCCATGTCGGCCATTCCACCGGCGGCGGCGAAGTCACGCGTTATATCGGCCGCCACGGCACCAGCCGCGTCGCCAAGGTAGTGCTGATCGGCGCCATCCCGCCGCTGATGCTGAAGACCCCCGCCAACCCCGGCGGCACGCCCATCGAGGCGTTCGACCAGCTCCGCGCCGCCGTACAGGCCGACCGCTCGCAATTCTGGAAAGACCTCAGCATGCCCTTCTATGGCTACAATCGGCCGGGCGCGAAGATTTCCGAAGGCGTACGCGAGTCGTTCTGGCTGCAAGGGATGATGGCCGGCTTCCCCGCCTCCTATTTCTGCATCAAGGCGTTTTCCGAAACCGACCTTACGCGGGACTGCAAGGAAATCGACGTGCCAACATTGATCCTGCACGGCGATGACGATCAGATCGTTCCAATTGGCGCCTCCGCGATGCTCTCATCCAAGCTCATCCCCGACGCCAAGCTGGAAGTCTACAAAGGCGCGCCCCACGGCATGTGCACGACGCTGAAGGACAAGGTGAACGCCGAGCTGCTCTCCTTTATCAAAGGATAGTGGGGCGCGTCGATCAGGACGGGGCTGCGCCTTTGCGGGAGCGGCCGGCGCGTTTGCGCGCCTTGCCGATGGCGGCGGACGTGGGCGCTTTCGCGCGCCGCGCCAGCGAAGCCAGCGAAGGTTCGAGCAGGCCGCCCAGCCGATGCTGCTCGCGCAGCTCCGTCAAATCCATGTGCAGCGGCGTGACCGAGATGCAGCCTTCCGCCATCGCGTGCAGATCGGTGCCGCGCTCGGGATCGCCGAGGATGCGCTTGAAGCCGACCCAGAAATAGGTGCGGCCCCGCGCATCGACACGCTCGTCCACGCGCAGCAGCGATTGGTCGCGCTGCCCTTGCGCCGTGACCATCACGCGCTTGACCTTGCCCGGCGGCAGCGGCGGAAAGTTGATGTTCATCAGCACGCCTTCCGGCCAGCCGATTTCGACCAGGCGCTTGACCAGCGGCGGCCCGTGTTTCTCCGCGCAGGTGAAAATCTCATCCTCGTCGCGGCCGTCCACCGCCTGGCTCATGGCGAGTGAGGGAATGCCCAGTACCGCGCCTTCCATGGCTGCGGCCACCGTGCCCGAATAGGTGACGTCATCGGCGACATTGTAGCCGCGATTGACGCCGGAAATGACGAGATCGGGCAGATGATCCTTCATGATGTGGATGCCGGCCATCATCACGCAATCGGTCGGCGTGCCGGAGAGCGCGAAACGCTGATGACCGGCTTGGCGCAGGCGCAAGGGCAACGTCAGCGTCAGCGAATGCGAAGCGCCGGATTGCTCGGTCTCGGGCGCCACCACCCAGATGTCGCTGGAAAGGCTGCGCGCGATTTTTTCGGCGACGGCAAGACCGGGCGCGTGAATGCCGTCGTCATTGGAGACGAGGATGCGCATTTGCTTCTTGCGGGCGCGGCGTGCCATTCGACTACCCCAACCCAGCTGTCATGGCCCGCTGTTGCGGGCCATGACAGCTCATCAATGGAAAGAAACTCATCGCGCGATCCGGTCGAGGCCGCCCATATAGGGTTTCAGCGCTTCCGGAATCAGGATCGAACCATCCGCCTGCTGATAATTTTCCAGGATCGCCACCAACGTGCGGCCGACCGCGAGGCCGGAGCCGTTCAGCGTGTGCACAAAGCGGGTGTTCTTTTCCCCTTGCGGGCGATAGCGTGCATTCATGCGGCGGGCCTGGAAGTCGCCGCAATTGGAGCAGGAGGAGATTTCGCGAAACGCATCCTGCCCCGGCAACCAGACCTCGATGTCATAGGTTTTCCTGGCGCCGAAGCCCATGTCGCCGGTGGAGAGCACGATGACGCGATGATGCAGGCCGAGGCGCTTCAGCACCTCCTGCGCGCAGACCGTCATGCGCTCATGCTCGGCGGCGGATTGTTCGGGCGTCGCGATGGAGACGAGTTCCACCTTGGAGAATTGATGCATGCGGATCATGCCGCGCGTGTCTTTGCCGGCGGCACCGGCTTCGGCCCGGAAGCACGGCGTGTAGGCGGTGAAGCGCAAGGGAAATTGTTTCTCGTCGAGAATTTGTTCGCGAACGAGATTGGTCAGCGGCACTTCAGCGGTGGGTATGAGCCAGAACCGTGAACTCATTGCCTTTGCGCCGGAAGCATCAATCGCAAGCTTTATTTCCCCGAAATTATTCGCCAACAAATTCCCAGCAGGCATCTTGTTGAAGTAAAGGCCCGAGATTTCTTCGTTTTCGGTGTTCGGCTTAAATAGACTACTCGCGAAAAATTGGTCTTCCTCAAATTTCGGCAACTGCCCGGTGCCAAACATAGTGTGGTCGCGAACGAGCAGAGGTGGTGACACTTCCGCATAGCCGCCAATTTCGAGACGTTCGGTGGGATTGTTTTCCCGCGCTTGCTCCGTATGCAGATCGAGCATGAATTGCGCAATGGCCCGTTCCAGCCGCGCGAGCTGGTTCTTCAAGACCACAAAGCGCGCGCCGGACATCCGCGCGGCGGCTTCGAAATCCATCTGACCCAAGCCTTCGCCGAGATCGAAATGCTCCTTCGGCTTGAAGTCGAAACCCGGCTTGGTGCCCCAGCGCCGAATCTCGACATTAGCGTGTTCGTCCGCGCCGACCGGTACATCAGACGCGGGAATATTCGGAATCGTCGCGAGAAAATCGTTCACCGCCGCCTGCAGCCGGCGTTCCTCTTCCTCGCCCTTCTGAATCTCGTCCTTCAGGCCGGTGACTTCGGCCATCAACGCCTGCGCCTGGGCTTCGTCCTTCTTCGCCTTGGCGGCGCCGATCAGCTTGGAGGCTTCGTTCCGGCGCGCCTGCGCCGTCTGCAGCCGCGTCAGCAGCGCGCGTAGCTCCGCATCGCGCTTTAGGACTTCGCCACTCAAGGGCGCAAGCCCACGCTTCTTCAGCCCTTCGTCGAAGGCGGCCGGATCGTCACGGATCGCTTTGATGTCGTGCATGGAAAGATTCCCCGAATGCGGGCGTTCTGGCATGAGCCGCGGCGATGCGCAAAGATAAACTATCGCCGCCCATCAGGAGGAACCATGTCCGAAGACGAACGCGCGATTCGCGACCTCATCGCCAATTGGATCGCTGCCAGCAAGGCGGGCGATCTTGAGACCGTGGCCGGGCTGATGGCCGACGACGTGGTGTTCATGGTTCCGGGCGGCAAAGCCTTCGGCAAAGCGCAATTTATGGCCGCCTCGCAAGGCATGAAGGGCATGGATTTCGAGGGCGAAAGTGAAGTCCTGGAGATCGAAATCCTTGGAACCCGCGCCTGGTGCCGCACGCATCTGACGGTGACTGCGACGCCGCCGGGTGGAAAGCCGGTGAAGCGGTCCGGCTACACGCTGTCGATCCTGCGCAAGAACGGGCACGGCAAATGGGTCATCGCCCGCGACGCCAATATGCTGGGAGGGGGATGATTCGCTCTCCCATTGGGACACCCTCAACTGTCATTCCCGCGGAAGCGGGAATCCAGGATTCGTTC
>DATLVC010000010.1:0-2041 GCA_035577685.1 Micropepsaceae bacterium | reverse complement strand
TATCTATCCCCACGAACGTGCTCACGAGCCGCTCCTGCGAAGAACGCTCCGCTCGTTTTATAAACTGACTAAACGTTTGATTGATCGTGAAGCCAGCCATGTCACCTCCAGGTGCAACCTTAAGCTTAGCCTAAGCCGCTGAAGACAACTACGCTCTCGGCACAAGAGAATATATTCCTATCTCCCCCTTCCCAAACAGCACCCGCACACCCACATAAATCCCGTCTTATCCCTTCGAGGGGCGGTCCGGATCGTCCGTGATGGGGATAAGACCGGCGTCCACGCCTCCCGCGGGGCCAACCTCCCGCGGGACAAACGCATCCCCCCGGCTTAGCAACCGGACATGCGGGCGGTGGAGGCGAGCGCACCCAAACCCCGCGCGAGCCCTTCAGCAAGGTGGGTGCGGGCCGGTTGCTGAACCGTTGTCTCGGACGCGCGAGGGTAGCCACTCCTCCGGCGTCCGCCCCGCCGCCGAGTTCATCCCAAAGCGGGGAGCCGGATATGCGGGGACGTCTCGCCCAAAACCGCCGCGGCGTGGGGCATGCCCCAAGGCCTTTTTTTGCGTCGCGTGCTTCCCGCCCGAAGGCGGGCCTCACGCCAGCCCCTCGCTTTCGCCTCTGCGCGAAGGGAGGGTCCGAGTAAACCGCCAACCCGCCGGCGCGATGGTCCGGCGAGAACGAGACCCCATGCCAAGACGAGAAGTTCCCAAACGCGAGCGCCACCACACCCCGAAACGCCCGCGCCGGCCGAGCGATCTGGAGATCATGCGGTTGGGCTTCAGCCACATGTTGCGGGTCGCCATCGCCAACAGCGGCATCCCCGAAGAGGAACTCGCGGGTGCGGTTCGGGCGGACAAAGCCGCCGTCCTCGCGTGGCTGCGCGAAGGGCGCGCGCCCACGATGCGCCCGGCGCCGACACCGCGCCGAGGCGGAACCGACGGCGCAATGTCGGGAGGCGCCTGACATTGTCGGCGGCGACGCGATGCGGATAACATCGCCACCGACAAAAACCGCGCCCCAATCGGGAGGAACAATTATGCGCAAGACCCTGTTTGCATTTGCATCGCTCGCCGCCTGCGCCATGGTGGCCGGTGCGTCGGCGCAAACCGTCTCCATCGACCGCAAGCAGATCAGCAATGCGGCGGCGCGCAAGATGGTGGATGCCTGTCTCGCCTATGCGGAGAAGAACAACATCCTGGTCGGCGTGGCGGTGGTCGGCATCGACGGCGTGCTGCTCGATTTCCACGCCATGCAGGGCGGTGGGCCGACGCTTTCGGAAACCGCAATACTCAAGGCTAAGACAGCCGTGCATTGGCAGCGGCCGACCAAGAACCTGGAGGAGGATGTCACCACGCTGCGCAACCAGGCGTCTGTATGGATCAATGATTTTCCCAAAGCGGGTGCGTTGCCCATCATGATCGACGGACAGGTGGCGGGCGCCATCGGCGTCGGCGGCGCATCGAAACAGGAAGAATGCGCGCAAGCCGGCATCGATGCGGTGTTGCCGAAGCAACCCGTAGCTGCGCGATGAAAATTGATGAATGTTATCGGCGCCACGCGGCTGAGTTAATTTCTCCTTAGCCCGCGATGCTGATAATCTTGTTTCGATCAAGAGGCACGGCACTTGGCTCAGGCAAGTACCAATCAAGCGGGGTCAAGCAGCGGCGTGGAACAGCGCAAATCGCCGCGCAAGAAAGTCCTGCTGACGGGGAAAATCATTTCCGATGCGGGCGCCATCGTGTTCGATTGCACGATCCGCGATCTGTCGGCAACGGGCGCGCGCGTGACGCTGGCCCAAGCCCGCGCCATTCCGCAAGGCGCCTATCTGCTCGATCTGGCGAACCGCATGGCCTATGAGACGGTCGTGGTGTCGGAGCGCGCCGGAGGCTTCGGATTGAAATTCAACAAGGCCATGAAGCTGGCCGACGTGACCGCGCCGGAGCTGCGCTTTCTGAAGCGCATCTGGATGGAGTGCGCACGCTAAGACGGCGTGGTGTATGCTCGGCGCGGTATGGATATTCGCGCCCCCGAACATCGAACGA
>DATLVC010000009.1:0-9264 GCA_035577685.1 Micropepsaceae bacterium | reverse complement strand
TATGACGAACCGCTCGCACATCGGCTTGTCGCCGGCGCCGACATGCTTTTGCATCCCGCGCGGTTCGAGC
The DNA here is from genome assembly GCA_035577685.1 of Micropepsaceae bacterium. Taxonomy (GTDB): domain Bacteria; phylum Pseudomonadota; class Alphaproteobacteria; order Micropepsales; family Micropepsaceae; genus CAIYRG01. Next base: position 9,194 of record DATLVC010000009.1, on the reverse strand, counting down.
CGTGTGGCCTCGTCCCGATCTATGCCATGCGGTATGGGACCATTCCCATTGTGCGCAAAAGCGGCGGTATGGCCGACACGATTCTGGATGCGACGCCGGAGAACCTCAAGACCGGGACGGCAACGGGATTTTGCTTCGATACCGTATGTGCGGACGAACTGATCGCCTGTGCCCATCGTGCCATGGGTCTTTACGGCCAGTCTCTGCCCTGGCGGAAGTTACAGGTGAACGCGATGCGCCAGGATTTCAGCTGGTCAAAATCGGCGAAGCTTTACGCGGCCCTTTATCGTTCGCTGACCACCAAAGACGAGCCGATGGAATCCGACACCACGGCGTCCGAAAGAATATCGGCGTAGGCGCTATCGCCGGTCGTCGTGATCTTCTTCCTGCTCGCCCCAGTCGCCCGCGCGCGAGCCATCGAATTCGGGCATCAGCGCCATCACGGCGAAGAACACACCCATAACGCAGGTCAGTTCCAGCAACTCGGTCAGGCTCGGATACAGGGGTTCGGGTGTTTGCCGGGCTGACAGCTCCTGCCGTGACAGGCTCCAGCCCACCGGCATCGCACCAGGTATTCCGCATTTGATGGTGCTACCGTCTTTATCCTGACAGGTCGGCGCTGCGAACGCGGCGGGAGCGCTGAGCAGCATGGCCGCTGTGGTGAAGGCGAGGATCAAGGGGCGCATAGCGTTTCTTCCCAATGATGACCGAACAATACGACTTACGACGGCACTCCGGCAAACCAGATGTTCCCATCTACCGTCCAAAAACGGCCAAGCTTGGCCCAAACCTGATCATTTTTGGGACCATCACACTTAATTCTCACTTAATAGTGAGAACCTCATCTTAGAAAATCTGCAGCTAGCCGGTTCGTTCCATGCGCCGCGCCATCACGAAGAGCGGCAGGGATGCGAGCTGTGCGCAGACGACGAACAGGACGAGCGCGGAAAGCGATTGTTCGTACAGCAGTCCCGCCGCGATGCTGCCAATGAGCCAGCCGGCGCCGTATCCGGTGTAAAAAAGACCGAATGCCAGGCCGCGCCGGCCTTCGGGCAACAAGCCCGCAACGACGGCCTTGAGCAGCGTGTCCTGAGTCGCGTAGCCGATTCCCCAAAGCGGCATCGCGATGATGATCGCGGGCAGGCTGCCCTGAAAAACCAGCGGTGCGAAAAGCGAGGACAGGAACACAGCGGAAAGCACGACCGGCAGGCCGAAGCGGTCATATAACCGCCCCAGAATCAGGCTCGCCACGACACCGCATCCGGTCGAGAACGCCAGCAGGACCGGTATCCACCCCCCTGCGACGGTCTGTGTGCGGGCAAGGTGGTAGGAGATGAGTTCGAAGCTCATCAACCCGGCGGCGAAACTCGCTCCCGCGAGCATATAGAGCCAATAGGCGCGGCCGAATTCTTTCGCAGGTGCGGTATGCCCCTGATCGAGACGGGACGGAAGTGGAAACCCGATTCGGGCGGCCGTCAAAGCGGCGAGGGTCAGCACGGCGGAGATCAGCAGCAGCGCATAGGCGGTCTGGTAGCTGCCCTTGAGAAAGAGCACGAGGGCGACAACAAGCGGCCCGACCGTAGCGCCCAGCTCATCCAGCGCGGTGTTGACCGCATACACCCAGCCTTTGCCCAAAGTCCCGGTCGTATAGGACAGCATCGCTTCGACGGTCGGCTTGCGGATCGCGCGGCCCGTGCGCTCGGCCAGAATGAAAAGGCCTGCGACCTGCCAGCTTCCCGCCAAGACCATCGCCGGAACGGCGAGCGTGTTGATGAGATAACCGACGAAGGTGACAAGCCAGTACCGTCCGGTCTTGTCCGCGATATAGCCGGCTACCGCGCGCAGGCTGTAACCGAGAAACTCGCCGAGGCCAGCGATGATGCTGATCGCGGCCGCACTGGCTCCGAGCATGCCGAGAAACTGGCCGTTTATGCTGGCGCCGCCCTCATAGGTCATGTCGCCGAACAGATTGACCGCGCCCATCGCGAGGACGAATTGGAAGGCGGCAGAAGCGGAAACTCTGGCGGTTTTCTTGTTCATAGGCCGCCTCGCGGGTTCGAACTGCGTTCTCGTCGGGGGATTATCGTTCTAGGGCGCGAGTTGCGGGCATTTGTCGATGAAACTTTCGAGCGTGCCGGCTTTGTCCATGGCGACGTAGCCCACGATGTTCGCCTGCATGTAGGCGCGCACCGCCTGGTCCGCGGCGGAGGCCGAAACTTTCCGCGCCGCTTCATAAGAACGCGACGCTGCTTTCTGGTAATCGCCCGATTGTTCTTGAATCATGGCGCTCATGGCCTGTGTGCGGTTGGGACCGGCGAGGCGATTTTGCCAATTGGCCCGATAGGCGGCGGCACAATTCGCGTAGACCTGCCACGACGGTGAACCCGTTTCGGTGGCAAAACTCGAAAGACTGGCGAAGAGCGCCAGAACGCAGGTTATGGCGAAACGCGTCATCGCTGACCTCACGCCGGGAGAGCCGGCAAAATGTTGAACGGGACACAAAGGAACATCAAGCCTCCCGGCCAGAAGCTGCGGGTAGAGATGCGGCCGGAGCAGCTCCCGAGGCGCCAACTATTGTTGCGCAGGGGGCATTAGGAGATTATGCAAACGCATTCGACACAAGTGAGCCAGATGCAACGCAAAATCCTGCTTCCCCTCGCCGCGATGGCGGCCCTCGGCCTTTTCGGATGCTCGCCGGAAGCGCCGAAACCTACGGCCGCGGCTCCCGAATCGCCGTTCCGGGTCACGGCAACCATTCAGGAGATCATGGATTCCGAAGTCGATCCGTCGGCCGATTTCCTGTGGGGTTCGGTGGGCTTTGTGGCCACGACGAAGGGGGTGGAGAACAAAGAGCCACACACGGATAAGGAATGGGACGCAGTGCGGCACAACGCCCTGACACTGATCGAGGCGACCAATCTTCTGGTCATGCCCGGCCGGCTGGTGGCCCATGAGGGCAAGCCACTCGACGAGGAGGAAAAAGGCGGCATCGAGGACCCCAAGGAAATCCAAAAGGCGATCGAGGCCAAAAGGACCGCCTTCGTCGACTTCGCGCATGGGCTGTACGATTCCGGCATGCAGATGCTTAAGGCGATCGACGCAAAGGACATCGCGGCCATGGGGGTAGCAGGGGAGAAACTGGACGCCGCCTGCGAGGCGTGCCACCGCACCTTCTGGTACCCGAACGCGGTGGAACCGATCCAGACCCTCGAGCCGCCGAAGCCCTAAACGCCCCCCAGACAAAGAAGGCGCGTTGGCAGAAACGGCAGGCGCCGCTATGCTGAAAAAATCATGAATGGGAGGCAGCCAATGGGCTTGTTAAGGACGATTGCATTAACGGTAGTGGTTGCAGGGCTTGGCGGATCGGCGCTCGCCCAGCAGAATACTGCAGAAGCGGCGAAGATCGAGGGTGCGGTCAAAGGCGCGTGGAAGAATGCCTCCGGCGGAAGCTGCGAGCCCGCCTATTTCAAAACCGCCGAGGAAAACAAGACCGTCCGCGGCGAAGCAGGTATGAAGGTCACCGTGGTAAATGCCGGAATGACCATCAATGGCACGCTCATCCTGGCCGGCGCGCGCGAGGGGCAGATCGTCAACCCTATGACGGATAAAGTGATATTCGCCCTGGAGCCGACGGACGACGGCAAGGTTCATATTTCCTCGCTCGGCGAGCCTGCGCTGTCGTGGCCCGATGTCGTTCTGGACCCCTGTCCCGGGACGCGGTAAGAGGTCGCCGACGAGTGGAGAATCCCTCGTGGATCAACAAAACTTAATGCGCAACGGACCCGTTTTCTTTGACACACAGAACGGTTATACTGCGCCGCTAATTTTAGGGAGCCTGAAATGCAATTAAAGTCATTCGGCCTTGCGGCCATTGCGGTTATGGCAATCACCTTGCCGGCTTCGGCGCATCATTCGCATGCGAATTACGAAGCCATCAAATGGCTGGATCTCAAGGGCAAGGTGACGGAGATGCAGTGGCTGAACCCGCATGTGTGGGTTTACCTCGACGTCAAGAATGCCAAGGGCGAAATGGAGCAATGGGCGCTCGAAGGCGGCAGTCCGGCGGCTCTGACCCGCGGTGGCTGGAAGAAGGACACGGTCAAGGTCGGCGATGACATCAACGTCAAATGCCACGTCGCCAAGGACGGCAGCAACAATTGCCTTCTCGGCTTCCTGACCACGCCCGGCGGTCAGCCCAAAGAATTCGACTAAGTTTTACGGGTTCGCGAATGAGGCCTCGCCGCTTTCCAGCGGCGAGGCCTCATTGCGTTTGAGCTTTCGGTCAGCGCTTGATGCGCGAAATCTTGGTGCCTTCGATGCTGACGCCCGCCATCAGACCTTTCTGGTCGAAGATGAAGGCATAAGCATCGTCCTTCAACGTCGACGTCGAAAGGTTCTTGGCGACTCCTTCATTTACGACCACGACTGTGGGGCCGACGCCGATTTCCCACCCCTGTGTCTTGTGGATGTAATCTACGGCCTTGTCGTTCATCAGAAAGACCGCATAGCCATAGGATTGGGCGCCAGCCTGCAGGCCCCATGAGCCGGAGAAGGAATTATAATAGTCGACCGGCTTGTTGCCTTCCCTGAGCACGCCCTCGCCATAGGCGCCTCCGAAGACCAGGCCGGCCTTCACGATATTCGGAAACACCAGCACGCCCCTGGCCTTCTTGCTGATCGATTCGGCGACCGGGTTGGTGCGATACAGCGTCTTCAGCGCGTCCGATGCATCCTTGTTCAAGTCTTCGGCGGTCGCCGCTGCGGCTTGATTCAATGTTACGGCGGTGATCGGCGTCGCGGCGGCGAGCGCCAAACCGAATGCGAGAAAAGCGTCTTTTATCCTAGCCATGTCGAATCTCCTGATTTGGACCCGAAAACCGGAAATCATTCGATGGACCGCGGTTTTGCAGGTGGAACGGTTGCCTGTGAATGCCTGACCGCCCGCAACCTCGCGGGCTCTCGGCCATCCAAACGGATGAACATGCGCTGCGTTCCCTTGAGCGTGGCGGTTGACGGCAACGTAACTGCGGCGGTGCGCGGGAAAAGTCCGGTATTCCGCGCGTTTGACGCCTGAAGCGGGCAAACCTAGGATCGCCGCGACTCGAATGAACCATTCCTTGGGAGGGGAGCACGCTGATGCGCGCATCGACCGTTTGTCTTATGGCTTTGATGGTACCCGCGGCCGCGAGTGCGGCGCAGAACCGTACCACCTTCGATATCTATGTGACGGATGTGGAGGGCGGGAACGGGACCCTGTTTGTGACGCCGTCCGGCGAATCGGTCCTCATCGACACGGGCAATGCCAATGGCGCGGTGCGTGATGCCGGCCGCATCATGGAAGCGGTCAAGGATGCCGGCCTGACCCAGATCGACCATCTGATTCTTACCCATTATCACGGCGACCATTTCGGCGGCATGGCTGAGGTCGCCAAGCAGATCCCGATCAAGGAATTCATCGACCACGGACCGAACACACAGCCGGGCGCAGGCGCGGATTGGGAGCGGGACGTCTATCCCAAGCTTTACGCCAATGCCAAGCACACGGTAGCCAAGCCCGGTGACAAGATCGCGCTGAAAGACGTGAACTGGACCATTGTCGCAGCGGCCGGTGAGATCGTGAAGTCGCCATTGCCGGGCGCCGGGCAAGCCAATCCCGAATGCGCCAATTTCCAGCCGATCGACAACAACATGGAAGACCCCATGTCGGTCGCGAGCTACATCACCTTCGGAAAATTCCGTACCGCGCATCTGGGCGATCTGACGCGCAACATGGAATTCAAGCTGATGTGCCCGCGCACCACTCTTCCTCCGATCGACCTGTTGCTCGGCCTGCATCACGGCCAGGATTCGTCGAATTCCCCGGTGATGGATCATGCACTGCGGCCGCGCGTCGGCATCATGAACAACGGCACGCGCAAGGGTGGTGAGCCCTTTGCGATGATGTCGATCCACACCTCGCCGGGCTTCGAGGATTTGTGGCAGATTCATTTCTCGCTGTTGTCGGGTCAGGAATACACCACGCCCGGAATGTTCATCGCCAACGGCATCGACGATGACGAGGCCGTCATGCCGATCAAGCCGATGCCGGCGCCCCAGCCCGGTGCGGCCGGAATCCAGCCGGCTCCTGCCCACAACGGCAAGTCCTATTGGATCAAAGTGTCGGTGAAGCAGGACGGCAGCTATACGGTGACGAACGCCCGTAACAATTTCAGCAAGACTTATCCCTCGCGATTCTGAGGCGATGAAATATTCGACCGATTTCCGATCTGTTCGTGACGACGTAAGCCCGGAGGAATGGCAGGCGCGCGTGGAACTCGCGGCCTGCTATCGCCTCGTTGATAAATTCGGCATGACCGATTTGATCTATAATCACATCACTACACGCATTCCCGGCACCGAGCATTTGCTGATCAATCTTTACGGCCTTCTGTATAAGGAGATCACCGCGTCTTCGCTGGCCAAGATTGATGTCGAAGGCAACATCATCTGGAAGCCGGATACTGATTACGGCATCAACAAATCGGGTTATGTGATCCACGGCGCCATCCACAAAGCGCGGCCCGATGTGAAATGCATCATCCACACGCATACGCGTGCCGGTATGGCGGTGTCGGCGATGAAATGCGGGCTATTGCCGCTGAATCAAACCTCGATCCGGTTTCATAACCATATCGGCTATCACGCCTATGAAGGCCCGGCGATCAATCTGGATGAGCGCGTGAGGATTGTGGAGGCGCTTGGGCCGCATGACGCGCTGGTCATGCGCAATCACGGGCTTCTAACCTGCGGACCGAATGTACCGCAGGCGTTCAACACCATGTATCAGCTCGAAATGTCTGCGCGCGCGCAGGTGGATGCGATGGCGGGCGGAGCCGATCTATTGGTGCCGGACGAAGAGGTGCTGGCGCGCACCGCGGTTCTCTATCGCCCGGAAACGCGGCGGCCTTATGGCGTGCTGGAATGGCCGGCCATGCTGCGCCTGCTGGACGCCGAACAGCAGCATTCCGGCTACCCGCCCTATACGCATTAGGCCGCGGTCCGTTGACTTCGCCGAAAACGCAAACGCACACTCGCTACAGCGATATCGGCATCGGGATAGCGTTGATGCATGATGTGACCACTTCCCACTGGCACGAACCCAAGGGCTTCAAGAATGCCGGCTACGGCGCCTGGAAGCGCCCGAACACGCCCTATGATGATTTCATGGAGGCGCAGGACATTCCGGTTCATCGCGCCATCGGCGTGCGCCGCGTCCAGGATTTGCCGCTGCAGCCGTGGAAGCGGATGGGCGGGCGCGGAACATTCATCCAGCTTTATGGCACCGAAGGATTGTGGGGTTCCTATGTCGTCGAGGTGCCGGGCTGCGGCGCGCTGAACCCCGAGCGGCATATGTATGAGGAAGTGTTCCTTGTCGTGGAGGGGCGCGGCACCACCGAAATCTGGACCGACGACCATCCGAAACCGAAAAGCTTCGAATGGCAGAAGGGCTCCATGTTCTCGGTGCCGATGAATACCTGGCATCGCATCGTCAATGCCGCGTCGTCGCCGGCGCTCATTCTGGTCGCCACCACCGCGCCGAACGTGATCAATCTTTTCCGGGACACGGATTGGATCTTCAACTGCCCGGTGTCTCTGCCCAGTCGCTATGATGGCAGCGATGATTATTTCAAACCGAAAGACGACATCGCGCCCGATCCCTTGCGTGGACTGGCCATGCGCAAGACCAATCTCATTCCCGACATTTTCAATGCCGAGCTTTATCTCGATAACCGCCGCAGCCAGGGCTATAAGCGCATGGAGCCCAATATGGCGGGCAACGTCTTCTATCAATTCGTCGGTGAATATCTGACCGGGCAATATTCCAAGGCGCACGCGCATGCCTCGGCCGCGGTGCTCGTCTGCATTCGCGGCACCGGCTACACCTACACATGGCCACGCACGGCTGGGCTGACGCCGTGGAAGGACGGTAAAGCGGATCAAGTGTTCAAACAGGAATATGAACCCGTCGGCATGGTGACGGCGGCGCCTTATGGCGGCGATTGGTTCCACGCCCATTTCGGTACGAGCGTCGAGCCGCTGCGCTTGATTGGCTGGTACGGCCCTAACAATCACCGCGCCCACAAGCCGGGACGTCCCGGCGAAAAGGCCATCGATGAAGGCGCCATCGACCTCCGCGATGGCGGTACCGCGATTCCGTATTGGGATGAAGACCCGTTCATCCGTCAGGAATATGAGGAAATCCTGCGCAAGGGCGGGGTGCCGTCGCGCATGGATCCCTCGCTCTATGTCGATCCGTTGAAGTGAGAACAGAGAGCGGCGCATGAACAGATCATCGTCGCTCGTGTCTCTCGTCGCGCTGGGCGCGGCCGTGCTCGCGTCGTCATCCGCGCTCGCCGCCGATGCGCGCCCCTTCTACGCCGGCAAGACCATCACCATCACGACGGGCGAACCCGCGGGTGGCGGCAACGACGCTTATGCCCGCCTTCTGTCACGCCATCTCGCGCGCCGCATCCCGGGCAACCCGAATATCATCGTGCAGAACATGCCCGGTGCCGGCACGATGAAGGCGGTGATGTATATCAGCACCACCGCACCCACCGACGGCACGGTGATGGCCACGTTTTCCTCCGCCCTGATCGAACAGGCGTTGACGGCGCCGCAGCGTGTGCCGCTCGATTTCCGCAAATATGCCTGGATCGGCAATATCAGCGAGGACGTGCGCGTCTGCTATGTCTGGGGCGCGAGCGGCGTGAAGAATTTCCAGGACATGCTGGGTCGCCCGAAGCCGCTGTTCTGGGGCGCGACGGCGCCGGGCACCGCGGGCAACGCCGATTCCGCCCTGCTGCAAAACCTGTTCGGCGTGAAGATCAAACCGGTGCAAGGCTATGCCGGAAGCGCCGACAAACGGCTCGCGGTCGAGCGGCGCGAAATCGATGGGGATTGCGGCGGCTGGACCTCGGTTCCGGAGGACTGGCTGCGCGATTCCAAGATCAATGTCGTGGTGCGGCTGTCGCCGACCCTGGTTGCGGGGATGGACAAAGCTGTCGCCTTCGGCGGGGATCTGGCGAAGGACCCGAATACGCGCCGGCTTTATGATTTCCTGACCGCGCCGGAACGCCTGGGGCGTCTTTTCCTGGTGTCGGACAAGGTGCCGGCGGATCGTGCGGCGGTCTTGCGGGCCGGGTTCGATGCGA
>DATLVC010000008.1:0-7880 GCA_035577685.1 Micropepsaceae bacterium | reverse complement strand
GAGGACGAGATCGCCTGCTGTACGCCGACGGATTTCATGCCGAGCTTCAGACAGAACTGGGCAAAGGCCGAACACGTAACGCTGAGGAGAATGAGGCCGAATATCTGAAAGGTCATGACGGGCTTCCAAAAGTGAGCGTTTTTGCCGCGGCCAAGGTTCCGAAAACCGCCACCGAGACCAGCAACGACACCCAATCCTTCGCGGCATAGACGATCGGATCGTCATGCATGTAGCCGCGCGCCGTAGACAGCCAAATCCGGCACAGCCAGAAGAGAATCAATGGTACGATGCACCACAAAAGCGCAGGCGAGGAATAAAGCACCGACGTGGCTTCGTCCTGAACGAAAAGCGACAGAATTACAATTGCGGTAAACCCGCTGGCAATTCCCATGAGCTGAAGGATCGGAACATCGCTGGCCATATAGCCGCGCCGCGCGGCGGTCGGGCCGGTAGCGGCCATCATTTCGCTGACTCGCTTGACGAGCGCGAGGCTGAGAAAAAAGAAGCTCGAGAAACCAAGCAGCCAGAACGAGACAGGATGACCCGTCGCCTCGCCCCCTGCGAACAGCCGCAGCGTATAGAGCCCGGCGAGAACGAAAATATCGACCAGGGGAAACTCTTTCAGCCACAGCGAATAGGATATGGATGTCACCGCATAGAGAGCGACCACCCACATTGCGCCGCTCAGGTAAGCAAAAGTCGCGCCCGCGGTTAGAAGGACAATAGTCATCAGAAGACCCAGCGGCAAAGATAAGACGCCGCTGGCAAAAGGGCGGCGCCGTTTGCGGGCATGAAGCCGATCTGCCTTGAGATCGGAAAGATCGTTGAAGATGTAAATCCCCGACGCCGTGGAACAGAACGCAGCAAAGGTCCAGCCGGCACTGATCCAGGCGGAGGCATCGTTCAACGCGTGCGCGGTTGCGATGGGGACCAGGATCAGGAAATTCTTCACCCATTGATAGGGCCGCGCCGCGCGCAGCATGGCGCGCAGTTTCGAACGCGCTCCTTCCATGTGCCGTTCGACGTCCGCTGTTTTCGCGGCCTTTGCCGCGACGGAACGGCTGGCATTTACCACGATGGCGCTTTTCGCACGGCGCCAGACGGCAAGATCGCTGCGGTCGTTTCCCGCATAGACAAAACCTTGCTCGCCGAAACGCTCGGCCAGAACGGCCGCCTTCCGCTCGCCCTTCAAATTGGACACGCCGTCCGAGGCCAGCACCTCATCAAAGAGCTGCAAATGGGCATTGATTGCATCGGCAGTGGCGCCGTCGGAAGCGGTCACCAGAATGAGCTCGCGCCCTCGCTCTTTCTCGGCGCGCAGATATTCAAGAAGCTCCTCATTATAAGGCAGGGTGGCAGCGTTGACCGGCTCGATCTCGGCGACCTCGCGCTTCATAGCAGCGCGGCCTTTGGTGAAGACACCGAGCAACGCAAGCCAAATGCGCCAGTTGCGCATGCCCGAGGCAAGGCTCTCGACCAGCGTGTCGGACCGCACGAGGGTACCGTCCAAATCCACGCATAGAGGAAGCGGCGCTGCCTCAGGTTTCGGATTCGGCTCAACGGAGCGATCCGCGGAGTTCTCGGCGCCCGGTATGGGCGCCCCCACGCTGTCACGCCGGGCCGCAACGGCGTTCCGCGTGAAAATCACCATAGTGTTAATTCCATACCGACTGGCCCTGGAAGATCGCCCGCCAAGATAATCGGAAAAAACTAAAATTTCTTATGAATTATGGCTTCCGCGAGCCCATTTGATAGTAGAATTGCTTGGCGGTTCGGAACAATCCGGAGTTTTCCGGCAGAAGGGCCCGAATCACCTGCTCGCTCCCCGTGCCGACTTTCTGCAAGATCGACGCGAGCGGGTCACGCAAGAAATAGTGCAGGAAATAGCTGCGCAGCTGCGCTCTGCTCTTGGCCCCGCCATTGTCGCCGTATTTCGCAACATAGGGTGAAAAATGCGGATAGAGCCCGACATCGCCGTGGAAGGTCGTGCGCATGTAATTGCTGATCAGGAGATCGTCGAAAATCTCATATTGCAGACAGGTCATGAAAGAGTTGCGCGGCGCCTCAAAGGTGATGCCCTGGCCCTTCTTATCGCGATTGAGGTCGACAACATGGGACTTGCCGCCGAATTTCACCTCGATGAATCCGAAGGCATCCGCCAGATGCTCACGCGCACGGAAATAGGCATCGATCTTTTTCGCGTCTTCGGCGGTCATGGGATCCGACCAATTGTCGCCGAACTTCTCCGGCGGCTTTAGCCGTAAGGTGTTGCGCGGCGGATCGATCTTCGTGACTTCCTGATTTTCGACATTGACCCGCACAAAGGCCGGCAACATCTGCGGCCCGACCGGCAAGGCGTTCGATTGGTAATCCTCAAGCTCGGGAATCAGGCTGTTCGCCCAGGCGCTGTCTTCACGCTGATAGGCATGAAACCCCGAAAACGGAATGACGTAATGCGCGCCGTGGACCTTGGCGGCTCTCTGCGCGCGCGGCGCGATCGGCCGGCGCCTTTCGTTCAGATCGGTAAGCTTGCGGCCCTCGGAATCGAACAGGTTCAACATATCCGCCCCGCCCCAGCCGTGGAGAGCGCAGTAATAGACATGCTTGTAATTCTTGGCGATTCGCCTGACGTGCATGGAGGCGCCGAAATCCGGCGAATCATTGGTATTGACGATCAGCGTGCCGCCGACATCGATGAGCAGAATCGAATCCTGGTTAACATTGGCGATGGAATAGACCTTGATATGATCCGACAATTGCACCCATTGGCGGTCCTTCAGGACCCGAACCCGATAGCCCATCCCTTCGATATCGTGGCGGATACGGCTGCCATAATGATCCGAGAGAAGAAACTCCCCGGCAGACAGGAGCGGTAGGGATTCGACGTTCAGATGATCGGGGTGGCCATGGCTGAGCCAGTGAAACTTGGCCCGTTTGATCGCGTCCATCTGCTCGGACGGGATGGCATAATCGTGCGCCCAACTGCCGAAATACGCGTCATCGTTGATCCACGCATCCGTCGTAAGTATGGGACCGCCATCATAGGCGATCACAATCGCACTTCCTATCGAATCAAATCCAAGCATACCGTCTCCAAGACCCACACCAACTTCCAAACAATACTATGATAAAAGTCTTATTCAGAAGTCATTGCGCTAGATCAAAAACTGGCGCTATTGCAAGTTGCTCTCAAGCAAAAGGGCGTCCTGAACAGATGAACGTTAATTTAAGGGCATTTCAACCTGAATAACGGCAAGGTAAGTATTGCTGCGCATTTAACCAATAGACCGCTCATCCATGGCTGAGATGCCGCTACGCATATTGTTCGTGTCCGGCTTTTTGCCACCGCATGCCCCCATTGGGGCCGTTCGTCCGGGAAAATTAGACGAGTATTGGAGGAATGCGGGACACGATGTGCGCACCATCGCCATTGCGTTGCCATCGGACATAAGCGCGGGCAACGCGGCGGTTCATCCGGATGTCCACTATCTTCCGTATGAGGTGCCGGGCCGGGTCGTTACCAAGCTCAAGTCGATTTTTACGCGGCCCAGCGCGGGCCAACCCAACCGGACGCCTGCCAAACCGCAAACGTCTTCACCCGCGGAGGGCGCGACGATTGCCAAGCTTGGCCTTACCGATTTGTATCGCCAGGCCGTCTTGTTCCCCGACAAATACCGCTCATGGATCAAGCCCGCGATCCAATTGGGCCTGTCGTGGCAGGATCGCTGGAAGCCGGATTTGGTCTATTCCTCCGGTCCGCCGCACTCCGGGCAGGTGGTCGCGGCGCGTCTGGCGTCCCGTTTCCGGGTTCCGTGGATCGCGGAATTTCGCGGTCTGTGGATTGGCGATCCCTATTTCGACCGTCACAAAATCATCAAACCCTTTCATGACCGTTTCGCCCAGGCCACGCTATCCCGCGCGCAAGGGTTCGTCGTTGTCACGAACGAGGCCCGCGAGCGGCTTGGCCGAATGACAGGCAAGCCGATTCAGCTGAGCTACAATGGCTATGACCCCAAGGATTTCGAGGGGCTGGAGAATATCGAGCCGATCGACCGCGAGCGTCTGACGATCGTGCATGCCGGCACGATCTATCCCGGCAGGCGTGATCCGACGCCGCTTTTCAAGGCGATTGCCACGCTCGGAGACAAGCGAAAAAAAATCCGCTGCCTGTTCTATTCCGACATGAACGGAAGCGTTGCCGCGTTGACGAGGCAGATCGGCATCGAAGATTGCGTGGAGATTCGCGACGCGGTGCCGCGCGTCCAAATCCTGCGCGTGGAACGCCAAGCGGACATCCTTCTCGAATGCCGCTGGATCGATCCGGCTGGGGACGGGGTCATTCCCGGCAAGCTCTTCGAATATATCGGCGCAAGACGCCCTATCCTTTCGCTCGGATCGCTGACCGGCGAGGCTGCGGCCATTGTGCGCGACAACAATTTGGGGCTGGTGTCCAACGACCCGGACGAAATCAAGGCCATGCTGCTCGAATGTCTTGAGGTAAAGGCCCGGTTAGGGCGCTTGCCGGATCGCCTTCTCGACGCCGACGACAAATTCCGCCGCGAAACACAGTTTAAGAAAATTGACAGTCTTATCCAGGATATAATCGGGCCGTCCCCGGTCGCTCCTCCCGTTGCGCGTCAAAGCCGGGCATTCAGCAAAGCCTGACAGGCATCACGGGCGCGAAGGGTCGAATGAGCAAGCTCAAGACGATTTGGGACACGATTATTATCGGCTCGGTCGTTTTTCTTTTTCACATCTGGAATGTGCCCGCAGCTGCCGCGGGCACGATCTTCCGCAAGAGCAACCTTGCTTTCGACTTCGACATCGATCGTTTCGTGCAGCTGTGGTGCACGAGCCCTTTTCCGGTGGACCAGAACGAAGACTATTACGCGGTCCGCCATCCGCTCGCCGTTGCCGTGCGAATCGTCTGCCTTCCGATTACCCGGGTTGGCGTGGAGGCTCACATCGCCGCTTGCGGAATCGCCGCAATATGCGCGGCTCTGAGCGCCGTCCTCACGTTCAGGATTGCGTTGGCCCTCGGCGTGCAACGATGGCCCGCCTATGTCCTGACAGCGCTTTGGGCCGTGTCGACAACCTCGCTGTTGCTGGGCGTGCTTCCCGAGACCTATGATCTGGCGTTCGTCGCCTTGGGTTATCAATTCCTGTTGGCGATACGCTGGATACAGGGCCACCGCCCCGCCGCGTCCGCCCGCATGATCGTGACGGTGGCCAATTTCGGAATCACGATCACCAACGTGGCGCTGTCGGGATTGGCAGAACTCGTCTGCCGCATGACGACGCAACCGTTTCGGAAAGCCTTTATGGGTGCGGTTGGGTTCGGCGCCATCGCCGGGGCAATCGCTCTGATCTTGAGCGTGGCCTCCTTCGAGGTATGGCCGGTAAAGGGAGTCGACAATCCGATCGGCGTAATCAAACAGGTGTATTGGTCGGCCGCAGCTGCCGAAACAACCACTGCGCGCCAGTCTGTCGGCGATGTCGCATGGACCCTTGGGGCAACCGCATTTGTCGCGCCGGCCTTGGCGCGCTACCCGTCGGGGGTTCCGACCAATCCCTACCTCTGGGATCTCAGAGGCCAAAACTACAGCGCGGTCGGCTGGGCGGCGGTTCTGGGCTGGTTGGGGCTGTTGCTCTTGGGCGCTGCGGCTGCGGCAAGAGAGCGCGAATTTTGGCCGATTTGGATTGTCGCGCTTTTGTGGGCCGTCGGGAATGTCGGGCTGCACAGCTATTGGCAATTTCGCGACAGCGTATTTCTGTATGCCGCGCACTCACACATCGCGTTCTTTCTGTTTGTTCTTGCCGGGGCGAAGTGGGCCCAGGGTCTGCGCCCGAATGGCGGCTTGGCGTACGCCGGCTTCGTCGCGGCGTTGACCGTGCTTGTCGCGATGAACAATTTGCCCGTCTATTTCGCGCTTCCCGTTTTAACCTGAGCTGCGGGCGAACGGTGGCGGGCACCCGCCTCCTTTAAATATTTCAGAATCAGACAATAGGCGATGGTCAGCAGGTAACGCGGTCCCAGCCGGCCGATATGGAATTTTGAAACACCGCCCGCGCGGTCTCGCCACTCGTTGGGGATGATTTTGTATTTGGCGCCGGTGTGCACCGCTTTGATCGACAATTCGACGGTCAGATTGAAATCGGCGCTGACGAGGGGCTGCATCGCCTCCATGACCCAGCGGCGATATCCTTTGAAGCCGTTCGTGAAATCGTCGTAGCGGCATTTGGTCAGCAAGGCGATCAGGCGATTGCCCATGCGGTTCAGAATGCGTTTGACTGGCGGATAACCGGTGACGGTCGTCGTGCCGGAAAACCGCGTTCCGAACGCGCAGTCGTAGCCTTCTTCCAGGGCCCGCGCATAAGCCAAGATGTCGTGCGGAGAATCGCTTCCATCCGCCATCACGATGATCACCCCATCGCCTTCGAAAGTGGAAAGGCCGGCGCGAACGGCCATTCCGAAGCCGCCGGGGCCGGTATTCTTGATCGGCCGTACAGCGGGATATGTTTGCGCGAGCGCCGCAAGCTTGTTCCAGGTGCCGTCCTTAGAACCGTCGTCGACCACGCGCAATTCATACGCCATGCCGCTGTCATCCATGGCAGCGGCCAAAGTGGTGATCGTTTCGTCGATCACGTCCTCCTCATTGTAGGCCGGAATCACGATGGAGACTTTGAACGGAGCCGCCTGCGCCTCAACCATAATAGGATCTCGCCAATGCGGCTGCGGTGCGAATAGCCGGCAACGGATCGGCTGTGCGTCTCATCTCGACCGAGCACCAGCCTTTATAGCCGGCATTCTTCAACGCGCTACCGAAGCTCGCATGATCCACGGTTGGACTGTCGAATGCGCCAAGATGCGGCTCGGAAATATGAACATGCGCGAGAATGTCCGTCGTCTCGGCAACCGCTTGCGCCAAATCGTCCCCTGCCAGGATCGTGCATGCGGCATCGAGGTGGAGCTTCACCCCCGGACTGTTGCACCGGCGCACAAGGTCCGCCGCTTCGAACCAACGCGTAACGAATTTGCACCCGTACACGGCAGGGTTGGCTTCGATGCCAAGCCACACACCATTTTGGGCACAAATCTCGCCGGCTGCGCGCATGACGGTGACAGCGGTCTCCATCGCTTGATCAGGCGGGAGATCGCCAGGGTCCCGATTGGCGGGCGATCCGAAAACCAGGGTTTTCGCGCCCAAACCGGCAGCGATGTCCGCGACGTCCTTTATGTGGTTCAGAAATGCGACGCGCTCGGAATCGGAACCGAAGACTTTCAACTCCTGCCGACCGAAAAGAAGCGCCTGCATCGAGGGGACTGTGAACCCGGCCGCCGCCAAGGCTCCCGCGGTTTGCAATGCCGCCGCCCCCGTGGCGCCGACCCAGCCGGGCCAGCATTTGGTGGGCGCGATCTCGATGCCGGTTATGCCGGCGTCCGACAACACCCGTAAAATGTCCGGCTGCTCCGCCATTTCCCACGCGATGTTCGAAAACGCGATTCTCAAAGCGGCACCTTGGTCTTCTCGCCAGCAATAAAGGTGCCCAGACGGGCCAACACACTTGCCCGGCCTTCGATGTAGCGCGCGTCACAGCCGAACAGCTGGCCATAGCGCGTGTGAAAATCATAATGCGCTTCGGGCGCCGCATCGCGGCCGACCACCGCTTGCGGGAAAAACCGCTCCAGGATTTCGCTTGTGCCGACAGGCTCCGTAAACAGATGGACCAGCGGCAGTTTCTCCCGCATCACGATGCCGATGTCGGACCATAGCCGCGTGGTGTCGTAATATTGGAATTCGCTGGCGGGATTGATCTTTTCGAGCCCATTGTCGTGGAGGAGATCGAAAATCACATTCTTCTTGAGCCCCGGCCCGAAC
>DATLVC010000007.1:0-4017 GCA_035577685.1 Micropepsaceae bacterium | reverse complement strand
CTTGACGGGAAGGGCGTCCTCGCCCCATTACACTTCTCAATCTCATCGGTTGGAAAGTGGAAGCAGGAAGTCCCGAACAGCGCGAAGAACAGCCCCAGGCGATAGTCTCGCGGATCGTGCCGCTCGTCGTGGCCGGCGCGTTCTTCATGGACGGCCTGGATTCCTCCATCATCTCGACCTCGCTGCCCCAGATGGCGACAAGCTTCTCCGTTTCGCCGCCCCAGATGAGCGCGGCCATCACTTCCTATCTCATCAGCCTGGCCATCTTCATTCCGATCAGCGGCTGGATCGCCGACCGTTTCGGGGCGCGCCAGGTCTTCTGCGCCGCGATTGCCTTCTTCACGCTGGGGTCCATTCTCTGCGGATTGTCCGAAACGCTGCCGGCGCTGGTGCTCAGCCGCATCATGCAGGGTTTCGGCGGGGCCATGATGACCCCAGTCGGGCGGCTGATCCTCACCCGCACCTTCCCCAAGGACCAGCTCATGAAGGCCATGGGCTATTACATGCTGCCCGGCATGATCGGCCCCACCATGGGGCCCTTGGTCGGTGGCTTCATCACCACCTATTTCACCTGGCACTGGAATTTCTTCATCAATGTCCCCATCGGCCTCGTCGGGGTCGTGGTGGCGCTGCGCTATATCCCCGATATCCGCATGCCGCGGCCATCGGCCTTCGACGTCACGGGATTCATCATTGTCGCCTGCGGCATGGGAACCGCCCAGTTCGCCATCGAAAATCTCGGCCGCCACACCGTCGACGATCGGAGCGAAGCGCTGCTGATCGGCCTCGCGCTGGCGATCCTTGCCGGTTATTGGGCCTATGCGCGCCGCCATGCCGCGCCGGTTCTGGAGCTGAAAATGTTCCGGATCAGGACGTTTTCGGTGGCCGTGCTGGCCGGCAGCGTCATTCGGGCGGGTATCGCCACGGTGCCCTTTCTTCTGCCGCTGCTGTTGCAGGTCGGCTTCGGCCTCAACCCCTTCCAATCGGGTCTGCTGACCTTCCTCAACACGGCGGGCGCGATGAGCATGCGGGCCTGGGTGCGCCATCTGGTACGCCGTTTCGGCTTCCGGGCCGTCTTCGTGAGCGGGGTGTTCCTGATATCGGGCCTGATGTCGGGTTTTGCCTGGTTCGAACCCACCACGCCCCGTGTGCTCATCGCGGCCTATCTTTTCATTTTCGGGGTTCTGCGTTCGGCCCAGATGATCGGTATGAGCGCGCTGGCCTATTCGGATATCACCGATGACAACATGTCCAAGGCCACCAGCATCTTCGCGCTGGCCCAGCGGCTGTCGCAGAGCCTGGGTGTCGGCATCAGCGCCACTTTGCTGGCTCTCCTCGCCGGAACCGGTCGCATCTCCCTGTTCGATTTCAAGATCGTGTTCATCGCCATCGCTTTGCTAATGGCGTCTTCGGCGATAGGGTTCCGCCGCCTGAAGCCCGAAGATGGCTGGCAGGTGTCGGGCTACCGGAGTGCGGCCGAGTAGCCGGCATAAGGGAGGGAGGTGCCGCGGTGTCCAGTATTGCCGAGGCCGTGTCGGATGCGAAGCCTCGCGGACGGCGCAATTGGACCGCCCTCGGTCTGTGCGCCGCGACCATGTTCGTCGAAGGCTATGACGCGCAATTGATGGGGTTTGTGGTGCCCGGCATTGGGCGGGATTGGGGCGTGGCTCCCGCCTCGCTGACCCCTGCCATCGCGGCCGGGCTGATCGGCATGACCTTGGGGGCATTCTTCATCGCGCCGCTTGCCGATTCCTATGGCCGCCGGCGGCTGGTGGTCTATTCGGTGATCGTTTTCGCCCTTTTGACGATTGCGACCGCGTTCGCGCAAAGCCTGCCTGTTTTGATCGTTTTGCGGTTGGCCACCGGCATCGGTTTGGGCGGGGCCATGCCCAACGCGATTGCCATCACCGCCGAATTCAGCCCCGGCGCAAAGCGCGCTTCGGCCGTGGCGGCGATGTTCTCCAGCTATTCCATCGGCGCCGGCTTCGGCGGGATTTTCGCGGCCGCGTCCATTCCCGTTTATGGCTGGGGCTCGGTGCTCATCGCCTGCGGCGGGATGGCGCTTCTGCTGTGGCCGGCGCTGGTCTTCGCCATGCCGGAATCCTACGTGCCCAAAGGCGAGTCCAAGCCGAAAATCCCGGTCGCCCGACTGTTCCAGGAGGGCAGGACGCTCATCACCATCCTGCTCTGGGTGGTGTTCTTCGCCAATCTGATGGAGCTCTTCTTCCTCACAAGCTGGCTGCCGACTACGCTCGGTGCGCAGGGCGTGTCGGACAGCTACGCCGTGCTCGCCACCGCGGTGGTGCAATTCGCAGGCGTTGCTGCTGCCTTCTCCATGGGACCGCTGGTGGACCGCTTCGGCCCGCAGCGGGTTTTGCCGGCGGCCTTCCTGATAGCCGCGCTATGCATCGCCGGCATCGGTCTGGCCGGTTCGGAAGTCGTCTTCACCATGGTGATGGCATTCGGCATCGGCATCGGCACAGTCGGTGCCCAGAACTGCAACAATGGGGTGGCGGCGAAATTCTATCCCACCTCGATCCGCGCGACCGGAGTCGGCTGGGCCTTGGCGGTGGGGCGGATAGGCTCCATCGTCGGTCCGACGATCGGCGGCATCCTGCTCTCGACAAAAGTGGATATCCGCACCATCTTTCTCTTTGCCGCGGTCCCGCCGCTGGTTGCAGCCGGCGCCTATCTCTGCATGGGCAGGACGCCGAACCTCGAACCGGCCGCGTCGGAAAATTAAGAGGAAAAACGCGTCTCGACGGAGCGGGGCCAAATGCCCCGCCAGCACCCGCTTGCGGCCCTGGCCGCATGAGTTAAGTTGTTGCATTGCGGGATGGCGAAGAGCCTGATACTCGCGTTATTTGGACGGCTTTGTGCCGAAGGCGATTTAAGGTTTATCTGGATGGGTTTGCCGCCGAAACAGGGTCTTTATGACCCGCAGAACGAGCATGACGCGTGCGGTGTGGGGTTTGTGGTCAACATCAAGGGCCGCAAGTCGAACGGCCTCATCCGCGATGCCTTGCAGATTCTGCTCAATCTGGACCATCGGGGCGCGGTCGGGGCCGACCCTCTGGTGGGCGATGGCGCGGGCTGTCTGATCCAGACGCCGGACCTGCTCTTGCGCGACTGGGCGGCCCAGAATGCCGTCACGCTGCCCGCGCCGGGCGAATATGCGGTGGCCATGTGCTTCCTGCCTCAGGAGCCGAAAGCCCGGGATTTCGCCGTCCGGCGGTTCGGGCATTTCATCAAGGTCGAGGGGCAGATCCTGCTTGGCTGGCGCGATGTGCCGACCGACACGACGGGCCTTGGCAAGACCGTGCTCGCGGAGATGCCGGTTATCCGTCAGGCCATTGTCGGGCGCGGCGTCCACACCAAGGATCAGGAAGCCTTCGAGCGCAAGCTGCTTGCCATCCGCAAGCAGGTGCAGAATCCGCTGTCCGAGCTTGCCAAGAAGCATCGGCTGCCCGGCCTGACCCAGTTCTATATCCCGTCCTTTTCCACGCGGACGGTGGTCTACAAAGGCCTTCTGCTCGCGCCGCAGGTGGGGAGCTTCTACTGCGACTTGCATGATCCGCTCACCCAATCGGCGCTTGCGCTGGTGCATCAGCGCTTTTCCACCAACACCTTCCCGTCCTGGAGGCTGGCGCATCCCTACCGCTTCATCGCCCACAATGGCGAGATCAACACGGTCCGCGGCAACGTCAATTGGATGAATGCGCGCCGCCGGACCATGGAATCGGATTTGCTTGGCCCCGACCTGGACAAGATGTGGCCGCTGATTCCGCATGGCCAGTCGGATACGGCGTGTCTCGACAATGCGGTGGAGATGCTGGTCGCCGGCGGCTATCCGATCGCACACGCCATGATGATGCTGATCCCCGAAGCCTGGTCAGGCAATCCGCAGATGGATGTGAAGCGCAGGGCCTTCTACGAATATCACGCGGCGCTGATGGAGCCCTGGGACGGGCCCGCCGACATCGCCTTCACCGATGGCCGCCAGATCGGCGCGACGCT
>DATLVC010000006.1:0-20019 GCA_035577685.1 Micropepsaceae bacterium | reverse complement strand
AGCGATGCCGCCGCCATCCGGGCCGGCAAGAATATTGCCGTGACGAGTTGCGTGGCGTGTCATGTCGTCTCACCCGGCCAGACGGTGCTGCCCGTCCTGGGAACGGGTGCCAGCTTCGCCGACATCGCCAACCGTTCGGACTCGACGCCCAATTCGCTCAGCGCCGCAATGCTTTCCAGCAAAGCACACGACCCGGGGAAGACCGGCACGCTGCTGCCCATGGGCGGCATATCCGACGCGGAACGGCTGGAAGTGGCGGCCTATATTCTCAGCCTGCGGACGGTGCGCTGACGTAACGCACGAATAGAGCATCTTTGCCCTTATTATGCCGTCTTGTTCGGCTACATGCGCGCGCAACGGGCCGTACTGATCCCGACGGATGGCAAATCCCGTTGATTTTTGCGATCCGGCCCTCGCCGATTAACCATACGCAATGTGAAAGGAAGCGGAAAATGACGCAGGAAGACGAATTCATGGAAAGAGCCGGGCTCGTCCTCGACAATGAGGCGGGACTGGATGGGGGCGAATTGGGCGGGACTGACAATCTTCCCGCGTTGCCGCTGCCGTCCGCCGTGAAAACGCGCAAGCGCAAAGTGATCACGACGTTGACCTTGAGCAGCCGGACCTGCAAATGGCCGATCGGCGATCCGGCGAGAAGCGATTTCCACTATTGCGGGGATCTGCCCCAACCGGGCCGCGTCTAT
This sequence comes from Micropepsaceae bacterium, assembly GCA_035577685.1. Lineage (GTDB taxonomy): Bacteria > Pseudomonadota > Alphaproteobacteria > Micropepsales > Micropepsaceae > CAIYRG01. Next base: position 19,315 of record DATLVC010000006.1, on the reverse strand, counting down.
TGCGGCACGCATGAGAGCATGAGCTATCAGCCCATGACGCGCCGGAAATAAGGCATCGCACACTGCCGATTGAAATCGTGGCTGGCCGACCCCGCATTTTGCGTTGGGTCCGCCGGCCACAATTTTTTTGTGGATTTAATAATGCTTGTATCCCGGCGCTGACATCACAAGTGCGACGCTTCATTCTTTGCGTGTGAGTCAGTCATAGACCACGACGTGGACATGAGGCGGTTAATCTTGTTTGTCTCTGACATACGGCAGCTTACGAAGCCGCGCAGCGATCTCTGTGGGTGCAATTGGACTCGCGCAAATCAGGCAGCCGACATTAGCTCCTGTGAATCATATAGCACGCTATCAGGAAGCGTCACGCCCTGCTATCCTGAATTGCAAAATGGCTAATTGATCGCTGATATGGAAACTAATAATGACACAGTTCAATTATGCGGATGCGAAAGTTCAAATTGAAGAGATAACTAAAATTGTAGAGACGTGCCCCGAGCCACTACGCGAAAAGTGTTTTGAACTTTTGTTCGGCGTCGTCTTTGGCAAAGTGCAAAACTCCTTTTCAGCTTCAATACCAGTCAAGACCCCAAAGGCCCCCGAGGACCTTTCCGATGTGAGCACGAAACGCTCGCCGTCGGGTGTTGATTACAAACTGCCATCAAACATCTTAGCGTTTACGAGAAAGTATGACGTCTCATTTGAGACGATCCAAAAACTATTCATACTTGATCATGAACCACTGCTGCCAATCTATAAAATCACGACAAAAGTCACCGCAACTGCGCAGCTGCAAAAGGTAATGATGATTCTTCTGGAAAATGGCTTGTTAAATAATCAAATGAAGGCTCCCTATACCGAGCTACGCGATTCAATCAAAGAAGCGGGCCTAATGGATGGCAACTTCAATAAAATGTTGAAGAAGAATAGTGCGCTGTTCCGTGGGGCAGTTACCAAAGACAAGATAACTGAAACCGAAATGATCGAACTCACTGGCGCGGGCTACGAGCGCCTCTCGCAAATTGTCAAAGAGCTCACGCAACCTGCCTCGTGATGCGATGAAAGCTGACCTTCTTACAAAGCTGGAGCAGCATGTAACCGATATCGCTGCTCTTAACCGGCAGATTAAGTCAGCAAAACAATCTCAGATTAAGCGCCCTGAAACGAAAACTGCGGCATCGACTCTTGCGCGCCGTTGGTTTGACGAGATCGTCTTCCCCCTTGGCTCTACGAATCTCGATGCCGCCGTTTTGGAAGGAATGTCTCGGCGATTTGGTGAGCTACTCAGAATTTCTAAGCGCGCTGCAGCGAAAAACACGTATTTGCATCTGCTTGCAGAAATTTTGGTGAGCTATAAATCCGATGTCATTCATGGTGTAGAGATTGCGCCGGAAGGTTCGAGCAGCGCTTTAAGCATCGCGCCGTACCTCAATGGACTTACCGCAGACGAAGGCGCGTATCTCGAAGAGGCCCAACGCTGCCTGTCCGTAAACGGCATTCGTGCGTGCATAGTGATGGGCTGGTGCGCGACTGTCAGTCGTATGCACGAGAAGGTCGCAGCCATAGGCTTTCCTTCCTTCAACAAGGCATCTGAGGACATGGCTTCAAAACAGTTCGGACGATTCAAGCCATTTAACAAGAAGTTTAAGGTCGAATCCGTCTCGGAACTTCGGCGAACCGTTTTTGACACCGACCTACTTTGGATTTTGGAGTTTATGGAACTCATCGACAGCAACCAACACGAGCGTTTGAGACATTGCTTCGAACTTCGGAACAATAGTGCCCATCCAGGTCAGGCCCCGATCTCCGGTGAAAACCTGTACTCATTCTACTCAGACATAACAAAAATTGTTCTCAAGAATCAGAAGTTTGAAGTGATCCCCCGACCTAGCGACAGCTGATGCCAACTCCAAACGATTACAAAGTTAAAGAAAAAAGCCGCGGGCCGCATCCGCAGGAATAATAAACCTCACTTCGCGGCCAAAATGGCGTCGAGGCGGGCTTCGCCGGAGCCGGTGCGTTCCAGATGCGGGTAGCGCAATCCCTCGTGGTAACCCATGTGGACAGTGCGGTAGCGGTCGCCATTCTTGACGATGAATTCGAGCGCCTCCTTGGCCGTCTTTGAATTCTTCACCACGGTCTTCAGCCGGTCGGCATCGAAGCCCAAGCCGTTCACCGCGATAATCTGTGTACCGACGGTCAGGCCGGCGGCGAAGGCCGGGCCTTCCCACAGCACATCTGTGATGCGCGCCTCGCGCCCGATCACAAGACCAAGCGAATAGGTGAGATCGGTGATGCGCCGGCGCGCCTCGGCCGCCTTGAAGAAATCGCTGGGCGTGTCGTTGTAGACGAGGCGATAGCCACCGCGCGCGAGGCCGTCGAGCGGCGCCTCGGCCCCCACCGCATCGAGCCGCGCCCGCAGGAATTTCGCCCAATCATGGGGCTGCACCGCGTTCAGCGTCTTGACCACATCGTCGAAATTATAGGTGAGGTCTTCATAGCTGCCGTCGTTCACGCCGAAGAAACCGCGCGCGAAATCGTCCAGCGATTTTCTCCCGCCCGACATTTCGCGGATCAGCGTATCGGCGTCGAGCCAGATGAGTTCCCCTTCCGAATAATAATCCTCGGCCCGCTGCCAGCTTCGCCACGGTATCGGACGGCGGTTCTGGGCAATGGGATCGTTGGTGGTGTCCTGCAAGGGGCGCCATTCGCGGCCTTTGCGATTGTCATAAGCCGCTGCCGTCGCGGCCATCGCATCGAGCGCCTGTTGTTTGGTCAGAAGCCCCGACCGCGCGGCCAGCACGAAGCCCCAATATTGCGTCTGACCCTCATAGACCCAGAGCAGGGAATCGCGCATCGGCACATTGTAAGTCGGCGTCCACAGATCGGCCGGGCGGCGGAATTTGCCGTTCCAGGAATGGGTGAATTCGTGGGAGAGCAGATCGCGCGTGTCGGGGTTCTTTTCCCATTCCGTGAAGTAGGTGGGGACCGTGCCGTTCTCGCTGGAGCGGTGATGTTCCAGCCCGATGCCGCCCATCTGATCGCTCAGCGAGAGCAGAAAATCATAATGGTCGTAATGATGCGCGCCATAGAGTTTGTAGGCTTGGCTCACAAGCTGGCGATGGGCCGCCAGCGCGTCGGGCTTGATGTCGAGAAGCTCGGGCCGGTCGGCGACGACATTGAGCGAAACCCGCACCGGACCGGCGGGCGCCAGTTCGACGCGCTTGAAATTCCGTCCCGCGAACATCGGGGAATCCACCAGCGTGTCGAACGCCACCGGTTTGAATGTGGTGGTGGCGGCATTGGCGGAGGCGGTATCCAGCGCGGTGCCCAATTGCCAGCCGTCCGGCAGCCGGACAGAGGGCTCCACCATGATCTGCCGCGCATAATAGCCGGCGGGATAGAGCGCGACCGCGTTCCATTCCAGGTTCAGCATGTCCGGCGTCATCACCACGCGGCCCTGGTCGGCGTCCGTCGCGGTGAGGATCTCGAAATCGAGATCGAGCGCGGTCGCGCCCGCTGGCACATTTACCCTGAAGGCATACACGTCGAGCGAATCGCGCGACCACTCGAGGCGCGCATTCCCGGCGCGAATCGTGAGACCCGCGAGCTGGTCGATGCGCCCCGTGGGCGCATGGGTGCCCGGAAGCCAGCGCGGATAGAGCAGCATCATAGGGCCGGGTGCAGCCGGGATGGTTTCATGAATGTGGAATATGTGGCGGACAGTGTCAGTGGCATCGACGGCGAGCCGGATCGTGCCGCGGAACGGCACGTCCTTGGGGGCCGCGATTTCGGGCGGCGTGGGCGCGATGGGCGGCACTGCGGTTTGGGCGAGCGCGGCACCGGTGAGCGCGACGGCTGCTGCTGCCGCGACAAGAGCTGCGGTTCTCATAAGGCCCTCCGAAAATGCCAGCACGGCCAATCTAGCGCAGATTGGGGCGCGGACCCAGGCGGGTTCGGTGCTACTCCGCTGCCTCGTGACTGACTTCCCATCCTTTGCAGGCGAGAAGAATTGGCCTCGGGACAGGTTTCTCCCCGTTCGAGTAATAGGCCACCATGCGGCGCGACAGGCCAAGCGCCTTTGCGGTCTCGTTCAATGAAAGCCCGTGACGCAGACGCCATTCCAGGAAGTCGCGCGTATCGGTGTGCCCGGTCGCCGAAAGCGTTTCCAGCCACAGGGTTTCGGCACTGAGCTCCGCACCGGAAGCCCATTCGATGCTGTGCCCCCATTCGCCAACGCGCACCTGCGCAAAAGCAACCGGATCGCGCAGTGAACGGAAGGCGCGACCGCGAAGAATCTTACCCAATTCGATCTTTGCGCGGGTGCCATCCGACCAGGCAATATCAATGATGCTCGGCGGTTTGGCCTTTGCCGCAACAATCGTGCGCACACGATCTGTGGTAATCATTGGTTCAACTCCTTCCATTTTGCCAGTAAGGAAGCGCGGTTTGATTCGATCCAAGCGTTCGCTTGTTTCAGCACGGCTCTAGGCGCACTACCGATAATCACGTCCAGCGTTTCAATACGGATGGAGCAGCGGTAACCTGCACCTTCAATATGGCAATGGGGGAACACCATGTTCCCGGCTGTAGACCGTGATTTTCCAGCCGTGAGCACGGTAGACGGTGACCATATCATGGATGATAGTGCAATGATTGCACATGTCACGACCGGCAAACAAAAAGGCCTCGCGCATTTGAGCGCGAGGCCTTTCGTGACGTGAAAAAACAAACTTTATCTGTTGGCTGCGCCCGGAGCGCGCGCACCCGCGCCGCCGCCGCCGCCGGCATTGCTGATGGCAAAGGGATTGGGCAGATCGGGCAGCAGCTTCGGCTGCGGGCCAAGAACCGCCGTCAGCGCGTTGTAGCCGCAGATCTCGTCGCTCCATGCCGGGGGAGTCGACGCCATGCCGCCGACGCCGATGGCACCGAGGAACTGGCCATCGACGACGATGGGAAGACCGCCGCCATTGGCGAAATTGCCCTGCCAGATCACGCGCGATTCGGAAACCGCACCGGTCCGCACCGCGTTCATTTGCGCCTTGCTGGGCGCGCGGGTGTTGAGCACCGTCTTGGCTTTCCACAGCGCGGATTCGGTGTTGACTTTGCCCTGCCCGTCGCCGCGGCCATAATAGGTGATGGTCCCGAACTGATCGAGGATCACCACGCTGACGCCCATGCCCTTGCCGGCAGCTTCATTGATGCAATGATCGCCAATGGCCTTGGCCGTGGCCCAGTTGATCTGGTTCTTTTCCATGACCTTTTCGGCCGCCGCGCCTTTTTGCACGACATCGCTCAGCGACGCCGCCATGCTGGGTACTGCCAATGCCGCGGCCGCAACCGCCGCCACCAGCACAATTTGAATCTTCATGATGCTCTCCCTCCGATTTGCGATGCTCGCTTGCGCATCTTTTGCCATTTTGCCTTTTTGCACCGGCGCTTTCAACCTTAGGCCCGGTCAGTGGAAAATCGGCGGGCGGAAAAAGGTAAGCAGCCGGCCGCAGATCAGGACCGCAACCCAGGAACCCAGCGACGTACCAGCGATCAATTTCGCGCGAAACGGCGCATCGCTGCCGGCCGGCATAGTCTTTACCTCGGCAAATGCGCTGGACAGATAGAAGATCGCGACGTTCATGCCGGCCACGGCCATGAACACGCCCTTCCAGAAAAACGAGGGGTTGTAGGCATATTGCTCGGGAAACCCGGAAAAGAAGGTGATGCCGGTCAGGATGTTCACCCCATAGCCGGCAATGCCCAGCGGGATAAGCCGATGCAAAGCCGAAGGCGGAATGGCCTTGGCCATGCCGAGCACGCGCAGGTCGAACAGGCCCACGGTGCCGAGCAGCAGCGAAAGACCCAGATAATGCAGCGTCTCGCACAATGGCCACAGCCAGTAATGATCGGCCACGAAATGGTGCAGGCTGCCATCGCGTATCCAGCGCTCCCAGGCATCGGGCGTTTGGGGTTCGGTCCACATCTTAAAACCGCGCCGCGATTTCGCGGGCGATGAGGCCGGGAATTTGCGCTTCGCTGTCGGCGTAATGATCCACCGCACGCACGCGGGCATAGCAGGCGCTGTTCGCGCCGCGCGGGGACCCGCCGGCCTCCACGGTGCGCGTGGCTTCCAGAAGCAGGCGGCGCATCATCACGATGGCGCGGTCGGTGGAGCCGAGATGCTCCTCCGAGCGATCGGCAATCGGTCCCATGCCTTCTTGTACCGCGACGTCCTGGGTGTTGATGCCAGCGATGCCGCTGAAACTTTGCGTTCGCTGCCGCTCGCGGTCGATCAAATATTGATTGGCGAGGTTCTTCTTCAGCCGCAGATCGGGCAAGAGGTCATCGGGCCCGCGTCCGTAATCGGCCTCCGAGGCGAGCGCAAATTCGCGCGCGAGCGGGATATCCGGTTCGGCGGAATAGGAAAAATTGATCACCGAGACGGTGACATCGTCGATCGGCACCCAATAGTGCCCGCTGATGAGAGGGATTTTCGGCGGTTCCTTTTCGCCACGCACGGGCGCGATGCGGCCACGTATCTGCGTCACCGGCATGATGTACTGATAGACGCGCACCCAATAGCGGTCTTGCGATTTGCGGATACCGCTATATTGAAAGCCGTAATCGGTGAGCTGAACATCGAGCTTGGGCGTGGTGCGCTCGTAATCGTCGAGCCATGACATGTCGCCGAGCGTGATGTTGTGCAGGATGGTGGCATGGGAGGAATCGAGCCCACCCTCCAGCGCCTGCAGATAATTGCAGTCCTGCACGGTGCGCGAGACGAAACGGTGCGTTTCGGGCGCGCGGGTCAATTCCATATCAGGCGGCGGCGGCGCGTCCTCGGCCGGCCCCATATAGGTCCACAGCATGCCTGCACCTTCCCACACGGGATAGGATTTTATGCGGACGCGATCCTTATAGGTGCTGTCCTTCGGTTCGGTCGGTATCTCCAGACATCGGCCGTGCGTATCGAATTTCCAGCCATGATAAACGCAGCGCAATCCGCATTTTTCGTTGCGGCCGAGAAACATCGGCGCACGGCGATGCGGGCAATAGGCATCGACCAGACCAACCGCGCCCGTGGTGTCGCGGAAGGCGACAAGATCCTCGCCCAGCAAACGCAGGCGCACCGGCGCGCCGTCAGGGACCGGCAGTTCGCTGGAGAGCAATGCCGGCAGCCAATAGCGCCGGAACACATGGCCCATTGGCGTTCCTGGACCCACGCGCGTCAGACGTTCATTGTCGTCCTTGCTGAGCATCGCGACTTGCTATTCGGCGACAGCAGATGCTCCGCCGACCTCATCCCAGATTTGCACACCGCTGGTTTCGCTGCGCAGACCGAAAATGCTCACCAGCACGCCGATGCCCGCAATCGTCATCGGATAAGCGAGCCCGATCAGTGGAATGCCGGTGAAAGTGCCCGCAAGCAGCGTGGCGATGAACGGAACGCCGCCGCCGAACACGCCATTGCCGACATGATAGGGCAGCGACATGGAACTGTAGCGGATGCGCGCGGGGAACAGCTCGATCAGGAATGCGGCAATCGGCCCGTACACCATGGTGACCAGGATCACCATGTACCAGACGAGCGCGGTGAGAATCGCCGGATTGTCTTTGAATTCGCCGAGCCAGGTGAACACCGGCCAGTAGCTGATGACCGCCAGTGTAAAGCCCGCCGTCATGATCCAGCGGCGGCCTATCTTGTCGGACAGCCAGCCCCAAAAGACGAAGAAGGGCGCACCCAAGACGAGTGCGGCGATCATCACCATGTAAACCGTAATGTAGGGGATTTTCAGCACCGTCTGCATATAGGCGAGTGCATAGAATTGCCCGGTGTACCAGACAACGCCTTCCGGCGCGGTGAACCCAAACAGCGCGAGCAGCATGAGGCCCCAATTCCGGCCACTGCCGAATGCGTCGCGCGCCGGGTTGGTGGAGACTTTTCCCTGATCCTTCAGCTTTTGGAACAAAGGCGACTCGCCCAGCTTGAGCCGCAGATAGGCGGAGAGAACCACCAGCAGTGCGGAAAGCATGAAGGGAAACCGCCAGCCATAATCGCCAAAGGCGGAATCGCCCATGCCGATCCGAAACGCCATGATGACCAGAAGCGCCCCAACGATGCCGAGCGTCGCCGTCGTCTGAATCCAGCTGGTATAGAGGCCGCGTTTTCCGTCCGGCGCATGTTCGGCGATGTAGGTCGCCGCGCCGCCATATTGGCCGCCAAGCGCCAAACCCTGCACCACACGGCACGCCACGAGCAGCGCCGGTGCCGCCCAGCCGATCTGGTCATAGGTCGGAAGGCAGCCGACCAGAAATGTCGAAAGCCCCATCAAGCCGAGCGTCAGCATGAAGGTGTATTTGCGGCCGATCAGATCGCCCATATGGCCGAACACCACGGCCCCAAAGGGGCGGACCACGAAGCCAGTCCAGAAAATGCCGAGCGAATAAAGGAAACCGGCCTTCATATCGCCGGGAAAAAAATGTGTGGCGAAGAACGCGGCCAGAACACCGTAGAGATAGAAATCATACCATTCGATCAGGGTGCCGCCGGATGAGGCCGCGATGATGAAGGGTAAACTCTGCTTGCGTTTGGCCGCGCTTCCGTAGGCTGGTGCCGTCAGTGTCGCCATGATGTTTCCCTGCCCGATTTTTGGGGAGCGTAAGCTTGCCCTCCCGACGGGGCAAGGTGGACGGAATAGTTTGACGCCTTCGGGCAAGGATGCGCCGCGGACAAATTACCAGGCAAGCGTGGCGGTGATGCCCATGGAGCGCGGGCCCGTCACGAAACCCGAGATCGAGCCGGGCTGGAGCGTGGTGCTGTTCAGGATCGACCAGGCCTGCTGATTGAACAGATTGCGTGCCCAAAGCTCGACCCGCCAATTCCTGTCGGGAGCTTCAGCGCCGATCCGTGCCCCGACGACGGCATAGGCATCCTGAAGAAAATTGGGAGACGGCGTGGCCGACGCCCCGACATTGGATTTCGATTGCCAACGCACGTCGATGTCGCCGAAGCCGATTACGCCCAGACTTTCGAGCGGGTGCCGGTACGAGGCGGCGGCCACCAGAACCCAACGAGGTGCGATGGGCGCCGTGCTGCCCTCAAGCTGCGTCAAACCGGAGGGGAAGCCGGACTCGCCGAAAACCGCCTCCTGATAGGTTCCCGAAAAAGAGAGTTCTAGGCCTTCCAACGGCCGGTACGCGGCCTCGGCTTCAAGGCCCTTGGTCACAAGCTCCGGCACATTCGTCGTGCGACGATTAAGCCCCGCGAAATAGCTGAATTGATAATCGTTGAAACTGGTGTGGAACAGCGCCGCGCTCGCGCGCCAGACATCGTCCGGCGAAACCAGGTGCAAGCCGCCCTCCACGGAGTCGGCCGTCTCCTGCCGGAAGGCCACCTGGGACAGTGCCGGCGCACTCGGGTCCATGCCCGAGCGGTCGAGCTGAAATCCGCCGCCCTTATAGCCGCGGCTGTAAGACAAATAGGCACTCAGCGAGTCGCTCAGCCTGTCGTTCAGGGCTGCGGTTCCGGACCAGTTTCCTTCGTCGCGGTCGGCCGCATAATCGCCGTCATAGCGCGGATCGAGATTGGGCACGCAGATCAGGGACTGCACGCTTGCCGGTACGCCGGAAAGCGCGCGCCCGTGCAGGGCAATCGCGTTGGCGCAGCCGGGAATGTCGCTCGTGATGGAAGCGGACAGCGATTTGGACTCCGCCGTGTAACGCGCACCCAATGTGAGCGAGAAACCATCGGCGAGCGTGATGACGTGGTGGGTGAAGACGGCATAGCTCGTCGAGCGCTGCCGGAAGACATCCAGAACGCCGCTCCCGGCCGGAAAATTGCTGCCGGCAGGAAGCCCGGTGAACGCCGGAATATGGCCGCTCGCGAGCCCGTTCACAAAGGCGTCCAAAGCCGCGCCGGCGGTATAGGAATCGCGCGACACAATCAGGCCGCGCCCGGCATAGGCCCCGAAAAGATAGTCGAAGCGATCCGTTTTCCCCTGGAAGCGCAGTTCCAGCGTGCCCTGGCCGTAATGTTCGCCATCATGCGGATCGTTGGCGAGATCCGCCGGGCTGTTGTCGACATCGTAGCTGCGGTCGGCTTTGGCGCTGCGATAGGCGGCAATGACAGTGAGCTTGCCCGCCTCGGTATACCAGTTCGTTTCGGCGCTCACCCCCGCGCTTTCGCTTTTTTCGAAGCGGGGCGCCTTATCGTCAATCTGCGCGAGGTTTCTGGCGTCGAAAGAGGCGATTAAGGGCACACCGCCGAGCTGGCCGATCATCGGGCCGGTGGCCCCGAGGACCCGGTAGACTGGCGAATTCACCGTGCCGCCATGGTGTAGATAATCGGCGATGACACGGACATCGCTATCGGACGTCGGGACAAAAAGAAGCTGACCGCGCACCTCGTCGCGATGGCGTGCGCCATACACATTGCCATTGTTGGGATCCGGCAGATACCCATCGACCGCGCCGACAACCAGATCGAGCCGGCCGGCGAGCTTGTCGGTGACAAGAGGTCCGTCCGCGGACAGGCGCAGTTCGCGCTCTTCACGCTCGCCCAGCGTGGCGCTGGCTTCGAAACGCGACGTCATGAAGGCGGGGCGACGGGTCAGAACATTGATGACGCCCCCCGTGGTGTTGGCGCCGAACAGCGTGCCTTGCGGACCGCGCAGGAATTCCACGCGATCGACTCCCTGGAAATCGAAGATCGCCAGATTGGGCCGCATCAGCTGAACCCCGTCCACCGTGACGGCGACCGTGGATTCGAGCCCCATATCGGCCCCCGAGGTCGCAACCCCGCGCACGGCGATGAGCTGGCCGAAGCTTTCGCCGATGGAATTGATGACATTCATCGACGGCGCCAGCGTCACGAGCTGCTTGACGCTCGTGACATGCGTATCGTCCAGGCGGTCGGAGGTAAAAACGGACGCGGCTCCCGGCGCGTCGAGAACCTGCGTCACTCTCTGCGTTGCCGTGATGAGGACCTGTTCGCTCTGTCCCGTCTCAATTTGCGGAACTTGGCTCTGTGCCTCGCTCGCCAGGGTCGCCGCCGGCAATATCAATATATTCAATACAGCAGCGCCCACCCCCCGATGGACCAACTCCCCCTCCAAACCCCCATGCCCAACACAAGCATATGATACCTCAGCGGAAAATCCCGCAACATGCGTGTTTCATGGCGAGACCCTATTCCGTGCAACCGTGCATTGAGTAATTATGACAAGACGGCAACATAGGTGCAGCCCTACGCTATGCTTGGTTGTTGCGAAGAAAGTGACTCGCGCATCACACGGTTTCGATTGTAAATCACTTCATGTGCGGCGAAGGAAGATGCGCGTTGCGTTTTCTTTCTCGGACAAAAGGGAGGCGGCCGACCAGGGGGACTAGTCGGCCGCCCCGCCTTGGCTTGCAATGGTTCACGAGAAGGCAGCTCGAGCGCAACCTTGTGAACCATTACGCGGCCAAGACAAACTATCTGTACGCCCTTCCCGCTCTATACGCGGGCCTCGCGTGGTGTCTGGCGTATACGGAGCATTCCGTCACTCCGTCACTGTTTCTGCGCGACCCCCCTTTTCGGCCGTTCGGCAAGTTTGTGATCGATATCCGATTTTGCCTTGTCGAGAAGCTGTGCGGATTCACCCATCTCGAAATCCCTGAGCGTGGTCGCCATTTGATCGAGCGCTTCGGCGATGTATTTGAGGGGATGCAGGGTTGAAAACGTGTTCATTTAATGGCTCCAACGCGCCGCGAAGTAGCGCGTATCCAAGGCTGCGTGCTTAAGGTGTCCGCATAGTGGGAAAGGATGCATGTCACAGCCCGCAACATGGCGGCGTTGGGCAAATCGCCATGCGCCTGGCATATCAGGGCATCGGCGAGCACGGTTGGACGATGGTCCCGATGAAACGCGTCTATCGCGGTGGAGAGGCACGAAAGTTCGCCGAAACGTCCGGCGATGACGTAATTGCCGCCAATCTCGTCCGCGACGTCGCGGAATTCCGCGCTGGCATAGCAGGATGGACGCTGACGGTCGAAGACCATGTCCCAGCGCTTCGGCTCTAGGCCTTCGAACCAGCGCGGATAAACAGGCGAAGCCAACATGCTCGCGGGCGGCACGACCTGGCGGGTAAAAGCCACGGGAATGCCGCATGCCCGCGCATGACAGAGCGCAGCCCGGCAATTGGCAAGCGCATCGGGAAGGAAGATCACCTCGTCGGGCTCACCCGAGCCGCCTGCATTGTGGTGCAGGTCGATCAGCAGGAGCGTGGGCAACTCACGCCCACGCTCTCTGAAATCGCGAAGGTTGACGACGGTGTTCATGAATGCCGCGCTTGCACGGAGGGGCGTGTGACTTGCCGGCTGGCCGAGCGTTCCAGGATACCGGGCACGTGCCAGCGGCCTTCGGGGCGGATGAGCACATAGGGGTCCGCGCCGATGGTGATGGAATCGGGATCCTTCTCGATATCCGCGACAATCTCGACATAGTCAAAGTCCGAGAAGACGAATTCCTTGGCCCCTTCCAGCGGCCGGAAGCCGAAGCGGCTCCAGAAATTGACCAGGCGCTTTTGGGCGTGGCCGTAAAGCTTACGGTAGCCCTTCATCTGGCAAAGCTTAATGCCAGCCTTCACGATCTGGAAGGAAAGCCGCGTATTGCGGAATTCCTTGCGCACCGCGAGACGCTCGATTTTCGCGAAATCCGCGAAAAAGCGCACCCGCATGCAGCCGGCCGGCTCGTCGCCCACATAGCCAATCAGGTGGGTCGCGGAGAGATCGTTGCCATCGAATTCCTCTTCGTAGGGGCATTCCTGTTCGCCGATATAGACGGCGCTTCTGAGGCTCGCCACGCGCATAAGGTCTTCGAAGGTCCGTGCCACGGTGACCGAAACATCCCGGGTCCCGGCGTTGCGTTGATAGGTGTCATAAAGCGGAACCGTCTGGGGCGCGCGCGGGAAGGTGTAGAGCTGCGGCGCATAGATCGGGCCAACCTTGGCGCCCCGCTTCAATCCCAGTGTCTCGTTGAAGCGGAAGCCTTCGGGCGTATTCGGACGCGAAAAAATGTCCACCCCGGCATAGGTCGAGGTTTCCAGCTTCTCTAGGACCATGGAGATGCCGCCGGCCAGCATGCCCGGCGCAAGCGCCGCCCAGGTGTAGATACCGGCCGGGCGCTCGCCGGGCGCCGCCAGAAGCGACAAATCCGGATTGCCCGTATCGAGCGTATTGGTCGCGAGCTGGAACAGCCCTTTCTTGTTCAAGTGCAGAAACGCAAAGAAACCCTCGCCAAATGGAACACTGGGATCGAACTTCCGCTTGCGCGCAATAGCCCACATGGAGTCGGGGTTGTGCGCAATAACCCTCTTCACGACTGAGTCATTGGTTAATCCCGGGATAGCGACCCTGGCCTTTTCCATCAGGTCGGCAACCGCCTTCTCGTTAGGCCTGAAAACCACTAAGTGCTTGGCAAACTTGCTTGAATCAAGGGCCCCCAAAGGATGGCGCGGTGCGGGCTCGATGGCCCTTCCCTGCGCGCGAATGAGGTCCAGAGGATGCTCGGTCATGATTTTTCACCCCACTTTTCATTGAACCGTGATAAAAAACGTACTGAGGGACGGTGCTGAAGTATGCAGAACGAAATGGAACGGCGTGTTCCGAATTCGGAACACGCGATACAGGGGACGCGCCGCGTAGTTCCCGATTGGGAAGCCGTGCGGGTTTCGCTTGAGGTGGTGCGGAGGGGGAGTTTTCGCGCCGCTGCCGAGCATATGCACATGTCGGTCAACGCCTTGCGCCGGCGCGTGGACGAGTTGGAGAAGACTCTCGGAGTCAAACTGCTGACACGCCATGTCGATGGCGTACGCATTACTGCGGAAGGGGAAAAAGTTTTCGCCGTTGCAAGCAGGATGGAAACGGCATCTTTCGACCTTTTACAGGCGCACGATCAAACCAACCCCAATATTTCCGGCGAAGTCCGGCTTGCGGTGACCGAAGGTTTGGGAACTTTCTGGATTGCCCCGCGCCTCGTCGAGTTCCAGCGGGCCAATCCCAATCTTCTGATCGATGTGAATTGCGCAATGAAGTCGGCCGATGTGCTGCGGCTCGAAGCCGACGTCGCAATCCAGATCACCCGTCCGACTGCGCCCGATCTCAGACTGGTCAAGCTTGGCCGGCTGCATCTCATGCCCTTCGCCGCGCCGAGCTATCTTGAAACATTCGGCAGTCCGAAGACGGCGCAGGATCTGGTCAACCATCGCATCCTTGTGCAATCGGACGACAACGTCCAATGGCGCGATCTTTACGACCGCCTGTTTCCGGGCATTTCCCCGACCGCAATCGTGGCGCTGAGAACCAATGTCAGCAGTGCGCATTATTGGTCGATCGCCAAGGGCGCGGGCATCGGCCTGCTGCCCACCTATGCGCAATGGATCGGCGCGCCGATCGTTCCTCTTGATCTGGGCATTCATGAGACGGTGGACATCTGGTTGACCTATCATCCCGATGTGAAGCGTATCCCCCGTGTGTCACGTTTGATCGACTGGACGATTGAGGCGTTCTCGCCGCAAAAATATCCCTGGTTCCGTGACGAGTTCATTCATTCGAACGAATTGAAAAGCGTCTATCGGCACGAACCTCTGGCGACCATGTTCTCCGGATCCTCCGCCTCCTCGGCGGCGTGAGCTTCAGCCGGTCATTGGTTGTAGTTTGCCCGGCGGCGTGCGCACCAAAAGCGCGGCCAATGTCGAAATCGCGGCAAGCACGAGGAATATGACGAACGCGTCGTCGTAACGTCCGGTGCGGTCGAACATCGCGCCCACGAACCACGCCGAAACGATGGACGCGCCCAGGATCACGACATACATCGCACCCATGACCTTACCGAAGGATGGCGAGCCGAAGCACGCGGCAACGAGCGCCGCCGATGACGGAAGGATGCCGCCCAAAGAGGCCCCCGCCAAGCAACACCCCAGAAACAGCACGGCATAGCTGGACGATCCCAGCAGCACCGCAAGCGCCAAGACCATTGAGAGCGCGGCCGCGAGCATGATGGTGCGGCGCTCCATGATATCGGCGAGCAGCCCGCTGACGACTTTGACGATGGCTGCCGAAATCGAAAATGCGGATATCAGGAACGCCGCGGAGACGGGGGCGAAACCCAAACCCGTGCCATAAGGCACCAATGAGATGATAATGGCCTGGTTGATGCCAACAATGGAGCCCAGCGCTATCGCTATGGCCCAGAAGTTCAACGCCATCAGCATTTCGCTATATGGCAAGAAGACGCGGGTGGCATCATCGGTGCTGTTATGTTCCGCCCGCGGAATATCCGCCACCGGCCGGCCCCAGTTTTCGGGATGATTTTCCAGATGCAGATCCGCCGGCCCGCTGCGGATGATAAAGAACGCGGCGACAATCACGATCAGCACAATGAAAACGGCTTCGATCTGGAGCGCCGGACGCCAGCCAAAATGTTCGATGGCGGTACTTAGGAGCGGCACCACGACAATTCCCCCGGCGGAGGTAGCAACCGCGGCGAAGCCGAGCGCGCGGCCGCGATGCCGGTAAAACCAGCGCGATGCCAAAGTCGATGATGTCAACGGTCCGATGGCCACGGCTCCGAAGGCAATGGGAACGAACAAGGCGAGGACCATGATGAGCAGCGAAGACGTCACGGAGATCAGCGTAAAACCCAGCCCAAGCGCAACCGCCCCAAGTCCGATCACCCATTGGATGGAAATGCGATCAAGCAGATAGCCCACGAGCGGGGAGAGCAACGCGCCGCCGGCGAAAGAAATGGGAATGGTGCTATTTGCCGCGGCCCGCGACAGCCCGAACTCATGTTGCAAAGGCAGCACGAACAGGCCCGCGGAATAACTCGTGCTGCCGATGGAAAGCATTTCGGTAAGGGCTGCGGCCAGCAGCACCCACCAGCCATAATAAATGGGAGGGCGCACCCCGCCCGCGACCAGCAACGCGTCGTTCCCAGTGCTCTCCGACACGTCCCACCCAGAACAGCGTAGGCTCCATGCCGGCCGCTGCACCCCTTAATTCCACGGGAGGCTAGCGTGAAACCACCGCCACCGACAAGTTCAGCGGCTAGCGCCGTGCAATTGCAGCGGCCAGGTCGCTTAGAGTTGCAAGTTCATCGAGCCCGAGAACCATGTCCACAATACGCTCGACCTGTGCCGGCGCCAATTTGTGTGAGGTCAATTTGGTGAATTTGGCGACCACATCCTCGGCCTTGGGAAAGTTCCGTTCGCTGCCGCGCGGGGCTTCCACACTGTCTTCGAGACTTGTGCCATCGGTGAGCTCAACCGTGACATGAACCTTGTGCCGGAACTTAGAGCCCAATGCCGTGATCGCAGGGTCCTCCTCGACCTCGACCTTGGCAGCGAGAGCGAGGCGGGCGGGATCGGCCAGCCGGTCTTCGGAGAACTGATCCACGAAGCAATCGCCCTCGGTCAAAAGCGTTGCCACGCAATAGGACATATTGAGCTGCGCCGCGGTCATGCCATCGGGCCGGTATGGCCAGCCGGCATGCTCCAGCGTGGCTTGGGAACAGCGGACCTTGATTTTCGCGATATCGTTTGGGCCGAAGGGGTGCCGCGCCTGCAGATTGCGCAAGGCGTCGAGCACGGTGTGGTTGGTGCTCACGCAGGAATAGAATTTCAGCGAGATGCGCATCGTCTCGAAGCGGGTTGCCAGCCCGCTCGTGAGTTCGTCGCGGTTGAAGCGATCGGTCGAGCGGGAAAAGGTGGTGCAGAATCCGCCATAGGGATTTTCGAAGACATCGGTGATGCCCGTGAAGCCGTTCTCGGCCAGGAGTGCCGCATAGAAGCCGCTTTGCGCCGAACGTCCGGCATGCATGCGTTTGACCATGGCGCCGAACTGTGCCGCCATCAGCCCCGCGGCCTGGGTTCCGGCGATGCCGAGCGCGTGGACCACTTTGTCGGCCGGCAATTTCAAGCCCGCTGCGGCACCGGCCGCGGCCGAGAACACGCCCACTGTCGCGCCGGAATGCCAACCTTGGACGATATGCTCCTGGCCCATGCACATGCCGACGCGCGGACCGATTTCATAGCCGGCGACCGCAGCGGTGAGAAAATCCTGGCCGCTCATGCCGGGCCTCATTTCCGCGACGGCAAACAGAGGTGGCAGCGTCACCGCACCAACATGCAGCACGCCCTGACGGTGCACGTCGTCGAGTTCGAAGCTCTGCACCAAAGTGCCGTTGACAAGGACGGCATGCGGCGCAGAAAGCCGCCGCGCCGTGCCCCACACACAAGCACCGGTTGAACTGTCCACGCTCGCCAGCGTCTCCATCAGGATGCGGCTCCATTCCAGATCGGCGCCGAAGATCGCGCAGCCGAGCGAATCGAGAATTAGGAGCTTGATCCGCTCGCGCACCTCAAGCGGTATCGCTTCGTAACGGAGCCCCGCGACAAAATCGGCAATGCCCGAGGTGAACGGATTTTCGCTGGCCTTGTGTGTGCTCATGATGTCCCTTCCGCGAAGGCGCGGATAAGACCATAAGGACGCACGTGAAGGAACCGAAGGATGCGGATGAGAGACCGGCAGGATAGAGTGACCCGCAAGAAGACCGGTTGCCATCGATGATCCCCGCACCTTTGTCCGCCGTCATATTCGACAAGGACGGGCTCTTGCTCGATACCGAGACAGTCGTGCGGACCGCGATGTTCCAGGCGGCCACGGATCTCGGTTATGAGATGGGGGATGAACTCCATCTCAGTCTGATCGGGCACGCGCGCGAGACCACGGACGGGAAATTGATCGCGCATTTCGGCCCGGATTTTCCGCTTGCGGATTATCGCGAGAAGTGCCGGCTCTATTTCGAGGATATCTGCCGCGAGCAGGTACCCGTCAAACCGGGCGCGCGCGAATTGCTGCATTTTCTGAAAGACCGGCGTGTGCCCACGGCGGTTGCCACGTCGACGGGGCGCTGGCGAAGCGAGGAAAACCTCCGCCGCACGGGATTGGCCGATCTCATCGATGTGCTGGTCACGCGCGATGATGTCCGCGCAGCCAAACCCCATCCGGAATGCTTCCTGAAAGCGGCCATGTTGCTCGGCGCACAACCCGCCGAATGTCTGGCGCTCGAAGATTCCCACAACGGCGTTCGCGCGGCGCATGCCGCCGGCATGGCGACCATCATGGTGCCCGACATGCTTGAAGCGACGCCGGAAATCCGCAGCTTGTGCGCCGGCGTCCTACAAAGCCTTGAGGACGTTCGCGCGCTTCTCGCGCAGGCATTAACCATAAAGAATTCAAGCGCTTCGCGAACCCGTTAGCGAATCGTTAACCACCGCAGCCACGATATAACATCGTTTTCGATAATATCGTTTTCCGATTCGATCTGCCTTGACTGTGAAAAATCAATTTCCACCCGCCGCGGTCGCGACAGGGTGGGCTGGGCGAAACGCGCGTGGAGCACACGGATGATCATCAATTTCACCTATGATTCAAGCGTGGCTTCCGCTCCTGTCGGATTCACGGCGACGCTCAACAACATCGCCAGTTTTTTTCAAAGCACATTTTCGGACGCGGTCACCATCAATATCGCGGTCGGTTACGGCGAGGTGAACGGTCAGGCTCTGCCATCCAATGCTCTGGGCGAGAGCCTGACCTATCTCAACAGCGTCACCTACACACAGATTGCGTCCGCACTCGCGGCCGATGCGAAATCGACCGATGACCACAGCGTGGTCGCATCCCTACCGGCAACCAATCCCACCGGCGGCGCCTATTGGGTAGCAAGCGCGGAAGCGAAGGCCCTTCAATTGCCGTGGGCCGGAAATGCTTTGGATGGCGCAGTTGGTTTCAGCAACATTCAGTCGATTTTCGATTTTGACAACAGCAATGGTGTGACCGCCGGGCAGTACGATTTTTTCGGAGTGGTTGCCCACGAAGTCACAGAAGTCATGGGCCGACAATTGCTGGTGGGCCAGACGGTCGGAAATGTGGCCAATGGCTTTGAGCCAATGGATCTCCTCCATTTTGCAGCGGCCGGCACGCGGACATTCTCGGGCGGGCAAGCCGGCTATTTCTCGCCGGACAACGGCACGACGAACCTCGACAATTTCAACACGAATTCGGGCGGCGATTTCGGAGATTGGGCATCCACCGCTGGAGCCGACGCGTTTCTGGCGTTCAGCACATCCGGCGTCGTCGCTCCGATCACTCAGAATGACATTCGGGTGATGGATGCGCTCGGCTGGGATGTCTCCTCGTCCGTTGACACGACGGCTCCGCTTTTGTCGAGCACGAGCCCGGCGGACAATTCCACCAATGTGGCGACCGGGGCCAATCTGGT
>DATLVC010000005.1:0-16764 GCA_035577685.1 Micropepsaceae bacterium | reverse complement strand
ACGTCGCGCCGGTCGGTAATGGCCGAGGCGCCGAACACGAACAGCAAATCAGGCCCTTCGGCTCGCGCGGCGCGAAGTGCCTCCGCGACGGCTTTGGCCTCGTGGGCAATCCGCCGCTCGAACACGAGCGATCCACCCAATGGCGCGAGCCGCGCTTCCAGCCCGGAGCGGTTCTTGTCGAGCAGCGACGGCTTCTGGCCGGGAAGCTGCGTGGAAATCAACGCGGCGCGTTTGCTCTGGAATGGAGCCACACGGATCGGATTCGCCGCAGCGGCTTTCGCAGCGGCTTCAACCGCCCATTCCGGGGCCGCATAGGGAATGATTTTGATGGTCGCGAGCATTTCGCCCGGCGCCACCACGGCATAGGGCGCAAGCGTTGCCAGAGTGACGGATTCGTCGATCCCATTGACCGCATCGACCGCCGCCGGATCGAACACCACGAGCCCGGATTGCTCCGCATAAAGATTGGTCCGTCCCGTAAAAGCGGCGCTCAGTCTCGTGCACGTACCGGCAAAGGCCTCGGCCACCCGTGTCGCGGCAACATCTTCGGGAACATCGCCGGACTCGAGGCGAGCCACCATGACCGATGCGATACCGGCCGCCTCCAGCGCCTCCAGATCGGGCTTGGCGAGAACGCGACCTTTTTTGAACAGGCGGCCACTCGCGCGCAAGGAATGCACGAGAATAGCGCCCTCGGCGTCCTGAAGCGGAAATGTTCCAAATTGCATGGGAGGAAGTTAGGTGGCCACAGCCTCCGGGGCAACCACGCCCGCGGGCATTTCGCCCCTGGCGCGTACCTTCTCGCGAGGCAGCCGCAGCGAAGCGCGCAGGCCGACGATGCGCCCGCCGCTCTTGCGGTTCTCCAGCACCACATCGCCGCCATGTTCGCGCGCGATGGAGCGGGCGAGGGTCAGGCCCAATCCCGATCCACCCGTGGCGTTGTTGCGCGATTCCTCCAGGCGTACGAAAGGTTCGAAAACCTCCTCCAGCCGGTTGTCGGGAATGCCCGGGCCGTCATCCTCGATAGTGGCCACGAAGAAATCGGCCTCGGTCTTCAGCGTCACCCGCGCCGTGCCGCCGTAGCGCACGGCGTTCTCGATCAGATTGCGCGCCGCCCGACGGATTTCGTTCGGCCGGCAATTGCAGGGCGCCAGACCCTGGATATTCACCTGCACCGGCAGGTTCAACTCGATGAGATCGTCGCACACGCTCTCGATCAAAGTGGCAAGATCGACCCGGCGCTGTTCCTCCCCCGGGCCTGCGCGCGCCGCCGACAACACCGCCTCCGTCATCGATTGCAGCTCGTCGAGATTGCGCGTCAGGCGATCCTGCACCTCCGCGTCCTGCACGAATTCCGCCGTGATCCGCATGGCGGCCAAGGGCGTGCGCAAATCATGACCGACCGCGGAAAGAAGCTGGCGCTGGCTCTCCAGCGTGCGGGTGACGCGGTCGCTCATCTCGTTGAAGGCTTCCGAGGCGCGGCGGATGTCGTCAGGACCATGGGCCGTAAGACGCGGCGCTTTGCGGCCGCGCGCCACCGCATCGGCCGCGAAGGTGAGCGCGGAAAGCGGCCGCGAGACGCGTCCCGCGAGCCAGGCCGCGGCAGCACCGGTCAGGATCGTACCCAGCAAGGCGGCGATCAGAATGGCCGGCGCCGGGGAGGGTGTCGGCGGCCGCGCGAATTGCGCATTGAGCCAGCCGTCGCCGGATGGAAGGGGCTGCGTGATCTCGAATGCCGCTCCGTCATTGTTGAGGGCAGGACCACTTTGCTGGGTCAGGCGTACGCGGGCCGGGTCCATATTCTTGAGACGCTCACCGGCCAAAAGATCCGCCGCCATCTGTTTTTCTTCCGCGCTCATGCTTGACGCGGCGAAGGGTGGATTCTGGGTGATGGAATAATGGAAGAGGTTGCCGCTGAGGGCCGCGACGGCTGAATCCTGCTGCGAGGGCGGAATGGTGATGATGTAACGAAACACGGCCGCAATGCGATCCACCGCGGCGTTGACCCGGGCCGACTGCAATTCGCCTTCGCGGCCAATCTCGAGAATCGCTACCACGGCCAGATTGGACAAGATCACCGCCGCCGCCACCACCGCGACGAATTGGGACCTGAGCGTCGTAAAGGCCCGCATCATCAGACGATCTCCACATCGGACGTGAACATATAGCCTCCACCCCATACGGTCTTGATATAGCGCGGATTTTTGGGGTCCTGCTCGATTTTCCGCCTCAGGCGGCTGACCTGGTTGTCGATGGAGCGGTCGAACACCTCCGCGTCGCGGCCCTTGGTGAGATCGAGAAGTTGCTCACGGGACAGCGCCACTTTCGGGCGTTCCAGGAATGCCATCAACAGCTTGAACTCGCCGCTCGACAGCGGCAGCGCCAAGCCTTCGGGGCCGACGATCTCGCGCTGGGCCGCGTTGAAGACCCACTCACCGAAACGATAGCGCTCGGCCGTGGGGCCGCGCAGCCGCGGCGGCAACGTGTTCGTGCGCCGAAGCACCGCGCCCACGCGCGCCAGCAGCTCACGCGGATTGAAGGGCTTGGCAACGTAATCGTCCGCACCCACCTCCAGCCCAACGATGCGGTCAAGCTCTTCCCCGCGCGCGGTCAGCATGATGACCGGGATGCCGGAATTCTCGCGGATCGAACGGCAGAGCGACAGCCCATCCTCGCCCGGCATCATGATATCGAGGATGACGAGATCAATAGCCGAAGTGCGCATCAGCCGGCGCGCGGCCTGGGCACCGTCGGCAGCCGAGGCGCGATAGCCGCTTTCCTTGAGATAGCGCACCAAAGGTTCCCGAATGTCGCGCGCGTCATCGACCACCAAGATATGGGGCTGGACGCCACTTTCAGGCACCGGTTTTGTCCTAGGGCTGCTTCCTAACATCCTCGTCCGTTCCTGCCCCGCACAAGGGCAAACCTGTCGCAAAATATGTCATCTCGCGGAAAACGGCAAAGAGCGGTGCGCTTTAGGGCGATTCCGCCAAAGCTTTGGCACTGTATTGGGGTTACCTGAACTCGCTTACGTGTCACTTCGCGCAAGAACCTTCGAGCCGGGCGGCCCCCAATCCCTTCCGCCCGGCTTCTTTTTTCAGCTTTTGCGCAGAATCGCCGTCGTTTCCCCGAGAATCGAGACCGCGATCTCCGCGGGTGAGCGCGCCCCGATATCCAGCCCGATCGGCCCGTGAATGCGCGCCAATTCCGCTTCCGAAAAGCCGAGCGCTTTCAGGCGCTCCAAACGGCGGCCATGGGTGGTGCGCGAGCCCAGCGCGCCGATATAGAAGGCCGGCGACCTCAGCGCGGCCGCAAGCGCCGGATCGTCGAATTTGGGATCATGCGTAAGCGCGACAATGGCGCTGCGCGCGGTCAGCGGCTGGGCCGCGAGCGCTTCGTCGGGCCATGCATGGACCAGCGATACCCCGGGAAAACGCTCAGAGGTGGCAAAGGTCGTGCGCGGGTCGATGACGCGCACGGCGTAATCGGCAAGCGCACCCATCCGCGCTAGCGGTTGGGCGATATGGACCGCACCGATGACGACAAGATCGAGCGGCGGATTGAACACGGTGAGGAACCAGGACCGGCCGCCCACCTCCACCGCCGCGCTCTGATCCCGGCGTGCCTGAACGGCCGCGGCTGCAATAAGCGGGTCGGCCGAAGCGCTGTCGGGATAGACGATGCGGCTTTCACCGCCGGAAAGATCGGTCGCCAGCACGACCGCGCATTTGGCTGCGCGAGCCCGTTCCAACTCCGCGATCTGGGCTGCTTGCGGACCGCCGAGGACAGGCGCCACATGAACTTCGATGGTGCCGCCGCAAGCCAGCCCCACGGCCCAGGCATCCTCGTCGCTGACGCCGAATTTCAGATTGCGGGCCTTGCCATCATGAAGCGCGTTTTGCGCTTCGCCGATGACGGCGCCTTCCACGCAGCCGCCGGAGACCGATCCCGTGAACGCGCCATCATCGCGCACCGCCATCTGGCTGCCCGCGGGGCGGGGCGCGGAGCCCCAAGTGCGCGTGACCGTCGCCAGCGCGACCTTGTGTTGGCCGGCCATCCAGGCCGCGGCGGCGGCCAGCGGATCGGCGGCGATGTCGGAAGCGTTGTCCATGTTTGCCATTATAGCATCGCCGCTTGGATCGCGCGTTTGGCCATGATGCCTACCAGATGGGCGCGATATTCGGCCGAACCGAAGAGATCCGCATTGAGACCGTCCGACGCGATCGCAATTCCGGCAATCGCATCGGGTGCGAATTGCTTCGCCAGCGCGGCTTCCATCTCCGTGAACCGGAACACGCTCGGTGCTGCGCCGGTGACCGCGACGCGCACGCCGTCGGGAAAGTCCGCCACGAACACACCGACCATGGCGTAGCGCGATGCTGGATTGGGAAATTTCGCATAACCCGCGCGACGGGGCAGGGGAAAAGAAATCTCGGTGATAATCTCTCCCGGTTCCAGAACCGTTTCGAACATGCCGGTGAAAAATTCATCCGCCCCGATGGTGCGCGCGGTCGTTTCCACCCGCGCCCCCAGGCCGAGCACGCCGGCGGGATAATCCGCAGCCGGATCATTATTCGCAACCGAGCCCCCGAGCGTTCCCTTGTGCCTGACGGCAGGATCGCCGATTTCGCCCGCCAATGCCGCCAAGGCCGGAATGGCGTTCCGTACCATCTCGGATACGGCCACATCGGCATGCGGCGTCCCTGCGCCAATGACGAGAATGTTTCCTTCGTGCCGAATGAAATTGAGCGCGCCGATCCGACCAATGTCGATCACATCGGAAGGCGCGGACAATCTCTGCTTCATGGTGGGGATCAGCGTCTGTCCGCCGGCGATGTAGCGCGCATCGGGCGATTGCCGGAACAGATCCTCGGCTTCGCTCAGCGTGTTCGCTCGGACATAGCGGAAGGGCGCGGTGTACATGGTTCAGTTCATTTCCGCAGCGGCGCCGATCGCCTTGATGATGTTCAGATAGCCGGTGCAGCGGCAGATATTGCCTTCCAGTTCGCGCCGGATGGTCGCCGGATCGGGATGTTTCACGCGGCGGAGCATGTCGACCGCAGTCATGATCATGCCCGGCGTGCAGAAGCCGCATTGCAGTCCGTGATGCTCCTGGAACGCCACCTGCACAGGGTGAAGCGTTCCCTCTTTCGCCAGCCCTTCGATGGTGGTGATGTCATCGCCCGCGGCCTGCACCGCGAACATGGTGCAGGATTTTACCGCCCGCCCGTTCACATGCACGACACAGGCACCGCATTGGCTGGTATCGCAGCCGACATGGGTGCCCGTCAGATGCAGAACATCGCGCAGGAAATGCACCAGCAGCGTGCGATCCTCTACATCAGCCTCTATGGGCGTGCCATTCACGGTGAGCGACAGCGCCGTCATGGGTCCTCCGATTTTGCGTTGCCGATCACTAGGACGTCATGGGCCTAGAGCACAATGGAAAAGACGATCAGCAAAATGACGACGATGCCGATCAGCCCAACCACCCATATCTGCGGCGCGAGCCCTTCTTCCTTGACTACGCGAACTTCCTGCGTTGGCACGGTCTCGAGTTCGGCATGGGCGGCCTGCGCCTGCATGAGAATGGCGAATTTCGCGAAAAATTCATCGGCAAGCGCCTTTGCCGCGCCGTCGATCAGCCGCTGGCCCACTTGCGCAAGACGTCCACCGATTGTCGCTTTGGCGTCATATTCGAGAATAGTGCCCGTTCCATCGGCGGACAGACGCACCTGGGACTCGCCACGCGCGAAGCCGGCTGCTCCTCCCTGACCTTCGCCTTTGAGCAATACCGCATGCACGACGCCCTCAGGCGGCGGCAATTCCTGAAACTGCACCTTGCCCTCGAAACGCGCTTTCACGGGGCCGATCTTGAGGGTTGCCCGTGCTTTGAATTCCATGTCCGAAAGCTTCTCCACGCCTTCGCAGCCCGGAATGGCGGCAGCCAGCATCTCCGCCTCGTGGAGCGCAGCCCAGACCGCGTCCGGGCTGGCTGGAATTGCGTATTTCCCTTTGAAATCCATGAGATGGGCGAACCTCTTGACCGCGTATCTGCGCGGGTATCCTCGGGGGTCTTGGCATCAACGCAGATAGGCGCAATGGCCGATTCGCCATCTTCTCCCGTCATCACATTCGTGTTAACTTTCTACTAACTATCTGGGGGGATGGGGCAAGTGGGAGCGGAGACAACATTATCGCCTTTAACGGCAGAGGGTGAAGCAATCATCCAGATTTCTGGCCGAATCAAATGGTTCGATTCCGTCAAAGGATACGGTTTCATCAAACCATCGGCAGGAATTCAGGGCGACGTTTTGCTCCATCAATCTTGCGTAAGACAATCCGGCTTCAAGCTGGCGCAGGAGGGCGCGCGCGTGGTGTGTGAGGCGGTGGAGCGTCCGAAAGGATTCCAGGCCATCCGGGTTCTGGAACTGGATAACAGCACGGCAACCGTTGTCACCGATACGGTGCGTGAGATGCGTTTCACGGCGCAGCCCGAAGGGCCGGCCTTTGAAGCGACAGTGAAATGGTTCAATCGCGGCAAGGGTTATGGCTTCGTGTCGCGCGATCCCAATTCGCCCGATGTGTTCGTGCATATGGAGACGCTGCGCCGCTCGGGCATCAGCGAGCTTGTGCCGGGCCAGCGGGTCAAGGTGCGCGCGGGCGACGGGCCCAAGGGCCAACTGGCCGCCGAGATCGTGGTGCTGGAGGCTTGAGGCGTTTTCTTTCCCGTCCTGTGCCTGCCAGCCACTTGCCTGATTGAACGGGGCAGGTAGACTCGAATCCATGCGCACCATCTTCGCTTTCCTCTTTTCCTTCGTCGGGCTTGTCGGCTTTGCCTATGCGGCCGAGATCACCGGGCCGCAGCCAACGCTGACTGAGGCGCCGCTCATCATCGAGACCGCCAAGGGGCCGCAACGCTTCACGGTGGAAATGGCGATCACCTGGGAGCAGCAGGAACGCGGGCTGATGTTCCGCAAGACCCTCGCGCCCAATGCTGGCATGCTGTTCGATTTCGGCAAAGAAGGCGAACAAGCCTTCTGGATGAAGAACACGCTGATTCCGCTCGACATGCTGTTCATCAAGGCGGATGGCACCGTGGCGCGCATTGCGGCGAACGCCAAGCCGCTTTCGGAGGACAGCATCCCCTCCTATCAGCCCGTTCGGGCGGTGCTGGAAATTGCCGGTGGGCGGGCCGCCGAGCTGGGCCTGAAGCCCGGCGACAAAGTGCGCCAAGCGATTTTCGGCAATATGCCCCGCTGAGGGTTTGGCTGCGGGCGCCACATGCTTGCTGGCTCCGGGCCTAGCGTGTATCTCCATGGCGGCCGGGGCGTGGCGCAGCCTGGTAGCGCATCTGCTTTGGGAGCAGAGGGTCGTGTGTTCGAATCACACCGCCCCGACCAATCTCGGCGTCGCGCCGGATGCATTCCGGAAGGTGACCTGTCATAGGAGAGACGAATGCTCGCGCGGATTTATCAGCCGGCCAAAAGTGCGATGCAGTCGGGCAAGGCCCGCACGCGCCAATGGGTGCTGGAATTCGAGCCGGAGCGGCCGCGCGAGATCGAACCCTTGATGGGCTGGACCGCGTCCACCGACATGCGTCAACAGGTGAGCCTGGATTTCGACACGATGGAGGAGGCCGTCGCCTACGCGAAGGCGAACAATATTCCGTTCCAGATCTACGAGCCGCATCAGCCGGCAGCCAAAGCGAAAGCCTATTCTGACAATTTCAAGTTCGACCGCAAAATACCCTGGTCGCATTGATTGACCCCGTAGCTCAGCTGGATAGAGCAACAGCCTTCTAAGCTGTGGGTCGCAGGTTCAAGTCCTGCCGGGGTCGCCAATTATCAATTAATTTCAGATACTCATAAATTACATCCTGAAATAAGGCTGCGCTGAATAACTGCGTCCGCACTATGTCCGCAAATCCTGTTCCAATGGCTAAAAGGCGCGGTCGCGCGCGGACTGCAATATTGCTATTAGTTGTATACTTGTGAACGGGGCGGGGGCCTCACCGGTTATAGGGACATATGCGCGAGCTTTGTGCGGTCCCGCTAATTCGATGAGCGCGATACCCAAATGATTATCGAAATCAGCACGACCCAAAAAATTCCGCACAGAAGGAAAACTGCCAGCCAAATACGGCGGCGGTAGTTCCAACGTTCAAGTTCAGCTTTGTGCTGCGACGACGGCTTGGCGACATCACCAGCCTGTTTCTTCTCGAAGGCTAACAAGGCGTCCCCCGCCTCATTGTGAGGCTCAATCGTAAGCTATGGCTGCACGATTTTTTATGTCTTGCCGTTTATTTAATCGGTCGTAGGCTTAGGCCCGACTTTGTTCGCAGACTTTGACCTGACCAATGATCAGCGGCCATGCGAAAGGCCGGCGGGGGAGGCGGTTTTTGGTGGGTTCAAACATAGGTGAGCCCCTTGCGAGTTGAAGGGATTCACAAACCGCTCGAGAGGATCAGAGCGGCTGCGATTTGGCGCTAGCTGATCTGACCTTATCGGCTTGGCCGTATGCTCGGTGTTGCGTTTGACCATCAGTGAGCCTGTCGGCGAGTGGCCCGAACCATCCCGATATGCTGGCCGCTGGATGGATTGGCGAAGATTACCACATCGCCAGCTTTCAGTGCTCGAATACTTCTAAAGGGCTGTCCATGTTCCACATTTACTTGATTACTCAGGTAAAGATGCGGCGCTCTAAGGCGGTGGTTCAGGTAAAGTCAGAAAATTCGCCGGGCAGGACCCTTTTCGAAGCGACGTGCTCTGACTCCAAACGTACCGAGAACTCCTTATTTTACAAAAGCTTGACGAACTCGTTAACCATACAGTTGTAGCCCCGGTGATAAGATCAATGCTTATCCCAAGAGGCAACGAATGAACGACCAAACCAAGTACTACACTGTTCGCGCGGCGGAAATTCGCGCCGTTGCAATGAATATTTCCAATCTGAAGGAACGCAGCAGAATCGAAATGATCGCGGAGGCCTATGACGACTTGGCCCGGGTGCCGAGGCCCATCGCGCTTTTAGGTAGGTTGTTGCCAGCGATGTGATTTAGGTCCTTGAGCGTTTTCTGACCACTCCTTTCGGCATGCAAGCGGTGTCTGACCGCTAATCACCAGCCCCCTTCGCCTTTGGCATGGCCGCCAGCAGTTCACCGGCCTTGCGCTCAGCGCAGCATGTAGGGATCAGCCTGTATCTTCTGCACCCGCCTGGGAAGCGCACGATCGTAGCTGGCGACTACGGCTGTCGAATTTGCCAGATAGACTAACCCGAACATGGACCTCTAGGCGGCTTTCTGTTCATCCGAGACCGGATTGGGCGCGCCCGACGATAAGGTGAAAAGGAACTGGCCATCTCTGTAAACCACTACCTGCCCGGATGGCGGGCGCGATTCGTGCTAAGCCGTCCAAAGCTGCTCCGCACACAGCACGCAAGGGAGGCGAGTATGGGTATCGTGAAAAGGGTCAAAGAGCTATTCACCGGGAAATCGGAGAAGGGGAAGCCGAAGAAGGGGACCACCGCCAAGACGGCTGTAAAGAAGGACCCTCATCTCGAGAAACTGAGTGGAATAGCGAAACAGCAGGGCGATCGGATCAAACTGAAGCCGGCGCCCAAGGAATTCGGCAAAGCAAAATCCAAGCGCAAGAAATCGTGAGTCCCAGCGGTCAACCGATGTGGCGACAGCGGCGCTCGTCCTGCTGGTATAGCTTCTCATCTGTCATTGCAGGGGCACGCATGCGAACTCTCGGAATTCTGTTCGTCGCGTTGGCGCTTTGCCGAACCGCTGTTGCGGGTCCATTAGAGGACGGGTTTGAAGCCCTCGACCATGGCGACTACGCGACCGCTTTGCAGCTCCTAAGACCGCTGGCCGAGACGGGTATTCCCGAAGCTCAGATAAGTCTCGGGAACATGTACTTCGACGGCAATGGTGTACCGCGGGACTACGCGCAATCGGTAAAATGGTATCTGCTTGCCGCCAACCACGGAAACACCGAGGCCCAGATCGCTCTCGGTTATTTATACCAATATGGCGAAGCCGTGCGGTTCGATTACGTCCAGGCTTACAAGTGGTTCGATCTTGCCGGCTCTAATTCGGACCGCGATATCGTTGCCACCAAGATGACGCCCGCGCAGATCGACGAAGCGCAGAGGCTCGTGCGTGAGTGGAAACGGAACTAATAGGCGCGATTGTCCGAGTCGCTAGCGCGAAGCTGCACGATGCTTGATTCCCATAACCGTCATGGCAGCGCGGTAACCCGTTCTTAGTAAATCGGCGACTATATTTTAACCCTCGCGGTTTCGAATGTGGCAACCAAGAGGGATAAGCCTAATGGCCCGTGTCGCCAACGATCTGGCCGAATTGCCGCCTCACATGCAGGCAGTCTTCTTTCGCCAATTCGCCAGGGAAGCAGATTTACTCGCCCACAAATCCACGGATCGCGACCGCCAGGCCTGGTACATCCGCCTCTCCGAGCTCTGGCGCGCCTTTGCAGAAGTGATGGATGAGAAAAACGATTTATACGAGCGCGTATGCGCTCCCGCCGGCCGGGCGCAAATTATTCCCTTCCACTAATTTTACGGTCACAACCGCCGGCCGGCCATCTTGCCGCCGGCAATTCGATCTTATTAAGCTTTCGTCTTCGGGCTCACGAGCATCGAACGGGGGAATACGTGCCGCGCGATACCGACTGGGAAATTGTGACCATTTTTTTCCCACGCCGGTCATGCGTATCGCTGACCCTGATCGAAGGCGAAGTTATGCGGCGCCGCTATAAGGGCCGCTGGCAATATCGCGAATTGTCGGATGAGGTGTTGCGGGCGCGATTTTCGGAGCGGCGCACAGACTGACTGTCTGGCGCGTCAGAGGCGGCGCCAGTTCGTCAGGATGCCACGCGTCTTCTGTGCTTCGGCCAGGTCGGTCTGATACGCGATGTGCCGGTCTTCGCAAGCGGCGGCATCGTGCTTGTGCTCGGCGAGACAAGCCCGGTACGAGGCCCCGGACAACTCCATGTTCGACACGGCATCGAGCTTTCCGACAAGACCGCAGCCGCAAAGACACAGAGCGCTGAACAACAGGATCAGATGCTTCATCATAGCCCCCGGCGAGAACCGGGGCTGAAATCTATCCCCGGCTTCCTAAGGCCGGGTTACCGCCAGCCGATCGCGGGGCCATCTCGCTGACAAAAATCAACGCGGTGCGCCCTTGAGCAGGGTATCCGCGCCCAAGCACGCGGCCGATGCGCGTGCGTCTTTCAAGGGCCGTTCGCCATGCCCTCTGCCGCCGTTCCCTGGGTTGCGGCAATTGCCATGCTTGCGCTCGCTCTCTCTTCCCCGGGCGTCCTCAACGATGGTGACAGTTTCCTGCATCTGGCCACCGGCGAGTGGATGATTTCCCACCGCGCGGTGCTGCACACCGACCCGTTCTCGTTCAGCCGCCCTAATGCGCCCTGGCTGTCGCATGAATGGTTGGCCGAGATCTTGATGGCGGAGGCTTTCCGGCTGCAGGGATGGGCGGGCGTCGTGGCGTTAACCGCATTGGCGGCGGCCCTCGCTCTGTTCCAACTGGCCCGTCACCTCGGGCGCTGGCTGCCCCCGGGCGCCAATTTGTTTGTCCTCTTGCTGGCAGGCGTTTGCGTCGCGCCTGGGCTGCTCGCGCGACCGCATATTCTGGCCTTGCCGGTGTTCGAGGCGTGGGTTGCGGAGCTGTTCGTTGCCCGGAGCCTGGGTCGCGCACCGTCCTGGTTCCTGCTGCCGCTGATGTGTTTGTGGGCCAATCTGCATGGCGGCTTCATTCTGGGGCTGCTGCTTGTGGTGCCGCTGACTCTGGAGGCGATCCTGGCCGCGCCTGCCGCGTGGCGCGCGGTGCTGGCCCGCTGGGGCGGGTTCCTGCTGGCCGCGGTGGGCGCGGCCCTGCTGACGCCCCACGGCCTAGCGGGGTTGGTGTTTTCCTTCGAACTGATGGGCATGCCCGAGCTCTCCGCGATCGGGGAATGGCGGCCGGCCGATTTCGGCACGCTCCAGCCGCAGGAACTCGCCCTGATCGCCGGCCTGTATGTCGCGCTCACCCGCGGCGCCCGACTGCCGCGATTGCGCGTGTTCATCCTGCTTGGGCTGCTGCACATGGCGCTGCAGCACACCCGCCAGCAGATGTTCGCCGGCGTGATCGTGCCGCTGCTGATTGCCGAACCCCTGGGCGCGGCGCTGCCCGCCTCGCGGCACGAACATCACCCGAGACGCTGGAGCGCCGCTGGAGCAGCCCTGGCGGTGGCACTCGTCGCGCTGCGCTTACAGTTCCCCATTATCCGCACGGACAGTCCTTCGGCTCCGATAAGGGCGGTTCAGCACGTGCCACCGGCTCTCACCGCTCAGCCGGTCTTCAACGATTATTTCTTCGGCGGCTATTTGATCTTCGTCCATATCCGGCCATTCATCGACGGGCGCGCGGACATGTATGGGAGTGCGTTCCTGCGTCAATATTTGACTATTACCCGCCCGGACAAGGTGGCGCTTGAAACAGCCTTCCGCACCTATGGCATAGGCTGGACCATTCTCATGCCCTCCAACCCGGCGGTTGGGCTGCTCGATGCCCTGCCGCATTGGTGCCGGCTTTACGCGGACGGGGTGGCCGTCGTTCACGCGCGGTGCGCCGGGCGCCCGAAATAGGTGCCTAAAAAAGAGAAGCCCCCAGAGGGGGGGCCTGATTGGGGGCTTCTCGTAAAGCCCGCGTGCCGAAGCGCGCGGCTAGCTAGATAACGGCTGACTGCCGATCCGGTTTCCGCCGGTCTGGCCGATTTCGGCCTGCCTCAAGGCCAATTCGTCGGCGGGTGCGGCACATGCATCGTTATCAGGGTAATCGGCGCGCCCCCGGTGGGAATGACCTGGTGTGGCGTATTTGCAGGCACGATCAGCATGTCGCCCTTGACGACGGCTTGCGAATTGCCGCCCGTGATCGACGAACCGCCCAGATTGTTGGCGTTGTTCCGTTTCTCGTCGACGAGTTTACCGCCGGTCACGATGTTCCCGGTACCCTGGAACACGATCATCAGTTCCGCGTCTTTCTCATGCACCGCCGCCGGCGATGTGCCGGGCCGGTATTCAAGCTGCGCACGATAGGGCGCAAGCGAGAGGATCGGTTCAGCCACCAGCGGCGCGTCGCCCTTGCGGTCGGCCTTGGCCTTGTCGATCAGGCTCATGATCTCTTTGTCGCTCATGAAAGTCTTCATCGGCGCCGGGGCCGGTTGGGCAAACGCGTTGGGAGCGATTGCTGCTGCAAGAATGGTGAAAGCGAGAAGCTGCGCGCGCATAGGGTCCTCCAATTATTTCGCACATCGGGGCTCGTTCGAGCTTCGCGCAGGATAACCTAAGCTGAACCGGACTCACACCCCCAAAGTCCTGCTACCGACGCGCATAAAAAAAGAGCGCGCTCATGGGGCGAACGCGCTCTTTCTCAAGGTGAGGCAGCTATTACAGCTTGGAATCGGTCTTGCTGCCGGACGTATCGCCGGCCTTGGTCTTGTCCTTGTCCATCTTCGCCTTGTGCACAACGCGATGGACGGTCTTGGCAGGCTTTGCCGACGCATCGGTTTTCTTCACCGAGGAATCGGTTTTGGTATCGCCGCTAACCGCCGCATGGGTAGCGGAATCGGAGACCGGGGCTTTCGTGCTCGTCTCTGCCGCGAAGGCAAAACCGGGGACGAGCGCAACAACGGCTACTACAGCCAATTTACGAATCATGGATGACGTTCCTTCCGTGGGCGAGGCATGGTTCTTTCCATGCACTCTCAAACGCGCACACTTTACGGAACGCGGTCTGAACTCGTGCTGAACCGAGTGCGGCGGAAATGCGGATTACGCGCGCTTAATGCGCCGAGTTTTCCTATTGTCATCATCCGCTTACGGATGAAGTTCTGTTTGCGGCGCAACTGTGGCCGAAAACCAAAACATTTATCGCGGACGCTGCGGCCGGTCCTGCGGCTCCATGACGATCTGAATCGTGGCCGGATAGGCGGACAGTTCCAGTGGACCGAAGTCGGTCAGGAGCTTCGCGCCCAAATCGGGATTGTCCCGGACGATGGTGATTCGCTTGTCCTTGTAGCCGGAGGCAAAGCACAGGATATCGGTGGCTCCACGGCTTTGTGGCACGGTGATCGTCTGTGTGTTGGGATCGGACCGGCCGATTACCGCATCATGCTGGTAGGCGTCGCAAAGGGCCGTTGCGGGCGTGACCGCAAGCTTGATGTCCTCTGTTCCCGTCAGTTCTTTCGTCGCCGTGCAGCTGCACAGGCTCGCGGCAATCAACGCCAAACCCGCCAATTCCATCCGTTTCAAAACGCGTCTCCTGCTATCGCACAAATGAGCCGCGAATTTGTCACATATTCGCACCGATAACATCCCCTTGCAGCCAAAGTTTCCTTTCAATCTTTGGGTTTGGGCAGATCCGTCAGGCGGATTGCGCTCACCACGGCGCCAAGTACAGCGAATAGCGCACCCGCCCATACCGCGGCTGCCGGCCCCGATACGAAGCGGGCCAGCAAAAACGCGGTAAACGCCCCGCCCATGGTTTGGCCCAGTAACCGCGCCATGGCCTGCATGCCGCTTGCCCCGCCGCTGCGCGCGCGCGGTGCCGCTGCCTGGATCGTGCGGTTGTTCGGCGATTGATAGAGCCCGAAACCCGCGCCCGCCAGAGCCATGCGCCATGCGATATCGGGCGTGGTCGTGTCTGCCGAAAGCACCGCCAAGGCCGCAAGGCCCGTGCCGAACGCGGCCAGCCCCAGCAGACCCAGTAGGCCGGCGGGATAGCGGTCGGACAGTTTTCCCGCAATGGGCGCGAACAAGGCGGTCGCGAGCGGCCATGGCGTCATCAAAAGGCCGGTATCCACGGCAGAATGGCCGAGGCGCTGCAAATGAAAGGGAAGGGCGATCAAAGCCAGCGTCTGCGCGATGAAGGAACAGGTCGAGGTGCTGATCGACAGTGTGAACATCGGCAGCCGCAACAGATCGACTGGAAGAAGCGGCAAACGAATACGGGTCTGCCGCCGGTAAAGGACAAAGCCGGAAAGCAGGGTGAGAGCGATCTCGGCGGCGACCAGCGCCGGCGCGGTCGGGCGACTCAACGTGTCCAGAAATATGATCAAAGTGCCAAACGCGACCGCACTCAGAATTGCGCTGACCACGTCGAACGGGTGATCTGTGCGCGGCGTCGCGGGAAGCGCGTAGATCCCGATTGAGATAGCGATGACGATGATGGGCACATTGATCGCGAACAGCCACGGCCATGGCGCGAACGCCAAAATCGAGCTCGCGATGGTGGGGCCTGCGGCAGCCGAAGCGGCAATGACAACCGCATTGATTCCAATGCCATGGCCCAGGCGGTTGATAGGGTGGACAAAGCGGACCAGCGCCATGTTGACGCTCATCACGCCCGCCGCGCCCAGTCCCTGCACGATCCGCATCGATGTCAGCATCAGCAGTGAGGGCGCCAGTGCGCAACCAAGCGATGCCAGGCCGAACAGCGCAAGGCCGGCCAGATAAACCCGCTTGTAGCCCAGAATGTCGCCGGCCGAAGCCAGTGGCAGCAGAGACAGCATGATCGCGACCTGGTAGGCGTTGACGATCCACACCGAGGATGAGGCATCGATCTTCAGGTCGGCACCGATGGTCGGCAGCGCCACATTGACGATAGTCTGATCGACGACGGTGATGAAGATCGCCAGCCCGATGGTCAGAATCGCCCAACGGCGCTGCGGCGGCGGCAGCCCATCAAGCGTGGCAAGCGGGTTATCCTTCAACGAACACTGTCCGAATAGCTTTGTGTCTGCGGCATAAGCCGAATCGGGCAGGGCGTCCATGGCCTATGCCGCCCTGCTGCCCGCGTGCAGGTGAAATAGGCTCAGCCGCCACGCCCGGCGAAGAAATCGAGCAAAGCGCGGTTGAACACGTCCGGCCGCTCCCAATACAGCGAATGGCCGGCCTCCGGCACGATCAGCAATTCGGCGCCCGGGATGTTGGCGGCATACATCCGAAGCAAGGGCGGCGGCACATATAGATCGGCATCACCGCCGACGGTCAGCACGGGCATTTTCAGCGTGGCGAGCCGTTCCCACACGATATGGTTCTGCAGTTTCTGCCCCAGGCGGTTGCCAGCGACTGCCACTCGTTCCAGCGCCGCCCATTGGGCTGTGCCTTCGGGATTGGCGGCGCGATAGGCCGGCGAAAGCTCGCGGAATGTTGCCGGCATTTCATCGAAACCTTTGGGCCGCAGGCTTTCGATCCGAGCCACGTAGTCCTTGTCTTGGATGCCGCCGATCGCGCAAGCGACCACGAGTCTTAAAAGCCGCTCCGGATGGGACAGCGCAAAATCGACTGCAATGCCGCCCCCTGCGGCCGATCCCACGAGGTGGAATTTGCCGATGCCGAGATGATCCATCAGCGCGTGCAGATCGCCCGCGGCCGTGCCGGGGTTGTTTGTTGGCACTGGGTCGGAGCCGCCATGGCCACGCCGCGAATAGGCAATGACGCGATATCCAGCCTTCGCAAATACCGGCTGCTGATAAGACCAGATATTCGCGCTTCCCGTCGCCGGATGGAGCAAGACGACGGCTTCACCATCGCCGCCCGTGTCCCAATAAGCCAGACGCGTTCCGGCAAGCGTTGCGACGCCTTCTGTCGCCGGCACCTGGGGCGGAATCGGAATCGGCGTTAGAGGCTCGCCGTTCACATCAGCGCTGAAGCTTGCGGAAGAAACAGGCGCGCGCGCCA
>DATLVC010000004.1:0-8993 GCA_035577685.1 Micropepsaceae bacterium | reverse complement strand
GGTGTCGAAGTCCATCTGCACGTAGGGTGCCGGCGTTTCCTCCTTGATGTGGTCATCGTTGGTGGGCGACGGGTTCTGCGCAAAGGTATACGGCGGGAAGTTGCCGTCGCCCGGCGCTCCGCCGGGCTGGGTGGCGGCAATCGCCGCCGACAGGGGAAAGCTGAAGAAATACGGGACCGCGATGCCGCAGCCGCCGCCGGAGAATGACTTGAGTATGCTGCAGCTCGACACCTTCGTGAAGGCGCTCGCCGGAATCATTCCGATGTAGGCCGGGTTGTAGTAACCCCACGCAAAGTTGCCGCTGTTGTAGGATTTCGCGTCCGTCGTCATCCGTTTCAGATCGATGCCGGCCTTGATGCTCTTCAAACCGCTGTCCGAGGTGTTCTTCCAGGTCGCAGAGAGCTGGATCTCGTCGATCACCGTCCGGAAGGTATTGTTGTTGGCTTGACCGAACAACGGGTCGATGGTCGAGGTGTCGAGATTGCTGGTGTTGTACGGGGCGACATACGTCCAGGAAGTCAGCGGAATCGTGGTGTTGCCCAGCGAGAAAAACTTGTTGAGAGACAGCTGCGGATTCTGGCCGACGATGCCGAAATTGTTGTTTCCGGTAGCGCCGCCGCCCGAATCGGCGCTGGAGTGATGACCGTCGAATTCGACCGCGATGTTGTCGCTGGCCTGCCATTTCACGTTGAGGCCGGCTGAGCCCATCTGATTCAAGAACTCGTCGGCGGCCGAAAAATACGAAAGATCGCTGCCGGTGTCGACCAGATTCGTCACCGTCCCATGCGAATTGATGGTCGCGCTGGTGGGATTCGGACCGTAGTCGAACCAGGCGCCGAAGGTATGTCGATTGACGTTGTCCTTATAGTAGGTGTACGTGTAGTCCGCCGTTGCCACCAGCGAATCGATGGGCCTGAACTGCAGCACCGCCTGGCCGTTCACCCGGACGCGCTCGTGATCGACGACTCCCCAGCCCTCGTTGCGCGGCGCCCAATTGTGGCCGTCGGGATTCTCATTTGAGCTGGTGACCCGCGGATCGCCGGCCGCGAATTGATCCTGCAGCCAACCATCGATGTTCGCAGACTGCTCCTGGCTGTTGCGCTTGGAATAGGAACCGTCGATCAAGAAGCCCACTTTGTCGTCGAAGAATGTATCGCTGAAAAGACCGGAGAATTCCGGCGTGACTTTCGCTCCGACCTCGCTCGAGGCGTCACGGGTCGCCTTGGCGCTGAACGTCGCCCGCATGGTATTGAAGTCGAACGGCCGGGCCGTGGTGATGTTGATGGTCGCGCCGATGCCGCCGCTCGGCACGTCGGCGCGGCCGGTCTTGTACACCGCGATGCCCGCAATGCCGTCGGAGGAGACGTTCTCGAAATCGAAGGAACGTGTGGCGTTTAGCCCGGGGACGACGCTGCCCGGCATGGAACGGCCATTCAGGGTGACCAGATTGAACTCCGGCCCGAAGCCGCGCACCGTCACGCGCGAGCCCTCATTGTTGATGCGGTCGATGGTGACGCCCGGGATGCGCTGGATGGATTCCGCGAGATTGGTGTCCGGGAACTTGCCGATGTCCTCGGCGGTGATCGCATCGACAATGCCCGGTGATTCCCGCTTGATGGATTCGGAAGTCACCAGCGACTGGCGCAATCCCGTGACGACGACTTCGCCGAGAGTATCGGTCGGCGCCCCGGCGGTGGTATCGGCGGCCATCGCTCCCGAGCAGTACATCGCGATCAGCACGGCCAGAGGCTTCATTGGCAGAGGCGATGGCGGCTGGTGGGTGATTTTCGAGACGCGCGAACGGCTGGACTTCTTCAAGGTACTCCCCCCTCCCGAATCCCGGGACCATGTTTATTCTATGCGCCGACGTCGAGCGTCGATTCTATAATGCAAGCGGTTTCTGAAACCGGTTGCAGGCCGATTCTGCCGCCGTCTATTTCAAAATGCAAGGGCCTCTTAGCCCTTCACCCATGGACTTTCCCAAACTCCGCCGCGTTCGCCGCTTGACAGCGGTGGCCTTGTGCAAGCAGCATTCCTGAAACCGGTTGCAAAGCACGGGCATCAGACTCGTCTGCGGTACAGAGGGGGGACATGAGTCGCATCAAGATTGTACGCATCGCCTCCACCGTGGCGCTCGGCGGCTTTCTGGTGGGTTTCGATGCGACGGTCATAGCCGGTGCCGTGCCCTTCCTTCGCGATTATTTCTCTCTGGGCGGAACGTCCGGGAGCCTCAAGCTTGGCTGGGCCGTGAGCTGCCTCGGCTGGGGTGCGATGGCCGGGAATCTTTGCGCCGGAAGATTGAGCGACCGGTTCGGCCGCAGAAGCGTGCTGCTGCTGACCGCAGTGCTATTTCTCGCATCTTCCTTGGCGGCGGCCCTTGCCACCGGCTTCCCGGTGTTCGTTGCGGCGCGAATCTGCGGCGGTCTTGCCGTCGGGGCGGCCATACTCACGGCGCCCGTCTACATTGCGGAGATCGCTCCGGCCCGCAGCCGGGGAAGCCTGGTCTCTCTCAACCAGCTGATGATCGTCATCGGCATATCGGTCTCTTTTTTCTCCAATTATTTTCTGCTGGCGCTGGGAACGGTCAGCTGGCGCTGGATGCTCGGTGTTCAAGCAGTACCGGCTGCCGCATATTTTCTGCTGTTGCTGTTCGTGCCCGAGAGTCCGAGATGGCTCATGAGCAAGGGCCGCGAACAAGGCGCGCTGGCTGTGCTGGCCGGGGTTCACGGTTCGATCGCCGCGCACCGCGAACTTGAACTCATTCAGGCAAATCTTGGCGGGAGATCGCGCCATTTCGGCGTCCGCGAACTGCTTACCGGGCGGCTCCGGCGGGTCATGATGTTCGGTCTTGGCATCGCGTTCTTCCAGCAAGCCACCGGCATCAATGCCATATTCTATTATCTGCCCAGCATCTTCGCCCAGTCCGGCGGCGGGCTGTCGACGTCCTTCGCCCAGTCGGTGTTCGTCGGCCTCGTGAATGTCGGGATGACATTTGTCGCCATTTGGCTGATCGATCGTCTGGGGCGGAAGCCTTTGCTCTGCATCGGACTCACCGGCGCCACCCTGTCGCTGCTGACCATCAGCTGGGCGTTCATGGCTGCGCCGCCCGGCGGCGACTCGCCGGTGAGCCACGCCGATGTGGTGTTGATCGCCATCGTTGGCTACGTTGCCTCGTTCGCGATCTCCCTGGGGCCGGTCATGTGGGTCATGCTGTCGGAGATTTTTCCCAATGAAGAGCGCGCCGCGGCCATTTCAGTGGTCGGATTTTGGAATTCCTTGGTGAGCGCCAGCGTCACGCTGCTCTTTCCCACCGAGGTGGCGGTGTGGGGTCCTGCAGGCACCTTTCTCGCCTATGGATTGCTTGCCGCCGCCGGTCTCGTGTTCGTGGTGATGCTGGCTCCGGAAACCAAGGGCAAGACGCTCGAAGAATTGGAAGGAATGCTCGCGCGGCCGAAACAAGTTGTTGGCAATTAAGCAGACGGCGGATGATGAGATGAAATCAAAGTATCCTTCGGCGCCCACTCCGGGCAAGAGCGGGCCTCGACCGCGCCAGTCGGCGACGCTGCGGATGGTTGCCCGCGAAGCGGGGGTCTCCGCGAGCACCGTGTCGCGAATCATCAACGGCACGGTCAATGTCAGCCATGGACTCAAGCATGCCGTCGAGGCGGCCATCGTCAAGTTCGATTTTCGGCCGAATGCCGCGGCGCGCGGCCTCGCACTCGGGAAGACATCCACCATCGGCGTGGTGGCCCAGGCGATCGACAGCCCGTTCTATGGTGAGGGATTGCGGGGAATCGAGGCGTGCCTGCGGCAGCGCGGCTACGTGCCGCTGTTCATGAGCGGCAATTGGCACGAAGAGGATGAAGAACGCTGCATGCGAGAGTTCATCGCGCGCGGCGTCGACGGCATCATCGTCTTCGCCGGACGCTTGAGCGATGCGAAGCTCAAGAGTTACGCCAAGGAGGTCTCGGTCGTTGTGACCGGCCGCCGTCTGCGGGCGCCGGGATTGTTCAGTTTGCAGATCGATGACCGGCATGGCGCGATGCTGGCCGTGCGCCACCTGATCGATATTGGACATCGCAAGATCGCCTTCATCACCGGGTCGGAGAATCATCCCGACGCGGTCGAGCGATTCGAGGGCTACAAGCGGGCGCTGCAGGACGGCGGGATCGGATTCGATCCGAAGCTGGTGGCGGTCGGCGATTGGCACGAGGAAGGCGGCTTGCGGGCAACGCTTGAACTGCTCGGCTCGAAGGTCAAGTTCACCGCACTGTTTTGCGTGAACGACCAAACAGCCTATGGCGCCTGCCTGGCGCTTTACCGCAAGGGGCTCTCGGTCCCGGGCGATGTGTCGCTGGTGGGATTCGACGACCTGCCGTCCTCTGCTTACCGGCTTCCGCCCCTGACCAGCGTGCGGCAGTCGATCGGCGAACTCGGCGATCGATCGGCGCAGGCCATTTTGCAACTCATTGCCGGGACGCGGCCGCGTTTGGACCCTCCCCCGGTTGAGCTCGTGATCCGTGAGTCGACCGACCGCAGTGGGCGAAAATAAGAAGACAACGGCATCAATGAACGACAATAAATCTCTCGACGAGCTTTCCAATCGCTTTCCAACGAATTTTGTGTGGGGCGTTGCCAGCAGTGCGTTCCAGATCGAAGGCGCTTCGGCGGCCGACGGCAAGGGGGCCTCGATATGGGATGAATTCTGCCGTCTTCCGGGAGCCATCGCCGACGGTTCCGACGGCAGGATTGCGTGCGATCACTACAACCGCCTGGAATCGGACCTGGATCTGATTGCCGCGCTCGGCGTGGGCGCGTACCGGTTCTCCATTTCCTGGCCGCGAATCCAACCCACGGGATCCGGCGCCGTCGCCGCACAGGGCATCGATTTCTACAATCGTTTGGTCGACGGGCTGCTCGAGCGCGGCATCGAACCCTTCGCGACTCTTTACCACTGGGATCTCCCGGCGGCGCTGCAGCGTGAGCACAACGGCTGGGCGAATCGAACCACCGCCTATCGATTCGCGGATTACGCCGCGTTGGTCGCGGAGCGCTTGGGCGATCGCGTTCGTTCCTTCGCCACGCACAATGAACCGTGGGTCACGGCGACAATCGGACACGAGTTGGGACACTTCGCGCCGGGACTCAAGGACCGGGCAGTCGCAATGCAGGTGTCGCATCACTGCCTGTTGAGCCACGGACTCGCCATGCAGGCGATGCGCAGCTCGCGCAGCAATATCGACATTGGTATTGTCCTCAATCTTTCGCCGGTGTACTCCGCCTCCGACTCCCCGGCCGACACCATGCTCGCGTCGCGCGAGGACGGCCTGCTGGTGCGCTGGTACATGGACGCTCTGTTGCGCGCGGAATATCCGGCGGACATCCTGGAATACTTGGGCTCGGATGCGCCGGTCCCTCAGGCGGGCGATGCGCAGCTGATTTCTCAACCGCTCGACTTTCTGGGAGTGAACTACTACAACCCGATCGTATCCACCGCCGAACGTTCATTTTCGCCGGCCCGCGAGGGCGCCGTTGTCACCGACATGGGCTGGGAAGTGGCGCCGGCAACCTTTACCGAGCTGCTGACGCGGCTCGATCGCGACTATGAACTGCCGCCGCTGTTCATCACCGAAAATGGCGCCGCCTACCGGGATCTGGTCATCGACGGACACGTCAGGGATGAAGAGCGGCGCGCCTACATTGAGTCTCACATACGCGCCATCGCGGACGCCATCGATCAGGGAGTCGATGTGCGCGGCTACTTTGTCTGGTCGCTGCTCGACAACTTTGAATGGGCCGCGGGCTACACCAAACGGTTCGGCATCTACTACGTCGACTACCAGACGCAGGCTCGCATCCTGAAGCGCAGCGGATTTTGGTACAAGGATCTGGCCGCCGCCTTCAATCGAACCCGCGCCGGCGCGCGAGTCCCCCAGGGGCAGGTATGAGTTTGCGTTCCGCCGCCGGTGTCGCTGCCTTGCTCATCGCCCAGGGAGCATGCTTCCCGCAGCCCGCGGCGGCGCAATCTGCGCGGCCCTGGATGGATGCCTCGCTGTCGCCCGACGCGCGTGCGGACTTGGTCGTCACGGAACTGACGCTGGATGAGAAGATTCAGCTGGTGCACGGCATCGGTTGGGGGCCCTTGAAACCGGGGCAGCCGGTCCCCCCGGACAATAACGGCGGAGCCGGCGAAATTTTAGGGATACCGCGCCTGGGGATTCCTTCTGTGCAGCAGGCAGATTCGGCCGTCGGCATCCGCATGGCGGCGCCGCAAAGCAGATACGCCACACTGTTACCCTCCGTACTGGCGGCCGCCTCATCGTGGGATCCGGAGGCGGCACAACTGTACGGGGATGTCATCGGCCGCGAACTTCGTGCGCAGGGCTACAATCAGTCGATCGGCGGCGGCGTGAATCTTGCGCGTGATCCGCGCAATGGCCGACTGTTCGAGTATGCGGGCGAAGATCCAGTTCTGGCGGGGGTCACGGTCGGCCACGTCATTCGCGGCGTCCAGGGCAATCAAGTCATGGGCGACATCAAGCACTACGCCTTCAATGATCAGGAATCCGGGCGCACGGTGGTCGACGTTCACATCCCGCACAAGGCGGCCCGTGAAAGCGATCTATTGGCCTTCGAAATTGGCATACGGATCGGACGCCCCTCCTCCGTGATGTGCAGCTATAACAAGGTGAACGGCGATTGGGCGTGTGAAAACGATTGGCTCATGAACCACGTGCTCAAAGGCGCCTGGCATTTTCCGGGTTTCGTGGTCTCCGATTGGGACGGCACCCACTCCACGGATAAGGCGGCCCTGGCGGGGCTTGACGTGCAGATGCCCGGCGATGAGTATTTCGGCGAGGCGCTCAAGCAGGCGGTGTCCGCGGGACGAGTCCCGCCGAGCCGGCTCGATGACATGGTGCATCGCCTGCTGCGTTCCATGTTCGCGGCGGGGATCGTCGATCACCCGCCGGCTCCCCGCAGCGTCGTCAACCCGTTTCGCGGCTTGGAAGATGCCCAGCATATTGCCGAAGAAAGCATTGTCTTACTGAAGAATGACGGCACCCTGCCGTTGAACGGCGCCGCCATTCATTCCATTGCGGTGATCGGCGCGCATGCCGATGTCGGAATATTATCCGGCGGCGGTTCCGCCCAGGTCGACGCCCCGGGCGGCAATGCCACCAGTCCGGCGGTGCCGACCCAATGGGGCAAGGCGGTGTACTTTCCGTCTGCGCCATTGCGTTACATCCGGGAACACGCACCGGGAGCCGCCGTGCAATTCGACCCGGGAACGAACTTGGGCTCGGCCGCCGCGCTGGCGAAGACGGCGGATATCGCGGTGGTCTTCGCCGATCAATACATGAGCGAAAGCGGCGATTCAACAACCTTGGCTCTGCCCGACGGCCAGGATGAATTGATTGCGGCGGTCGCGGCCGTCAATCCGCACACCCTCGTCGTGTTGATCACGGGCAACCCGGTAAGCATGCCGTGGATCGATCATGTCGCCGGCGTCATGGAAGCATGGTATCCGGGAATCGGCGGCGGACAAGCCATCGCGAATCTTCTCTTCGGCAGCGTCGTGCCGTCGGCGAAGCTGGCCGTCACCTTTGCAAGATCCGAAGTCGACCTGCCTCATGAACGCATATTCGGTGCATCCGGCGGCGCCGCCAAGGCGGGGGCATCGACACATTGGGTTGCGGATGAGGAAAAGCGCCAGACGTTTGTCGCCGACTACAATGAAGGGGTGCGCTTCGGCTACAAATGGTTCGACTCCGAAAACAAACAGCCGTTGTTTCCCTTCGGCTACGGACTCTCCTACACGCAGTTCAAGTACCGGGGTCTGCAGATCGACTCGGCGGCCCAGGCCGTGACATTTACCGTCGAAAATACCGGCACGCGGGATGCTACGGAGATTGCGCAAGTCTATGTGCAGCTTCCCAAATCCAGCGGCGAACATTTCCGGCGGCTCGCTGCGTGGCAGCGCGTGCGGATCGAGGGCGGCAAGCAGAAAACCGTAACGGTCGCGCTCGAGCCTCTGGCCCTTGCCACCTTCAATGAGAAAACGGACGCGTGGTCGTGGCTGCCCGGCAAGTACACGGTATTCGTCGGAGGATCCTCCCGCGACTTACCGCTGCAGGCGCAAGCCGCCCTGCATTGATCGCGCCTTCAGGGATTTGTCGAAAGCAGGTATGTCGTGACTTTGGTCCCCGCCGGTACCACGAGTAGTCCGTCTCCCGCGGCGAGCCCTGACAACGGTAATACGAATTGCGAGGCCACCGGTGCCGGCAAGGTGACCTGCCATGCCTGCTGACCTGTGGCTCCATCGAGCGCATACAGGTTGCCCGATGAGGATCCGATGAACACGTACTGATTTACCGCGATCGGAGCACCTGAGAGTTGCCCATCGCCTGTAAAACTCCACTCCGCGTTGATACCGGGAACGTCGATACGGCGCAACGTGCCGCCTTGCAGGAAATATCCCATGGTCCCAGCGAGTGCGCCCGGTGAGTCGGCGGAATAAGTGCCGAGCTGCGCTCCGGATAGCGCATTGTACGTCGTGCCGTCGTAGCCGGATGTCCCGTTCGGAGAGTAGACATAC
Organism: Micropepsaceae bacterium; assembly: GCA_035577685.1. Taxonomy (GTDB): domain Bacteria; phylum Pseudomonadota; class Alphaproteobacteria; order Micropepsales; family Micropepsaceae; genus CAIYRG01. The sequence continues at coordinate 397 of DATLVC010000004.1, read as the reverse complement.
TGATCGGCAACCACCGGTGTAGCGCCGCCGCCGCCTTCACATCCTGTGTTGCTGTTCCAGATGGATTCGCCGGTGGCAGGCCGGAAGTCGTAGGTCCAGCACGGATAAGTCACATACACGCCGTCTGCGGTAACGGCAGGCGTGCTGTTGTCGCCGTTCTGCACTGGCTGCGTCCAGGCGATAGCGCCCGTCGCCTGATCGAGGGCATACAGGGTACCCCCGCTGCCCGCGCCACCGGCGTAGACGTATCCATTTGCAGCGGTCAACGCCCCGGTAAAAGAATATTGACCCGTCAGCAGCGTGCTCCACAGTTGATTTCCCGATTGCGCATCGAACGCCTCGATGGTTGCCGCGATCGCGAAGGGTGAGCTGATGACGAACACTTTGCCGGAATCGT
>DATLVC010000003.1:0-7434 GCA_035577685.1 Micropepsaceae bacterium | reverse complement strand
AAGCGCAAAGGCCCGTCCGTCACGCGGCGCAGCCTGCTGAAAGGCGCGGCCGTCGCTGGTGCTGCGGCGGCAACCGCGCCGCTGCCCTTGCGCGCGCAAACCGCTGCCACCGGTGCCACGCGGCGCGTCTCGCCACCCGACCCCGAAATCGAGAATTACCGCGTCGACGGCAGCCCTATCGTACAGACCACGTCGGGCTCAGACTTCATGCTCGACGTGCTGAAGACCGTGGGTTTCGAATATGCGGCCGCGACCTGCGGTTCGAGCTTCAAAGGCCTGCACGAATCCATCGTGAATTACGGCAAGAACACCAGCCCCGAATGGCTCGCCACCACGCATGAGGAAACCTCCGTCGCCATTGCCCATGGCTATGCCAAGATCGAAAACAAACCCATGCTGGTTTGTGCCCATGGCACGGTTGGATTGCAGCATGCCTCGATGGCGCTCTACGACGCCTTCTGCGACCGCGTGCCGGTGTTCATGATCGTGGGGAACACCGCCGCCGCCGATGCGCGCGAGAACGCCGTGCATTGGGTGCATTCCTCGCAGGACGATGTCGCCATGGTGCGCGATTTCGTCAAATGGGACGACAAGCCCGCCAGCCTGCAGCATTTCGCCGAAAGCGCAGTGCGCGCCTACAAGATCGCCACCACCCCGCCGATGGCGCCTGTGGTGCTCTGCGCCGACACCGAGATGCAGGAAGGGCCGATCCCCGAAGGCGAGAAACCTACCATCCCCAAACTCCCCGCGACCGCCATGCCGCAGGGCGAATCCGGGGCCGTGGCGGAAGTAGCCAAGCTGCTGGTCGCGGCGGAAAACCCCATCATCGTCGCCGAATCCTATGGCCGATCGCAGGCGGCCGTCGATCATCTGGTGGAGCTCGCCGAGTTGCTGCAATGCGGCGTCATCGATGTTTCCGCGCGGATGAATTTCCCGACGCGCCATCCGCTGAACCAGACCAGCCGTGGTGGCCGGGGAACGGTCGGCCAAGCCGATGTCGTGCTAGGGCTCGAAGTGGTGGATTTCTGGGGCGTCACCCATCAGTTTCGCGAGCACATCGTCTCCAGCTCGCGCCCGACCACCAAGCCCGGCGCCAAGATCGTCAGCATCAGCTCGGGCGATTTGTTCATCAAATCCAATTTCCAGAATTTCCAGCGCTTCGAAGACGTGGACCTCGCGATTGCCGCCGACGCCGCCACCACCATGCCGTCGCTGATCGAGGCGTGTAAGCGCGAAATGACGGCCGCGCACAAAGCCTCATTCTCGGCGCGCGGCGCCAAGCTCGGCGAGGCGCACAAGGCCGCCCTGGAACGGGTGCGCAGCGAGGCCGCCTATGGCTGGGATGCGAGCCCGGTCTCCACGGCACGGCTTTCGGCGGAATTGTTCGACCAGCTGCGGCACGAGGATTGGTCGCTCGCTTCCACTAAGCAATCGGGCATCAGCAATTGGCCGCAACGTCTGTGGGCGATGGACAAATATTATCACTACACCGGCGAATCCGGCGGCAACGGCATCGGCTTCGGCGCCGCCGGCGCGGTGGGCGCGGCCCTCGCCAACAAGAAACACGGCCGCATCACAGTGACGATCCAGCCGGACGGCGATCTGATGATGGGACCGGGCATCCTGTGGACCGCCGCGCACCATAAGATTCCCATTCTTTATGTGATGCATAACAACCGCGCCTGGCATCAGGAATATATGGGCCTGCAAAAGATGGCGAACCGGCGCATGCGCGGCGCGGACAGCGCCCATATCGGCACCACCATCCGCACGCCCTTCATCGACTACGCGACCGTTGCCAAGGGCATGGGCGTCTATGCCGAAGGTCCGATCGAGAATCCGAAAGATCTGGGACCAGCGCTGAAACGCGCGATTGCAATGGTCAAGCGCGGCGAGCCGGCGCTGCTCGACGTCATCACAATAGGCCGCTGAGGAGGATCAATGTCCGCACGCATCAATCACGTCGCCATCACCAGCGACCAATACGCCATGAACGCGCGCTTCTATGAGGCGCTGTTCGGGATGAAGCCCGGCAAGCGCACCCTGCCGCCGGCGCGCGCGATTTCGCTCGGCGACGGCTACGTCGGCATGACCCATATCGGGCGGCGCGACGGGCGCACCAGCGGGCTCGATCATTTCGGAATCGAGGTGGACGACATTGAAGACACCATTGCGCGCATGAAGGCATTCGATCCCGAACTCGACGCGCTGAAGCGGCCACCCATCCGCCCCTATGCCGCCTATAGCGCGCACGATCCCGACACTAATATTTTCGACCTGTCGCAGAGGAATATCGGCTTTCAGAAAGACGTCTACGCCGAGAACACCGGCGAAGAAGCGCGGCCGCGCACCATTTCCCATATCGCGCTCAGAACCCGCGACGCCGAACGCTGCGCCCAATTCTATGCGGAGGTGTTCGGGCTCGCGCTTTTGAACCGCCCCGCCGATGACGAGAATTTCTATCTCTCGGATGGCCGCGTGACGCTCGCGATTCTGCCGTGGAAACTCGCCGATTATTACGGCATGGACCCCGCGCGCACTGGATTGGATCACATCGGCTTCAAAGTCGAAAGCGTGGATGCCGTGAAGCGCGATCTGGAATTTCTAATCGGCGAAAATCCGCATATGCACGGCCGCCCACTGGGATATGGCTCGGAAGGCGAGGCGCGCCTGAAGCTGTTCCAGAAATGCCCGCTCGGGTGCCACCATTTCACGGACATCGAAGGCGTCTACATCGACATCGCCAATGGCGAGGCGCATTGAGCATGGCGGCCAAGCTCAACCATGTGGCGATTGCCTCTGACCAATATGCGCTGAACGGGCGCTTCTACGAAGCTTTGTTCGGCATGAAGCCGTCCAGCAAACCGCGGCCCGCGCGTTCGGTTGTGATTGGCGACGGCTATGTCGGGATGAACTGCATTCCCCGCCGCGACGGGCGCTATTCGGGGCTCGATCATTTCGGCATCGAGGTGGACAATCTCGAAGACACGATTGCGCGCATCCAGAAATTCGACCCCACATTGAGCGCGCTGAAGCGCCCGCCGATCCGCCCCTTCGCCGCCTACAGCGCCCATGATCCGGACGTGAATATTTTCGACCTGTCGCAGAAGGACATCGGCTTCCAGAAGGATGTCTATGCCGAGAACACAGGCGAGGAAAAACGCCCGCGCACGATCTCGCATATTGCGCTGCGCACGCGCCACGCAGAACGCTGCGCCGAGTTCTATATGGAGGTGTTCGGTCTGAAACCCGCCGACCGGCCCAAGGACGAGAATTTCTATCTCACCGACGGGCGCATGATCCTGATGATCATTCCGTGGAAGATCAGCGATTACTACGCGCAGGACCCCGCGCGCACCGGCCTCGATCATATCGGCTTCAAGGTCGAGTCAGTCGATCAGTTGAAGAAAGACATGGAATTTCTAATCGGCGAGAACCCGCATATGCACGGCCGCCCGCTGGGTTATGGCTCGGAAGGCGAGGCGCGGCTGAAGCTGTTCCAGAAATGCCCGTTGGGGTGTTTCCACCTCACCGACATCGAAGGCGTCCACATCGACGTGGGTAAATAGACGCCGGCTAATGCCCAATCGCCCTAGCCCGGCTTGACCCGGCCATGGCGAAAAAGATCACCCTGTCCCACAGATGACGTTGAGCAGCGCCTGCTGGCCGCTTGCCACCGCATCCAGCGCGCGGTCCAGCGCTTTGGGCAGCGCGGCGGCGTCCGTCACCTGTTCGCCGTAACCGCCGACGGTCTCGATGGCTTTCTCATAGCGCGTGCCGGGCTCGAAATAGGTCAGCGGCTCGCGATTGCTCTTGGCCGCATAGCCGTCCGGATAGACATCGCGGGTGTTGCGCCGCACCGCGTTCCACATCTCATTATTATAGATCACCGTCAGCGTCGGCAGTTTCTCCGCCTTGCCGACATAATGCGCGGCAATCGGATTGCCGAACATGTAAGAGCCGTCGCCGACTGCGCAGATCACCAATTTGTCTGGCGCGCCCGCCTTCATGCCGAGCGCCGTGCCCAAGCCCCAGCCCAACGCGCCGCCCTGCCCCAGCGAATAAAAGGTGCCGGGCTTGGTGAAATTCAGATGCTCCGCCGGCGTCAGCGCTTCCTTGACGACGATGCCGTCCTCGCCCTTCACCGCATTGATGCAATGATTGATCCAGCCAGGATGAATGGGCGAGCCGTTCTTCGCCTTTTCGAGATTGGCCGCCACCCGCGCCTTCATCTTGTCGCGCGCCTCGGCCAACGTCTTGCGGCGGGCGTCGATCCGCGCGGCCGCGTTTCTCTCCCGCGTGGCGAGCGCTTCGGTCAGCGCCGTCAACGTTGCACCGATGTTTCCTGCGATCGCGAGATCGCAGGTAAACCCGCGCAAGGGATAATTGGCGAAGATCGGATCGACGCCGATATGGACGATCTTGGTGTCGGCCCGTGGCGCTTTGTGCTTGGGCACCCAGGGCACATCGGCTTCCAGAACTACGATGACATCGGCGACATCGAAATAGCTTTCCGGATTGCCTCCCAGATACATCGGGCTGTTCGACGGCATGCTCATGTAATGATGCTTGCGCTCGAACACCGGAATGGCGAAGCGCTCGGCGAGTGCTGCCAGCTTGGCAACATCGGTTTCCACACGGCCCGCCGCGCGTGTGATGATCAGCGGGAATTCGGCCGCGGCCAGCATATCGGCAGCTTCGTCGATGGCCCGCAGATCCGGAAAGGCGGGCGACGGCGTCGCATGGCGCGACGGCGAGGCGTAGCGGAAATCCTTGACCGGCGCGGCCAGAACCTCGCGCGGCAGCGTCATATAGACCGGCCCCATCGGCTCGGTCATGGCGATGTTCAGCGCCCGGTCGACGGCGGATTCCAGCACCTCGCCATTGGGCAATTCGTAATCCCATTTGACGAATTCGCGCACCATCGCGCGCTGATCGCGCATCTCCTGCGGCCAATGGATCTCGCCGCTGCGCATGCCCATCAGCCCGCCCTCTTCGGAATAGGGCGTGCGGCCGGAGGTGAACAGCACCGGAATATTCCCGCGCCAGCCATTGATAAGGCCGCAGATCGCGTTCGCGGTGCCGACATTGACATGCACCATCACCGCCTGCGGGCGCCCCGTCTGCAGATAATAGCCCTGCGCCATCGCGATGGCGACGTTCTCATGCGGTACGGTGATGGGTTTGGGCACCTTGGTGCCATGCGCCTGCGCCTTCGCGTAAGCCTCGATCAGTGGCGCGAAATCGGTTCCGGCATTGGCGAACAGATAGTCGATGCCGCGGTCGGCAAGAAGTTGGAGATAGGCATCGGCAACGGTGCCGGCGGCAATCGTTTTGGTCGGCACGAAAGAGCTCCGATTAAGATTTCAAAAACGGCACGGTGAGCCGCAGAAATTCATCCGCCGCATCCCACGGAACCAGATGCTTGCAATCGGCGACAACATTGACATCGAGCTGTGGGAATTTTTCCTCTAGCAACGCCGCGCGCTCGGCCGCATGGGCGCGATCGTCGCGCCCGAAAATCATCAAGAGCGGCACCTTTAATTCGATAAGCCGCTGCCACAGCGGGACCTTGGGCTCTTTGGGCGGTTCCGCTTCGGCGGCGGCGTTGCGGGCGACGAACGCCTCGAAATTCCTGCCAATGCTGCGGGCGTGGCGCAGTGCCAATTCCTCGGGCGTGATCAGCTCGTGATGGAACAGATTGGCTTCGAGCAGCTTGCGCGTGTCTTCCAGCGTGGGCTCCGACTCGGCCATGCGGCGCTCCAGCCGCTGCTGCACTGCCGCGCCACGATCTTCCCCTTCGCCGTCGAGCGGCGGCAGCAGGCTGCCTGTTCCCAGCACAACGACATGGCTGTAACGCTGCGGCTCCTTCAGGGCGAGCTGTACCGCCGGATTGCCGGCCTGGGAATGGCCGATCAACGCCACCTGCTTCAGGCGCAGCGCATCCATGAATTTCGGGATCATGTCGCGGCGATAGGCGGCGGAGAGGTCCGCGGGCACATCCGACAGACCGAAACCCGGCTGGTCGAAGGCGATGGCCTGAAACCCAGCCTTGGCGAGCGGCGCCAAATTCCGGATGAAGACGTCGCAGGACGATCCAAGCGAAGCGCCATGTAACAGCAGCACCGGCGGGCCGTCGCCCTCTTCGATATAGCGGATCTTGAGACCGTCGACCGTAACGTAATTATCTTCCACGCGAGTCATGAGATCGCCGCTCACGCTCCACTCCCTGTTTTGGCTTGATGTTTCATATCACAACAAAGGGCGAATTATTCGTCCGTGATGTCAATCCAATTCCCGTCGGGATCGCTCATCTGCCATTTGCCGCCGGCCTGCCTTTCGAAAAACCGGCGGCGGACTTCCGATTCTGGGCTGCCGCCAAGCGGAACCGGAGCAAGATAGGGATTAGCACCCGCAACTTCCGCGACATGGGTCTTGAACGCCTCGAGGTTTTCGACATGGAACCCGAGGTGATCGGGACCGGGGCGCTTGATCGACATGCCCTCGAATGTGGGGATCGACCAGGGCAGGATCGACAGCGTCACGCGCCCATCGGTCAGATGATGGCCCGGCGCACCGCTCCGGTTAACCGGCTGCAACTCGAACACATCGGCATAGAATTCCGCGCACGCCTCGGCATTGGGCGTGCGGATGGCGAATTTGTTGAAATAGCGGTCCTGCGCCCACCCCTCGGCCGCGATCTCCGCATAAACTTCCTTGCGCGTGTCCTGCTTCTTCTGCGCGAGATCGAATACATTGCCGTCCGGATCATGGCCGCTATAGGCCGCGAAGGGCCGCGCCGAAGGGCGCTTCACGATGTTGGCGCGGCTGTGCTTCTTCTGCATGCGTTCCAGCACTGGCTCGACGTCGTCCACCACCATGCCGAAATGATCGATCCCACCGACATAGCCGTCGCGCCGCGGAATGAGATTGAGGCCAACATAGCCATCGCCGGTGGTCGCCGCCGAGCCGGGGCGGCTCCTCGCCGAAGGCCTCAGCCCGAACACCGCCTGGTAGAATTTTTCCAGGGTCGGATAATGCGGGCTGATGATCGCCATATGGTTGATCTGCGCGAACATCGGCTTAAATCATTCGTCGGTGATGTCGAGCCAATTGCCGTCGATGTCGGTCATCTGCCATTTGCCGGTAGCGCTCTTCTTGAAGAATTCGTGGCGCACTTCGGATTCCGGGCTGCCGCCCAGCGGCACCGGCGCGAGATAGGGATTGGCGCCGGCCACCTCTGTCACATGTTTCTTGAACGCGGCCAAATCGTCGACGTGGAAGCCCAGATGATCGGGGCCGGGGCGCTTGATCGACATGTTGGCGAAGATCGGGATCGACCAAGGTAAGATGGAAAGCGTCATGCGGCCGTCGGTCAGATGATAGCCCGGCGAGTCGCTCGGCCGGTTCACCGGCTGTAACTCGAACACATCG
>DATLVC010000002.1:0-3287 GCA_035577685.1 Micropepsaceae bacterium | reverse complement strand
AAATCGCTGAAATGTGCCAGTTGGGAGCGGATCAACTCATTGATCTCCGCACCCGACCAATCGCCTCTGATCAACAGGTCCTGGCTGGCGGCAAGAGCCACGATGCGCTCCTCGAACCGTCTGGCAAAATTCTCCGGCGTCCCTGCGGCGGTCAGCCTCGCAATGGACTGCACCAAAGCCAGCATGTTCTTGGAACGGTGATTGACCTCCCGCATGAGCAGTTGGACTCGCTCTTCATATCGCTGCCGCTCCGTGAGATCGTAAAAATAACAGACAACCCCAAACCGGCCGTTGGGCAGAGTGACCCGTTCGATCCTCCAATCGTAGGATTCCACCACGTCGGCGTTGCCACGCTGTTCGTCGGTGACGGCGACATAGGGCTCTCCCGTCGCCAGCGTATGGCGGAAATGGTTGATCGCATCGGTCGCAAAGGGTTCGGCCCAAACCGTCCGGAGCACCTCCGCAAAATCCCGTCCCAACAAGGGCGACACCCCTTCGAAGACCTTCCGCGCGCCGGCGCCCAACTGGGCCAGCCGAAACTCGGAATCGACGAGATAGATTCCGAATGGATTTTTCTCGATGAGGCTTAGGTAGGTATCATGGCTGCGGCGGAGTTCATCCTCCGCACGCTTGCGCGTTGTGATGTCCTCCACCACCGAAATCAGGTAATCGACGCCTCGGTCGGCCCGGCGCACGCAGCCGACCGTCAAATTGGCCCATACGATTTGGCCGTCCTTGCGGAAATACCGTTTCTCCATGTTGAACGTGTCGATTTCGCCCGAGAGAACCTGCGCCAGCAGCGTCAAATCGGCCTGGAGATCGTCGGGATGGGTGATGACCTGAAATGTTTTGGCTGCGAGTTCAGCCAGGGTATAGCCGAGGATCCGCGCCAGCCGGTCGTTGACGCGCAGAAAGGTTCCATTGGGAGCGACATGGGCGATGCCGACCGCGGCGTTTTCGAATGTCGCGCGGAAGCGTTCCTCGCTTTCCCGCAAGGCCTCCAATGCGAATCTTTCGGTAGTTGTGTCCTGGTCGTTCATCAAGATGCGGGCGATTTCACCATCGGCGTGTCGCCGCGCTGAGCGATATCACGGACCAATGAGGGTGCTGAAAGGTCATCTTAGAATGAGCCATTTGCAAATTATTTTGGTTGCCGGTGGGCGTTACGCCTGCATCAGCGGGCCAGGGTTTTTCAGATAACGCGTGGTGATTGCGTTTGCCGACCAATAGGCGAGTGCCGCGATCGTCCCCGTCGGGTTATAGCCGGGGTTCTGCGGGAACGCCGCGCCGCCCATGACGAAGAGGTTGCTCACCCCCCAATTTTGCAGATAGCGGTTCGACGCGGATGTGTGCGGATCGGTGCCCATAATCACGCCGCCCGTATGATGCGAGGACTGGCCATTGATGTTGTCGAAATTGCCGGTGCGCGGATTGGGCGTGCCGATGATCTTGGCATTGGCGGCGCGGGCAATCTCCACCGCCTTGTCGGTCAGGAACTGCGACATCTTTCGGTCATTGGGCGAATAATTATAGGTCATCCGCACCAGCGGCCGGCCGATGGCATCCTTATAATTGGGATCGAGATCGAGATAGTTCGTGCGCCAGGCGTAGGACGCACCATGAGTGCCGATCGGGAAAGTATGATTGTACCATTGCGTGGTGGCTTCCTTCCATTGCGAGCCCCAACGCGGCGTACCGGGCGGCGTAGCGCGAACTTGAATCGGGCGCCCACCACTAATCGCGGGATAGAGATAGCCGCCGCCGAAAAAGCCCAATCCGCCATGGTCGAAATTGTCGCCCTGGAAATCGTCGATTGCGGCCGGGTTCACGCCAGTACCAATGAAGGGATTGATCTCGTCCTCGACGAAAACCTGGACGCCCGACATCACCTGCAGACAGAAATTCTTGCCGATGACGCCTTTGCCGGTGCGCGGGTCGTAGGGCTGGCCGATGCCGGCCGAGAGCATCAACGAGACATTGTTGAACGGATAGGCGCAAAGCATGACGAGATCGGCGGGCTGTTCCAGCTCTTCACCGGTCTCGCGGTTGACGTAGACGACACCGCGCACCTTCTTTGCGCGCTTGTCGTAGACGAGGCTCTTCACATAGGCATGGGCACGCAGTTCGAAACGCGAATCCTGCATCAGAACCGGCATAATGCAGATATTGGGACTGGCCTTGGAATTGGATTCGCAACCGAAATATTCGCAATGGCCGCAATATTGGCAGGCGCCCAGCGTCTGGCCTTCGATATTGGTGTAGGCGGCGCTGTTGTTCGACGATGGCGTCGGGAACGGATGCAAGCCGAGTTTCTTCGACGCTTCGCTGAAGATCAGTCCCGCCTGCGACATGATCAGCGGCTTGTTGGGATAATCCGCCTGGCGCGGCCCTTCGAAGGGATTGCCGCCGTCTTGAATTTGCCCGCGCAAATTCCCGGCCTTGCCGGACGTGCCGCAGAGTTTCTCGAACCGCTCATAATAGGGTTCGAGTTCGTCATAGGTGACACCCCAATCCTGAACTGTCAGGTCCGCGGGAATGGCGCTTTTGCCGTAGCGCTGTTCCAGATGCGAGCGCAGCACGAATTCGCTCGGCAGATTGCGCCAGGTGACACCGTTCCAATGCGTGCCCGCGCCGCCGACTCCATCACCCAAAGGAAACGCGCCCCAGCGGCGCATCGGAAGCGCATCCTCGTCTGGCGTGTGGCGCATGGTGATGGTTTCGGTGCCGTTGTCCAACATCAGCTGGAACCGTAGGCGATATTTCAGCTCGTCCCGGATTCCGGGCAGCGCGAAATCCTCGGCCGGTGCGCGGTAGGCGCCGCGTTCGAGCCCGACGACATGGAGCCCGGCCTTGGTCAGCTCGCGCGCCATGATGCTGCCGGTCCAGCCCATGCCAACCATCACCGCGTCGACTTGTTTCAGTTTTCTCGGAGCCATAGGGTGTTCTCTTAAGAAAAATCGGCGATGGATTGGGGCTCGATCGTGACCTTCTTCCCGCGCAGGGCTTCGGCCTTTGAGCCCCAGGTTGCAGGCAGGCCGGGATATCCGACCATGCGCCAAGAAACCTTGTTGCGGTTGCCGCCATACATGGGATCGGCGAAGAACCCTTCCATGGCCGATTGGAGCAACGCTTCGAAGAAAGGTTGTGCCTCCAAGCCTTCGAATTTCGCGGTGCCCTTTTCCATCGCGGTCAGCGCTGTGGAACGATCCGCGGCCGAAAGCCGGTCGAACGTCTTGCCGTAAGTCTTCACGCTCCAGGTGTTCGCGGCCTTGATGCCGGCGGCGAAA
>DATLVC010000001.1:0-2934 GCA_035577685.1 Micropepsaceae bacterium | reverse complement strand
GCATTCCGACCGTTTGGCCCAACGCCGCCGCGCCATTCCCGGCCAGTCGGGGTGCGGCATTTGCGGCCTGACCACCATCGAGGAAGCCCTGCCTCAACTGACCCCTTTGACAGCCGCGCCGCAGCTTTCTGGCGCAGCCCTGTTCAAGGCATTGGCCGACCTTCCCGCCCGTCAAAAGCTGAACCAAGAGACGGGTGCGGTGCATGCCGCGTCCTTCAGCAGCTTGGACGGCAATATCATGGCGGTTCGCGAAGATGTCGGTCGGCACAATGCGTTCGACAAGATGATCGGGCATATGGCACGCCAAGCCATTGATCCCGCTTCCGGTTTTGCACTGCTGACGAGCCGGTGCAGCTATGAGTTGGTGCAGAAGGCGGTGCTGGCGCGCGTTCCGATCCTCGCCACCATTTCGGCTCCGACCGAGCTTGCGGTATCAATTGCGCGTGAGACGAAGCTCACCCTTATTGCACTTGCGAGAGGCGATTCGGTCCTGGTCTTCAACGATCCCTGGGGTTCACTCGTTAAGTAGTTCTGCAAGCGGCATAATTTTAAGTTACGCGCGATGAGGATTTCCTCTGGGACATCCCCTATATTAGACGCTATAGGATGCCCCCTATGGGCATTTTTCGGAGTTGCACGTGTTAGGAAAAGATCACGCTGGCGTGGCGAAGGAATGGGACGCTGGGGCCGCTCGTGAAATCGCAGAACAATTGAAGGATTTGGAAGGGCCGCTTCTGCCCATCCTGCACGCTTTCACCGAACGGTTCGGATTTGTCAGCGACGAGGCCATCGTGCTGGTCGCCGATGTGCTCAACCTGACGCGCGCAGAAGTCCAGGGAGTCGTCGGCTTCTATCACGATTTTCGCCGCGAGCCCGCTGGCCGGCATGTCGTGAAGGTCTGCCGCGCGGAAGCCTGCCAGAGCATGGGAAGCGAGGCACTGGCCGCACGATTGGAACGCGCGCTCGGCATTTCGTTTGGCGACACCACGCCGGACCGCCGTGTGACTCTGGAAGAAGTCTATTGCCTCGGCAATTGTGCGCTGTCGCCCAATGTGATGGTGGATGGCGAGTTGCATGGGCGTGCCGACGAAGCCAAAGTCCTTACTGCGGTGGGGCTGCGCTGATGACCATCCGCATTTTCGTTCCTTCCGACTCGGCTGCGCTTTCGATGGGCGCCGAAGCCGTCGCGACCGCAGTCTCCGCCGAGATCGTCTCGCGCAAGCTCGACGCCAAACTGGTGCGCAACGGTTCGCGGGGACTTCTGTGGCTCGAACCGCTGCTTGAGGTGGAGACCCCTGCGGGCCGCATCGGTTACGGGCCCGTGAAAACCTCCGACGTCAAAAGCATTTTCGATGCCGGCCTTGGCGCCGCGCATCCGCTGAACGTCGGGATTGTTGAAGCCATTCCCTATCTCGCAAACCAGCAGCGCCTGACCTTCGCGCGTTGCGGCATCACCGATCCATTGTCGCTTGAAGATTACGAAGCCCATGGCGGCCTCAAGGGCCTGCGCCGCGCGCTCGACATGGCGCCCGCCGACATCGTCAAAGAAGTCACGGATTCGGGCTTGCGCGGCCGCGGGGGTGCAGGCTTTCCGACCGGCATCAAATGGAAGACGGTGCTGGGATGCGAGGCCGATCAGAAATACATCGTCTGCAACGCGGACGAAGGCGATAGCGGTACCTTCTCCGACCGCATGATCATGGAAGGCGATCCCTTCGCACTCATCGAGGGCATGGCGATTGCCGGTATCGCGGTGGGCGCGAGCAAAGGTTATGTCTACATCCGCTCGGAATATCCGCACGCGTTCCGCCGGATGATCCGCGCCATCGAAATCGCGCGGGAGAAGAATCTGCTTGGCGTGACGGTGCTCGGCAGCAATCGCATTTTCGATATGGAAGCGCGCCTCGGCGCTGGCGCCTACATCTGCGGCGAGGAAACATCGCTGCTCGAAAGTCTGGAAGGCAAACGCGGACAGATCCGCTTCAAGCCGCCGCTCCCGGCGATTGAAGGGCTCTTCGGCAAGCCGACCGTCGTCAACAATCTCATCTCGCTGGCGACCGTTCCGGTGATCCTTGCGGAAGGTGCCGATCATTATAAGAATTTCGGCATGGGCCGCTCGCGCGGCACGATGCCGATCCAGCTTGCCGGCAATATCAAGCACGGCGGGCTGATCGAACGCGCCTTCGGACTGACGTTGAATGAACTGATCTACGATTACGGCGGGGGTACCTATTCGGGACGTCCCGTGCGCGCCGTACAGGTCGGTGGGCCCTTGGGCGCTTATTGGCCGACAAACCTCTTCGACGTGCCGTTCGATTACGAGGCCTTTGCCGCCAAGGGCGGCATGGTCGGCCATGGCGGCATCGTCGTGTTCGACGACAGCGTCGATCTCGCCAAGCAGGCGCGTTTCGCGTTCCATTTCTGCGCCATCGAATCCTGCGGCAAGTGTACGCCCTGCCGCATCGGCTCGACGCGCGGCGCCGAAACCATCGACAAGATCATCCGTGGCGACCGCGTGGTCCAGAACATCGATATCGTTCGCGACCTTTGCGAGACCATGCGCGATGGTTCGCTGTGCGCTCTCGGCGGGCTTACGCCCATGCCGGTGATGAGCGCGATGGAGCACTTCCCAGAAGATTTTGACCGGAAGCCCGCGCATGCCGCGGCTGCCGAATAATATGATGCGCTAAAGAGGCCTGCCATGACTCTGCACACAGACATCGACCGCAGCCCGATCGACCGGGGCACGCCGGAGAAAACGGCCACCCAATCGGTGACGCTTGAAATCGACGGCATTCCCGTTACGGTTCCGGCCGGCACGTCCATCATGCGGGCATCCTCGCTCGCCGGCATCCAGGTGCCCAAGCTCTGCGCCACCGACAGCCTTGAACCCTTCGGCTCGTGCCGCCTCTGCCTCGTTGAGATCGCCGGACG